>NZ_JACGVA010000073.1:0-484434 GCF_014076985.1 Colwellia sp. MB3u-8
AGTTTTTTTAACTTTCAAACAACTCGTTTTATTACGTTAAGTTAATCAAATCAGCTCTAACTGCATAAGATAACCTATTAAAACAGCTCTTTGGGGTTACCCCTTGGAACTGGAGCGCATTCTAGCGATTTCTGACTTCACGTCAACACCTAATTAGCATTAAATTACGATTAAATGTTTGTTTGCTTTTTAATTGAACTATTCGACTACTTTACGGACTAATTACTACGGTGTTAGTAATATTTGGCTAGCCATTTTTCCAAAAATCCTATTTTTATGTACAAATAAACAGGAGATATAATGTATTTTATGCTCTATATTGTATTTGCGCATAATAATAATAACAAACTACAGATAAAGTGGGTTTTACCACGGTGTTTGTACAGAGAGCATAACAAATGAAAAAACTTATCATCTTGTTAATGCTTGCTGGCATTAGTAGTACAGTTGTGGCGAAGGATGTTGCCGAATATAAACATGAACGTTTGATTGCTAAGATATTAAACCAACAAGTAAAGAAACAAAGAACAATTCAAAGTAGTGTCCATGCCATACTTTCACGCTATCCAGAGAAAGTAGATGTTGTTATGGCGGTGGCTTTTGCTCGATACCCAGAAAAATATCGTGAAATCATGTTGGGTGCTTTATCTGCGCAGCCTGTTTTAGCCTGCGATGTTATACAAAATTCGATTAAAGCTAAAGTTGCTCCGAGCAGTGAACTGGTTGAAATAGCGATTACCGCAGAACCCGCTTATGCTCAAGAAATAGTTAATACCGCAGTTAAATTTAATCCAAGTGAAATAGAAAATATTGTCCGAGTTGCCATCAGGACTGAACCTTACGACGCTAGTAATATCGTTAACAACACCGCATCAAATTACCCTAGTCAGATATTGAATATTTTAACAGCCGCTATTAAAGCCATACCGGAACAGGCAAGTAACATAGTTAAAGATGTATTAGCTTTATTTCCTGGAGAAGCCGACCGAGTAATTACAACTGCGGTTAATCAGAGCACTGATAATCATAGTAATGCTATTGTTAAAGCCGCTATTGATTTAGGATTTGATAGAGATTCAGCAATTGCTGCTGCAATAGCCGGTGGTGCAAAAAAAGAAACCTTAGCAAAACTTAATAACTAAGCCCTTAATTGTTATATAAAAAAGCCCAGTAATTACTGGGCTTTTTTATACGATTATATTATACAATTGCTATTGCGCTAAATTAACTTTGTTCACGCTCGATCGCTCGATAAGCGATATCAGTACGATACTCAACACCTTGCCATGAAATTTGTTTTAATAATTCATAGGCTGATTGCTGCGCTTGAGTGACATTATTACCTAATGCTGTTGCACACAAGACACGACCGCCTGAGGTAACTATTGCACCATCTTTTTCAGCTGTACCTGCATGGAATATTTTTCGATCAGTGGCAGTATTTGTCTCTAGACCAGAAATAACATCGCCTTTGGGATAGCTAGCAGGATAATTAGCTGCCGCCATTACCACGCCTACTGCAGGGCGTGGATCAAAATCAATTGTTGCTTGGTCTAACTCACCGCGACAAGCCATTATACACAACTCAACCAGATCAGACTTCAATCGCATCATGATTGGCTGAGTTTCAGGGTCACCAAAACGACAATTGTATTCAATAACTTTTGGGGTACCATCAGTGTCAATCATCAAGCCCGCATATAAAAATCCAGTATAAGGTGCTCCTTCTCTCGCCATGCCCTCAACGGTTGGCATGATAACTTCATTCATAGCGCGTTGATGGATCTCTGGTGTCACAACAGGTGCTGGAGAATAAGCGCCCATACCACCAGTGTTTGGCCCTTTATCACCATTATAGGCACGCTTATGATCTTGACTCGTAGCAAAGGCTAAAACATTTTTGCCGTCAACCATAACAATAAAGCTAGCTTCTTCACCTGCTAAGAATTCTTCAATCACCACACGATGACCTGCATCACCAAAAGCATTGCCGGCAAGCATATCTTTAATACCGTCTTCAGCTTCTTTTAACGTCATCGCAACAATAACGCCTTTACCAGCGGCAAGGCCATCAGCTTTAACAACGATTGGCGCACCTTGTGCACGAACGTACGCAAGTGCGGGGTCGATTTCAGTGAAGGTTTGATAACTACCGGTTGGAATATTATTTCTTGCTAAAAAGTCTTTAGTAAATGATTTTGAACCTTCAAGTTGTGCCGCTTTTGCACTGGGTCCGAAAATCATTAAACCTTCTACTTGAAAGGCATCAACAATGCCATCTACCAAAGGCTGTTCAGGCCCAACGATAGTTAACACAACCTGGTTACTCTTGGCAAAGTCGACTAAGGCTGGAATGTCGCCAGCTGATATTGCAATATTTTCCAACTTGGCTTCTGTAGCCGTTCCTGCATTACCTGGTGCAACAAATACTTTTGTTACTGAAGATGATTGTGCAGCTTTCCACGCTAATGCGTGCTCACGACCGCCATTACCAATGACCAAAACATTCATTTACTTACATTCCTAATATTTTAAAATCGCTATAACCTGCAGAGGTCAGGTTATAGCAGTTCAATTATGTTATTTTACAAATTTTAATGTCATACGATCGCTTTCGCCAATCGCTATATATTTTGCTTTATCTTGTTCGCCTAAACGTAATACTGGCGGTAAGGTCCATACACCTTTTGGATAGATGGCCATATCTTTAGCATTAGCGTTGATTTCACTGCTTGCTGCTAAAGTAAACCCTGCCGCTTTGGCTTGTGCAATAGTTTTGCTTTGCGATACATAACCCATAGCTTTTTCAGCGTCAACGCCTTCAGGTAGACGATGCTCTACCACACCTAACACGCCACCTTTTTTCAATGCTTTGTAAGCGTCTTTAAAAGCTTGCTCTACACCTTCATCGCGCCAGTTATGTAAATTACGAAAAGTCAGTACCAAATCGGCTGTACCTGCCGGTGCAAGTTCACTTGCTTGACGCGGAATAAAGTTAGTCAATTCTACTTCGCTAAATACGTCGTCACTGGCTAATTTTTCAACTAGCTTTTTACGTGAATTACTATAATAGTTATCTTCGCCAGTATCGGGATAATGAGCACCGTAAAGTTTACCTTTACCTTTTACTGCTGGGGCTAAAATTTCAGTATACCAACCACCGCCGGGCGTAATTTCAACCACGGTCATTGACGGATCAAAACCAAAAAATGCTAAAGTTTGTAACGGATGACGATATTCATCACGCGCTTTATTTTTTGCTGAGCGATGTTCTCCAGCGATAGCTTGTTCAAGCTGACTTTGCTGATGAGCGTTAACAAAACCAGAACATAATAAAGTTGCAGACACGATTGACGCGGTAAAAACTTTTTTGAGAGTTTGAGTTGTTGTATGCATTGTTATCTTCCATTAACTAGTGAATTTTTATACAGGCTAGTTATAGCAGATTTCTTTCAGATGATCAGTGCCGTTACTCTTATCTTATCGACAAAAAACAGCATTTGAACTTAATTGAGAGTGTCTAATGATTAATTTTATCACCCAGACACTACTCAGCATAATTTCTGCAATAAAAATGCTCAGAATAATTAATTCTATCTGAGCATTTTTATTTTACCATTTTGACTTAATGACGAAAGTGACGCATGCCAGTGAATACCATGGCGATATTATGCTCATCTGCTGCAGCAATAACTTCATTATCACGCATAGAGCCACCCGGCTGAATTACTGCAGTAATGCCTGCTTCAGCAGCGGCGTCCAAACCATCACGAAATGGGAAGAATGCATCTGATGCCATAACAGAGCCTTTAACTTCAAGGTTTTCATCTGCCGCTTTAATACCCGCTACTTTTGCTGAGTATACTCGGCTCATTTGGCCAGCACCCACCCCGATAGTTGCACTATTTTTAACGTAAACAATCGCGTTTGATTTAACAAATTTTGCTACTTTCCAACAAAATTGTAAATCACGCATTTCTTCGTCCGTGGGTTGGCGTTTAGTCACTACCGTTAAGTCGTCACTTGTTACGCTACCTTGATCCGTATCTTGGACTAATAAGCCCCCGTTAACACGTTTAAAATCAAAACCGGTAGTTTTGCTTGTCCATTGACCACAGACTAATAAACGCAGGTTAGCTTTAGTGGCAACAACCTTTGCAGCTGCATCTGACACGCTAGGTGCGATAATAACTTCAACAAATTGACGAGAAACGATTGCTTGCGCCGTATCGGCATCTAGCTCACGGTTAAACGCTATGATGCCACCAAAAGCAGACGTTGGATCTGTCTTATAAGCGCCTTCATAAGCCGCTAAAATATCATCACCAATAGCAACACCACACGGGTTTGCATGCTTAACAATAACGCAAGCGGGTTCGTCAAATTCTTTAACACACTCTAATGCCGCATCCGTATCAGCAATGTTGTTATAAGATAAGGCTTTGCCTTGCAATTGAGTTGCCGTAGAAACTGACGCGGCTTCAGGATTCGCTTCTTTGTAAAAAGCCGCTTCTTGATGCGAGTTTTCACCATAACGTAAATCTTGAGTTTTAATAAACTGGCTGTTAAAAGTACGTGGAAATTTAACTTTTTCACCTACTGATGAGTCAACAGAAGCTGCAGATTCAGTTGCGCCATACGCGGGTAACATTTTACCAAAATAGTTAGCAATCATACCGTCGTAAGCTGCCGTGTGCTCATAGGCAGCAATAGCCAAATCAAAACGTGTTTGATAAACCAAAGAATTATTGTTTGTCGCCATTTCTGCTAAAACACGGTCGTAATCATGGGCATTGACCACTATGGTGACGTCTTTATGATTTTTAGCGGCTGCGCGCACCATAGTTGGACCACCAATATCGATGTTTTCTATGGCATTTTCTAATGAACAATTTTCATCAGCAACGGCATTGGCAAATGGGTAAAGATTGACCACCACCAAATCTATCGCACTGATATCGTTTTCAACCATAACAGTTTCGTCGATACCACGACGCGCTAAAATACCGCCATGAACTTTTGGGTGTAAGGTTTTAACTCGACCATCCATAATTTCTGGATGCCCTGTGTAATCAGATACTTCAGTGACTTTAATGCCATTTTCGGCCAATAATTTAGCGGTACCGCCTGTTGATAAAAGGTCGACACCTTTTTGTGATAACGAGCGAGCAAATTCAACAATACCGGTTTTATCTGAAACACTTAATAGTGCACGTTTGATTGGGCGTGGTGTATCCATGGTTTTCTAATTACCTATAAATTAAAATGATTGTCTAGCCTATGACACATATCTGTTTTACATTATTGATATGCGGTAGTTCTTAAATGGCATAAAAGTTGACTACTTGGATAACTTTTATCTCTCTAAAAACAAAAAAGCACCCGAGGGTGCTTTTAATTGACAGGCTAGCCTGTCTTACTTCTTAGTTCATGCCGTATTTTTTTAACTTTTTACGTAAAGTACCGCGGTTGATGCCTAATAAGTTAGCGGCGCGGGTTTGGTTACCGCGCGTATATTGCATGACTTCTTCAAGCATTGGCGCTTCAATTTCTGAAAGTACAAGGTCGTACATATCATCAACGTCATTACCGTTTAACTGAGACAAGTAGTTTTTAATAGCTACTTTCGCTTGTGTGCGTAAAGGCGATGCCTTTGTCTGAGTTTGTAGGTCACCGGTAATAAATGGAGAGGAAATATTTTGTTCAAACATAAAGTTCAGACTCTTTCTAAAGTTAAATTATCAAAATACATAGTTAATGCGTCAAGTTGTTCAGTAACTGACTCAAGTGCATTAAAAATAGAACGAAACGATTTTCCTTGTTCATGCGTTTGCATGTACCAAGAAACATGTTTACGGGCAAAACGTAAACCCATAAATTCACCGTAAAATTTGTGTAATTCCATTACATGCCCAATCAAAATTGTGCGTACTTCGTCCGTTGAAGGAGCAGGCAAATGCCTACCCGTTTTCAAGAAATAATTAATTTCTCGAAAAACCCAAGGTCTCCCTTGGGCACCACGACCAACCATAATGGCATCAGCCCCAGTGTAATTAAGCACTTGCTCCGCTTTTTCGGCACAAGTAATATCGCCATTAGCAACAACTGGAATACTCACCGCTTGCTTGATTGCTTTAATGGTGTCGTACTCTGCATTGCCTTTATAAAAGTCATTACGAGTACGGCCATGCACAGCAAGTGATTGTATGCCGTTATGCTCAGCAATATTGGCTATTTCAATACCATTGCGAGTGCTTTCACACCAGCCGGTTCGAATTTTTAACGTGACTGGAATATCCACCGCATTAACCACAGCTTTAATAATTTGCTCGACTAATGCGGGCTCTTTCAGTAACGCTGAACCTGCTAATTTTTTATTTACCTTTTTTGCTGGGCAGCCCATATTGATATCAATAATTTGCGCGCCATTATCAGCATTATGCTTAGCCGCAAAAGCTAATTCTTCAGGATCCGAGCCCGCGATTTGTACGGAACGAATACCTGCTTCTTCGCTATGCAACATTCGACGCTGAGATTTACCGGTATTCCACACTTTTGGATTAGATGACATCATTTCAGATACAGCTAAGCCTGCCCCCATCTGACAACATAGTTGTCTAAATGGCTGATCGGTAATACCCGCCATGGGCGCAAGCATAGTATTGCTTGCTAAAGTGTATGGACCTATCTTCACGCTGCTGTTTTTTTGAGCTACTAGTCAAAAGGGCGCTAAGTTTACGTGTTTTTTTTGGGATTGAAAAGGATATAAATTGAACAAAACGCGTTTTTTTTCACGTTTTTCGTGTTGACATTTTCTAAAGTGTTGATGCGAGCAGTTTCTGTACAATTTGATAACAAAAGCTGCTCGTTTTTAGGCCATTAATCGCCAACTCATAACAAACTAATAACGAACACCAGATAAACGCACCCATTCGTCTTGAACAGCAATAGCGTCCATCTGACAAAATTCAGCATACTGAGTTTGTAATTGTTCGGCTTGCTCTTCTAAAACACCAGACAAAGCAAGCACACCATTGCTCGCTAGATAGTTAATAATAACCGGAGCAAGTTCACGTAATGGTCCGGCTAAGATATTTGCCACCACCACATCGGCTTTAAACTCAGGTTGGTCTTTCGGTAAAAATAATGCCAAACGGTCTTCACATTGATTGCGTTTAGCGTTTTCTAAACTCGCTTGTAACGCCTGTGGATCAATATCAATACCAATCACTTTTTTTGCGCCTAATTTAAGCGCGGCTAATGACAAAATACCTGAGCCACAACCAAAATCAACCACGGTTTTTCCGACTAAGTCTAAACCGTCTAGCCAAGTTAAACATAAAGCGGTTGTTGGGTGGGTGCCTGTACCAAATGCTAGGCCGGGGTCAAGCATAACGTTCACCGCACTAGGGTCAGGAACATCACGCCAGCTTGGACAAATCCATAAACGTTGGCCAAATTTCATCGGATGGAAATTGTCCATCCATTCACGCTCCCAATCTTTGTCTTCCAGCTGTTCAAGCTTATAGACCATTTTAGCTTTGTCTGGATGAATACCTTTTAAATAATTCAACACCTTGTCCATATCATGACTGGCATCATATAAGCCCATTACCACAGTATTATTCCAGTAAATAACTTCATCACCAGGTAGCGGCTCATATATAGGTGTATCTTTAGCGTCAATAAAGGTCACCGCTTGTGCGCCACAAGCACTCAACCAATCGCTATATTTTTCAGCTGTCTCTTCATTGGCACTTAATCTAAGCTGGATCCAAGGCATGTTTTTTCTCATTAAAAATTTTTGCTAGTTTATCACCCTCTACCGCGACAAAATAGCTACTTTAGCCATATACTCAAGCAATAACTACAGATAATCTGGCTATTGATAGCCTTTTGTCATTGCTAGAGTAGTAGTAAAATAAACGCTATAAAAACACTAAAAATAATATCATTACTCTTGAGGTTTACAGTTGTATTAGCTTGCTATTTACCACTCAACATTGTCACTAAAGAGGCTAGTGTGTAACAAATGCTTGATAGAAAAAGTCAGGCTAGCGACATAATGCTCGACATAATTTAAGTAACACGAATAGCCGCGCACCCAATTGCCAAGATAAAATTCTCTCCTTGACCTGATTCCCAACTCAGTGGAACGCAACTTTTAAGTGTTTAACTTTGCCACTGACTTATGACACTAACTTATATAGTGCCGTAAGATTAAAAAATCTAAAAAGCTATTATGTACGTATGAATAAAGACTTTAACTAATATCAAGGCTGATACAGGTTACCAAATGACTTTAATCCAGTGAAAAAAATGAATAGAGCTTTACCATTAAGGAAAATAACTTAGCTTTATACTCGATATTACTTACGCCGCGCAGATATAAACTGCCTGTTCTGATAAAGTAAAACTTCATTTATACTCACTATACTAGAGTGCATACCTTAGGGATAAAAATGTTAGATCTACTACCCGACTTATTTGATGATCATAGCGAACAGCTTTCTTTAGCTCAGCCGATTTTTAATGACTATGGTGGTCACACTATCTTCTCTGGCGAAATTGTGACTGTCAGCTGTCATAATGACAATTCCAAAGTCAAAGAGCTAGTGGCCACCGACGGTACCAACAAAGTGATGGTGGTTGATGGCAAAGCGAGTATGACGAACGCCTTACTCGGTGACATGCTAGCTGAGCTAGCCGTAAAAAATGGCTGGCAAGCCATTGTTATTAATGGCTGTATTCGTGACGCGGGTACTATTGCCACTTTACCCATAGCAGTAAAAGCCCTTGGCTGCTGCCCAATAAAAACCGAGAAACTGGGTAAAGGTGAAATTAACCAGGTTATTCACTTTGCCGACTTAAGCTTTAATCCTGGTCAATATATTTATGGTGACGCTAATGGCTTAGCTATTAGCAAAGTATTAATCCCCTTTTAATCATTACCCGCTTAGTCAGCACAGTGTCGCTAAGCTGCTAAATAAAGCCAAAAAATAGAGTGAAATAATGAAGTACTTTCCTATATATCTAGATGCCAAACATATTAACGCTATGATTATAGGTGGCGGCGAGGTAGCAGCACGTAAAATAGAGCTGTTATTAAAATCGACAACTAACATTTCTATTATGTCTGAAACACTAAATAGCAGTGTTGAGCGTTTGGTGAATTTGCACCAATTAAATTGGCTCAAGCATAATTATCAACCCGGCCACCTGAGCAAGAGTAATATTGTCATTGCTGCCACCGACAGTGTTGAAGTTAATAGCGCGGTGGCAACAGAAAGCACTCAGTTAAAACTACTGACCAATGTCGTTGACCAACCTGAACTGTGCACCTATATAACCCCGGCTATTATTGACCGAAGTCCCATCATAATTTCCATGTCGAGTTCTGGAAGCGCACCTATTTTACTGCGGATGTTACGCGAGCAAATTGAAAAGACATTACCTAATGGCTATGGAAGATTAGCTGACTTTTCTTTCAAATTTAGAGACCATGTAAAAGCGCGTGTGAAAAGCTTACGCGAGCGTCGCACTTTTTGGGAGCGCACTTTACGCGGCAGTATCGGACAAGCCATTTTAGATGGTAAAACCACTTCAGCTGAGCAACAGTTAATTGCCAGCTTACAAACACAAGCGCCGCCACCCAGTGGTGAAATCGTTTTTATCCATACCCGTGACGGTAATCCCGACCATTTAACCCTTAATGCCCATCGAGAAATGCAATTTGCCGATGCGGTTTTTTACGACCAAGCGGTTAATATCGACCTGATAGAATATATTCGACGTGACGCCAGCAAGTTTCCTCAAGCAATCGCCTCAAGCATTTTGATTAATGTTCAACACGCATTAGATTTAGCCGACCAAGGTGAAAAAGTGATTTACTTACTCAGTGGCGCTGTCGACCTACCTGAGAATAAAACCTTGGCAGAAAGCGCTATTATCACCAAGCATATTTATAGTGGCCACTAATGCGTTGAGTTGAGTTTATTTGACTAGCGCCTAAGGTAATGAATATTCGAATACTGAAGTGAAGTTACTCGTACAACGACATAACACCAAAATAAAGTAGTACCACTAGCCATGGGCTCTAACACAGAGCTCACGGTTTTAAGTGGCTAATAAAAAAACCAACACCCTTGCCGCTAACACAAAAATCTTCCTGTTCCGCAAATCAGGTAGCTTAATCTTGATGCGCCTTGTCGGCCAAAGCTGGGCGATGATGCACCGGCATTGAAAAACCTTGGTTAATCATAGTGGCCAAAAACGGTATACCTTCATTATCTCCGATATCAGCATAATCTGTGCTCTGATAATTCCTGTATTGCTTAAGTAGTGATACTGTTTTTTCCGCATTAGGTTGAAAATTTGTCAACTGCCATTGTCGCGTTAACTCGGTATCTTTTACTTGAAAGAATTTTACTAACTGTAATTTTGGTAACCAAGTTAACTGATACTCTCTGTGTTTATCTTTCAATACAAAGTGTTGCTCAAGTAAACAACCGGATTTTTTCTGCTCTATCAGCTGCATCTGATTCAGTTCGGGGGTCATAACCAACTGAAAAGCATCTTGCCACTGCGGTTGATGTCTCAATTCATTAGGTTGATATTCAATGGTGTGTTGATACTTTTCAAATGCTCGGTTTAGCGATAACCGATTACCGTTCAACAACCAAATATCGTTAATACCTGCGCTGACATTTCGTTGCAGCACGGTATTATTATTGCGGTGTAGTTCAAACAATTGCTGAACTGGCTTTGTCATCGGCTCGCTATTAGCCACTTGAGTAGTTAGTTGATAATAAGCACTGATCACATTAGGCGAAATATTGCACTCACTGGCGCTACTGCTCAAAGACAAAAGGCATAATAATGCTGAAATAATTTTCATAATAAAACCAACTCAGGGTAAATAGATCAATAAATAAAAGGAAGTTGCCATTTTTACTCTGACAACTTCCCTGCTACAGCATTTGCTAAAGCACGAGTTAATTTAGCGCTTGCTCAGCTTTTGCAACCAGATCTGCGGCATAATCCATCACGTGGAAAATGACACTTTGCTCATTGGTACCGGTAATTAAATGCGCACCAGGACCCTGGGCGTAAATACCCACATCTTCACCCGCATGGGTTTCCGAACTTGTGGGCACTAAGGCTTCTTGATGAAAACCCGTAGACTGGGTATCCACCATACTAAGATCTTGACGACCAGTGACGGCGTCAGCGTTATAACTCGCATCGGCATTAGTTTCTGTACCTAAATCTCTAAAGCCTTTGCCATTGGTATAACCTAATGTTGTGTATGGCATGCCGTCACTTGCTAGGCTTGGCTTTGTGCTACCCACACTCACCACTTTACCTAAAATAGGGTTACCGCGTTTGGGATAGCCTGCCATCGTAAAGACATGACTATGATCCGCGGTAACAATAATTAAGGTTTCTTCTGGATCGGTCGCATCAACCGCAGCCTGCACTGCATCAGCAAAAGCAATCGCATCTGTTAAAGCGCCATGTGCACTACCCGCATGATGACCATGATCAATCCTGCCAGCTTCCACCATTAAGAAAAACCCTTGCTCGTTATTATCAAGTATATCAATCGCTTTATTGGTCATATCGCGTAAAGACGGCTCACCGGCAATGTCATTACCGCGATCGGCTTCATACTGCATGTGCGATTCATTAAATAAACCAAACAGCCGCGACGTAGTATTAGCATCAACCGCATCAAAGCCCGCTTGGTCGGTAACGAAACTGCCCGCTGGATATTGTGCTTGCCATTCTGCGGTTAAATCTCGGCCATCGGTTCTATCACCCTCTACAGCGCTTACCGCATCGGTACTATTAAAGTCAGCATCTTTTGGTAAAAAGTGTCGTCTGCCGCCGCCTAGTACCACTTCTATGCCGTTAACTTTTGCGCCAGAAAATCGGCTTTGCATATCATGCTCAAAACTAATCAATTGTGAGGCAATATCAACACAGCCCGCGGCCACAGCAGCAGCTGGCATATCAGAATTATCTTCCCAGTTTCTCTCTGCCGATTTAGCATAAGTTGCCGCTGGCGTAGCATGTGTAATTCGCGCAGTAGAAATAATACCTGTTGATTTGCCGGCAATTTCTGCTAATTCTAATGCGGTTACTAGCTCATTACCGGATACTGAAGCACAATCGCCGCGACTAATGGCTTCGTTTACACCAATAACGCCTGCATCAGTTTTAACCCCTGACATCATCGCGGTCATGGTGCCGGCAGAATCTGGTGTTTGTGCATCAACATTATAGGTTTTAGCAAAACCAGAAAAAGGGAACTTATCAAAACTTAATTGATGTTCTTCACCCAATTTACCTAACTGTTGACCTGCTAAAATGCGTGTTGCCGTTACAGTAGAAATACCCATACCATCACCAACAAATAAAATAATATTTTTCGCTTTGCCTTTAGTATTAACCAATGACTGAGTATTGAGTGCGGCTTGGGCTAAAACACTTTGGCCTTGCTCATACCATAAATTATGAGTGGTGGCGGTCAATGACGAACCTTGTGTTTGCGTCAGTGTGGGTGAACAAACAAATTCTGTTGCATCGACTTCATTAGTATCCAATACGCCAGAGCTATCATAATCAACACCTGAATCAATTTTTACCCCCCCATTAAGGCATTGTGCATGGCCAACCTTTAATAAGGTTTGACTAACCAGACTATTGAAAGCACTTTCGCCGTCAATACCATTGCTACCATTTGAACCGTCATTTCCGCCACAACCTGCTAATGCAGCCAACACGGCTAATGATAAAGTTTTTACTGTTTTCATGATTAATTCCTTTCGATTGGCCAGTTAGTTAGCAATTAAGCCAAGCGATTGATTGATGATATGAAACACAACACTTTGTTCGATAACGCCTTGTGCCAAATGCGCTCCAGGTCCTGATGCGTGTAAACTAATATCTTCACCTGCATGGGTTTCTGAACTGAGTGGCACGGTAGCCTCTTGATGAAATCCTGTTGTGGTGGTGTCCACTGTGGTTAGATCTTGACGACCGGCAAGTGCATCGTCGTTATAGCTAAGGTCTGCATTGGTTTCATTGACCAAGTTTCTAAAGCCTTTGCCATTGGTATAACCTACTGTGGTATACGGCAGGCCGTCACTTGCTAGAGCAGGTTCAGTTGCGCCAACATTGACCACCTTACCTAATATTGGATTACCACGTTTTGGGTAACCGGCAATGGTAAATACATGGCTATGATCCGCCGTCACTAAGATTAATGTTTCTTCAGGATTGGTATTATTGATAGCGGCTTGTACTGCGTTAGAGAACTCAATGGTATCGGTTAAGGCATTATAAGCAGAGCCCGCATGGTGACCATGATCAATTCGCCCTGACTCAACAACAAGAAAGAAGCCTTTGTCATTATTATCAAGAATATCAATGGCTTTACTGGTGAGTTCAGTTAACGAAGGTTCACCCGCAATATCATTACTGCGATCGCCTTCGTATTGCATATGCGACTCATTAAATAGTCCCAACACCCGCTCAGTGCTACTCGCGTCAATGGCATCAAAGCCTGCTTGATCGATAATATACTGACCGTTTTGATATTGTGCTTGCCATTTAGCGGTTAAATCAACACCATCGGTGCGATCGCCTTCAACGGCACTACTTGCATCTGCACTGTTAAAACTGGCATCTTTCGGTAGAAAGTGTCGACGACCGCCACCAAATGCCACTTCAATACCATCAACGTCGACGCCGGGGAAACGTTGCTCTAGGTTTTTTTCAAAATCAATAAGTTGGCTTGCAATATCGACACAACCAGCCACTACCGCTGCTGCTGGCATATCAGAAATATCTTCCCAATTTCGATCCGCTGATTTTGCAAAGGTTGCCGCGGGTGTTGCATGGGTAATACGTGCCGTTGAAATAATGCCTGTTGACAAGCCTTTAATTTCAGCCGCTTCTAATGACGTGACTAATTCATTGCCCTTCATCGTTGCACAATCACCACGTTCAATATCTTCATCAACACCAATCACACCAACATCTGTTTTTACACCTGACATCATCGCGGTCATGGTGCCGGCAGAATCTGGCGTTTGTGCGTCAACATTATAGGTTTTAACTTGCGCAGAATAAGGAAATTTTTCAAAACTTAAGTAGCCTTCTTCGCCCGGTTTTCCTTCGTTTTGCCCGGCTAAAATTCGGGCAGCGGTTAAGGTTGACAAGCCCATACCGTCACCGACAAATAGAATGACATTTTTGGCTTTATTACGTGTTATTAGTTTGGTTTTAGCCATCACTGATTGCTGACCATCAACAAACCACTGACTGTCTTTTTGTACGTTTGGTAAAACCCCAGCAACAGTGACGCTAGAGAGTAAAAAAGATGACAAAGCTGAAAGTGAAACCCATGTCGAGTTCATAATGCTTCCCTTGATGTTATTTTTAGTTAAAGTGAGTTTGCTAATGCCGATGCATTAACACCACTAGCATGCTAAGCAGTAAAAATGACAGTAAGGTAAAAGAAAAATGACCGAACGATGAAGGTTTTATAACGTAAAAATGACAGCCGATGAGATAAGCAGCAGAAAATACAGCATAACTTAGCCTACACAACACAATAACAATGCGCTTAAAGGTAAAATAGCGATATAAATTTTCTGTGATTTATTGGCGGTAATTTAAGTTGTCGGGGCTAACACTAAGTGCATGTGTGATGAATAAAAAAACAACAACAATAACTTGAATAGTTATTGTTGTTGTTTTGAGCAATGAAGCAATAGCCGTTACTTTCTCGCGACTAAATGTACTGTACTGGTGGCACGCTCAAGAAAAGCGCCTTCACAGTAAGCGAAGTAATAAAGCCAAAGGCGTTTAAATTCTTCATCATAGCCAAAAGGTTTGAGCTCAGGCCAAGAGTTTAAAAAGGCTTCACGCCAATGTGCTAAAGTTTTGGCATAATCTAAACCTATGTCGTTAATCGACTCAGTCACTAAACCCGTATATTCGGTCAGGTGACCGGTAAGCACAGTAATAGAGGGTAAAAACCCACCAGGGAAAATATAGCGCTGAATAAAGTCAACATTTTGTTTGTAATGGTCGAAACGCTGATCGGCAATGGTAATAGACTGTATCAACAATTTACCACCCGGTTTTAATCTGGCATTACATTGCTTAAAAAAGCTGGGTAAATATTCAAAACCAACGGCTTCTATCATTTCGATTGAAACCAGTTTATCGTATTCACCGGTTAAGTCGCGATAATCTTCTTTTAACAAGGTTATTTTGTCTGCTAGCCCTAACTGCTCAATGCGCTCTTTAGCATATGCATGCTGGGCATCAGAAATTGTTGTCGTGGTAACCTTACAACCGTATTGCTGCGCAGCATAAATAGCTAAACCGCCCCAACCTGTCCCTATTTCTAGTAAATGATCATCAGCTGTTAGCTCTAAGCGTTGGCAAATAGTCGACATTTTATGCAGTTGTGCCTGCGCTAAGCTTGCTTCCTCATTGGGGTAAATCGCTGATGAGTACATCATTTCAGGATCGAGGAAGCGTGAATAAAGTTCGTTACCTAAATCATAATGAGCCAAAATATTCTTTTTTGAACCTGCTTGGCTATTACCATTACTTCGATGTAGCAAAGCGTCTTTAAGCTTTGTTAGCCAAGGTCTTTGCTTTTCAAGTGCATCGGTTTCTTGCTGGGCACGAGCAAATATACGCACAATAGCGGTTAAATCTGGACTGCTCCATTTACCGGCAATATAAGCTTCTGCTACGCCAATAGAGCCGCCTTTAACAAAATCACGGTATGCACTAGGGTCATGTATATTCATTCGGCCGATTAAGGCGTTGCTTGGAACAACCTCTGGAAAAAGAAAATGCTCACCATTGTCGACTAACTCAATTTGGTCAAATTTCAGTTTTGCAAAAACCGAGTGCACTAAACTACGACAACGCTTGTCTAACCAGCTTGCTTGCTTTTTAATTTTAAATCCTGACACTTGTTCCACTGCTAGACTCCTAATTTAAGTTTTTTGGCTTAACTTTTTGACTTATTTATTAGGCTTACTTTTTTGGTAGCCAATAAAGGGTATACGTTTCCAGAAGAGCTTCATGGCTTGCCAATATATGCCCAACACTATTTTTAAGGTCATCACGGGCATATTAAACCAGAGTTGCCACAACGACGCCTTCGAAAAAGGCGCTTTGGTTAATTTCATGGTTACATCAAAAATTTTTTCGCCCATGCTTACCTCACTGCCATTATCATTAACAGTAGTACGGTGATTTTCTATATGCACTAATAATGCTGAACTATCGACCATTGGAGGCTTAATCAGCCATTTATAGCTCATACTTAAATCCATAAAAGGCGATACTTGAAAATTTTTATCAGTAACATGTGGCGTTAAATCTGGGTCGTTAATATCACCCCTTGCCAACGGCACTAAATAATAATGCCGTTCATTCCATGGTGTATTACTGACTTCGACCAAGACTTGCGTACAAACTTCATTAGCGTTATAACAAAAATAAAAATTTGCTGGACTAAAATATAGCCCTAAACACCTAACCTGAACTAACATAGTGATGCGACTTATATCTGCACCACCCGATTCTTCAGCACAAGATGCTCCAACATAAGATTCTTCTCCACAAGATAACGCATGTACTTTATTCACTATACGTTGCTTAAGGCATTCTGGTTCATCTCTAAGGTAATCATTTTCTTTAAACCTCAAGAGATTAAACCAAGAAAATCCAAAAATACCTTTTGGACTTTGCTTCGCTTGCATCTCATCAACGTCTAGTGCCAGCATATATAGTTGGTAACTAAAGCTATGCGACTTTGGTGTAAATCGTCGATGAGTTATCTGACCACTATAAATGTGATTATGTCTTGAAGGCTCAACCATAGTGATGTTCCCGTTGATTCTTTTGTAAATAACAATCAAATCGCTGCCCAACATCTACCGCACTTCTAACACCGTCTTCATGAAAGCCGCTGTACCAATAGGCACCGACAAAATGGGTGTTTTGCTTACCACATATAGCTGAGCGTTGGCGCTGAGCGTTAATAGAGCTAGTTGAGAACACCGGATGATGATAAGTAAATTCGCGTAAAATTTTACTTGGGTCAATATCTTCACGCTGATTTAAGGTGACGCAAAACGTGTGCTTGGCGTTCAAGCCCTGCAAAATATTCATATTGTAGGTAACACTAGCGGGTTTAGTTCTGTTAGCACTCAATTGATAGTTCCAACTCGCCCAAGCTTTTTTTCTTTTTGGTAATAAATTAATATCGGTATGTAACACCACTGAGTTTGCGCTATAAGGTATAGCAGCTAGTATTTTTTGCTCTTGCTCACTAGCATCAGCCAGTAACGCTAAAGCTTGATCTGAATGACAGGCTAAAACCACTTCATCGAAGGTTTGTATTTCACCATGGGCAAAATGTAACTGCACTTCATTGTTTTCTCTAGTCACCGCGGTAATATCCGCATTAAGGTGAATATTACCTGCAAAGGGCTTACATAGCGGAGCTAAGTAACTTCTTGAACCTTTGGGCACTACATACCACTGTGGACGATCAGCGATATTCAATAAACCATGATTATGAAAAAACTTAACAAAAAAATGAAATTGCAAAACTTGCATCTGCGCCAACGAGCTGGACCAAATAGCCGCTCCCATAGGTAATACATAATGCTCAGCAAAATAGTCACTGAATTTATTTGCTTGTAAAAACTCACCTAAGGTTAGGCTGTCCTGATAGTTTTTCGCCTGATAACTTTGCTTACAAAGCTTGTTAAATCGGAGGATTTCTTTTACTAACCACCAAAACTTAGGGTTGAAGATATTACGGCGTTGAGCAAATAAGGTATCGAGATTATGGCCGTTGTATTCCATGCCTGTAGCTGAGTTATGCACTGAGAAACTCATTTCTGTTTCTTGCTTGCCAACCCCTATTTCGTCCAATAACGCTAAATAATTTGGATAGGTTTTATTATTAAAGACAATAAACCCAGTATCAATGGCATAAGACTGACCTTCCAACTCAACATCCACGGTCGCGGTATGTCCGCCAATATGGGCAGACTTTTCAAAAACACTGACTTGATGCTTTTTCGATAATAAATAAGCTGTGGTTAAACCCGAGACACCGGCACCTATAATGGCGATACGTTTCATTTTTTGTTATTCCTTAACTCTTTTTTCTTCTTTAAGGCTTTTTCATTACTTAAAGATTTTTCATTTTTTAAAGCAATACTTTGCCAAATAAAGTCTGGCAGCAGTGCAAATAATTTCATGATCAGGGTTAACCTTTTAGGGAAATGCAAGTAGCTTTTTCGAGCACTCACACCTTGGTAAATACGATTGGCCGCTTGCTCACTGGTCAATAGAAATGGCATAGCAAAGTCATTTTTATCGGTTAATGGCGTTTTAATAAATCCAGGATGAACTAAGGTTACCGCTATATTTTCTGCTTTTAAATCCAGCCGCAAACTTTTGGCTAAATAATCAATTCCAGCTTTAGAAGCGCCATAAGCCTCTGCCCGTGGAAAAGGTAATAAAGTTGCACTAGAACTGACAAATACAACTTGCCCACCCGCGTTAACTTTTGGCAAAAAGTACTCGAGTAAATAGCCCAGAGATTGTAAATTTGTCGCTATAACGCTAGCAAACAATTCACCATCAAAGGCTTTAGCATTATCAATATAGCGACAATCACCCGCATTAAGCATTAAAATATCAATGCGCTCTATAGCGCTAATTTTATTTGCTGCGGCACGGATCTGCTCTTTATCCGTGATATCAAAAGCAATAGGAATAACATTGGCATTATCAGTGGCTAATTGTTTAAGCTTTTCTTGATTACGGCCACAAGCAATAACTTGATAGTCATAGGCTAAATAGTGCTGTAACAATGACTCGCCTATGCCAGAAGTAGCGCCTGTGATGAGAATGGTAGGTTTTATATTCATGCGTTTGCAGCCCTATTTTTAAGCGAGCGAATAACCCGACCCAACAAAGGTAATTGCTCGTAAAGCATGGCACCTAAATCTAGGTAATCCCGATGATAAACAACCTTATCGCCAATGCCTTTAAGATGTGAACTGCCTTGCACGGTGACAATTTCACCTGAATTTAAGCGTGGGTGTTGGTAACTCATTTGCCAGTAAATAGCCGCCTCTGAGTCATGCGCTATAACGTGTTCGATTGTAAAATCACAATAACTAAGCTTTTGATAAAGTTGTTTAAAGTATTTTTCTAACGGCTTAAAGCCAGTTAGTTGGTGCATCGGGTCAATAAATACAATGTCTTGGTGGTAAACGTCAGCTAGCAACTGCAAATTATCAGTTGAGAGCTTTTGATAGGTATCAATAAACTTAGCTAACCACACTGCATCTTGGGGTTGAGCACTAAATTTTGCCGTTTGGGTAACATTTTTATTTGACATAAATACTCTTTATTTTATCGTCACATTAATCTCTTATGCGAAAAATCACAGCCATTGCATTACTTAGGCTAAATTAATGCCTCAGCTTTATTTCAGCATAAATAATAAGGCTAAACTTTCGAGAACGCATTGGTATTGCTCAAGACTAAAGATTAATACCTACATCTGTGTAAGTAAGTCGCTTAACTTAGCCATGTTATTCGATAGTTAAGCCCTTAAAATAACTCACTTAGATAACCTAATAACGATCACACCCTATAAAATTCAAGAGCAGCTAACCTAGCTTGCTTGTGATCTACTATGGCTGGCCAATAGGATGATAACTTTTCTTTAGTCATATATTGGTGTGGAAAATGGATCTCTTTATCAGGTAATTTCGCCAGCTCTGGTATATATTTACGAATAAAGGTGCCTTTTGGATCAAACCTTTCGCTTTGTCTAATCGGGTTAAATACACGAAAATAAGGCTGTGCATCACAACCGGTACTTGCCGCCCATTGCCAACCACCGTTATTAGCCGCAAGATCACCATCAATAAGTTGCTGCATAAAGTATTTTTCTCCCCAGCGCCAATCAATGAGTAAATGCTTAGTCAAAAAACTCGCTACCACCATTCGCAGTCGATTATGCATCCAGCCTGTTTGATTAAGTTGCCTCATGGCGGCATCAACCAAAGGATAGCCAGTTTTGCCTTGACACCATTTCTCGAATAGCTCGGGGTCATTAGGCCAAATCATAGTGCGATATTTAGGATTAAAGCATTGATGTTTAGATAAACTCTGTTGATGAAAAACTAAATTTCGATAAAACTCTCGCCATATTAGCTCATTTAGCCAGGTAAATTCCTCACTGTCTGACGCGACTAAAATATCAGGAAAACGTTGGATAAATAACAGCAGTAAATAGCGTGGACTGATAGCACCTATCGCTAGATAAGGTGATAAGCCCGAGGTTGCTTTAATGGCGGGAAAATCACGTTTTTGTCCGTAACCCGCCACTTTATATCGGTAAAAGTCAGGAATAACTTGTTGTTCAACTTGTTCAGCCAAAGGCCATGCCGCCGATTCATTAGAACAGTGTAAAGGCGTGTTTAATGTCAGCGGTACTTGGCTGCTTGACGTGGTTGAATCTTTAGGGCTAGGCTTACCAAGGTAAGGAAAACTATGCTGTTTTACATAAGTTAACCAAGCGCGTTTAAAAGGGGTAAACACCTTATACATTTCACCACTTTTATTTAGCACTTTACCTTTTTCAACGATAACATCACTTTCAAACATGCGTAGTGGAATACCTTGCTCAAGACAAGACTTATCGCGTTGGTTTTCATTAACTTCTAACTCTTTATTAGCCACCACTTCACTAACATTATGTTGCTGGCAATAATTTTTTAAAAATGAAATTTGCTCAGAAAAATCATCACAATGAACAACCTGCAAACTAACATTTAAAGGTAATAGCTGCTCGGCGAGTGCATTGACATGACGTTTTATAAAATCAATTTTTATTGTTGACCAATCATGAGCTGACCACTGTTTTTCACTGACAAAAAAGATCGCCTGAGCTGTTTCAGCACCCTTATTTTGTTCAAGGAAATAATCTAAGGCGGGATTATCGTGAATTCTTATATCGTTGCGAAACCAAAGTAACAAGGACGTTCCTTAATAATTAACTATGTTATACCAATCTCACTCATTATCTGATCATTTTTACTGGTTAAAATAACCCACTACTGCGTTATTTATTTAATAATTAGAATAACTAGTTATTAAATAAATGCCTTATATTTGGCCATTTTTCCTGCCTATAAAGTAGACCACCTAATTAATGAAATGGGTATTAATAACCGTATCTGAGTTTTAACGACTCAGGATAGGGATTCAAGTAAGACTGTTGAGCTAGATAAGGCTTAGGGTGCGCTAATAAATAATGCTTAATCAAGGTCAATGGCACCACTAATGGCATTAAGCCTGAACGGTAAGCATCAATTTGTGCAGATAACTCTTTACGCTGCATTTGATCTAAGTGTTTAGAAAAATAGCCTTGAATGTGCGATAGCGTATTAGCATGGTTTTTACGTGTTGCTTTAAGCGTTAATGCGGCCATTAAACCAGAGATATATTGCTCAGCCATTTGCTCAAGCGCAATATCAGCACTGGCTAACAAACGCCCTAATTGCTTGCTCGCAACAAAGTCATGACTCATTAAGGTATACTTATATTGGGCATGAAAACTGGTCAATTTATGCTTAGTGATGCCCGATTCAACCAATGCTAACCAATGGCGATAAGCGAATACGCGGGCCACAAAGTTTTCTCGGATAATGGGGTCATTCAAACGGCCATTTTCTTCACAGGGTAACAGCGGATTGGCTTTCATGATCTCTCGTGAAAAAACCCCGACCCCTTGGACTTGTAGCTGATTGCCGGTAGGTGAATACACTTTAACGCGTTCCATGCCGCAAGTTGGACTTTTAGCACAAAACACATAACCACTGAGGTTTTTAGACATGGCTGCTATTTTTTTACCATAAGCTTTTATTGCGCTCGTTACATCACCCGAGCCATCTGGACGCGACACTTTTATCATTTGATCATCTTTAATCAAACGTATAGTGGGCCTAGGTACGGGTAGGCCAACCGCCACTTCAGGGCAGTAGGCTTTAAAAGTAACATGCTGACCAAGTTCTTTTATGCAAAAATTTGACGGTTTGTTACTGGCATCAAACCTCACTTTTTCACCTATTAAGCATGCACTAATGCCAATAATAACATCTGCTTTTTCGAATTCTTTATACATAGCCAGCTCAATTAGTAAATGAAAGCACCAATAGGGTTCAGTAACTTATTTATACCTTGGGTAAAGTGTAGTGCGTCATTAGCAACGGTATAACAAAGGCAACCATGCTCAGTAGCTGGCTGATGCTGATCGCGTTTATCAAGCATAATAAAATCACCTGCCACGTATTGACCTTGTGCATCAGCAAAGGTACCGGCTAGTAATAGTGTGAGCTCAAAACCTTTATGGGTGTGTTCAGGTATCGAACCACCAGGCCCTATATGCAATAAATTAGTATGAATTTCACCTTCGCCTAAATTTAACCGTGCGCGTGATAATTTACCTATTTGTGCAGTTTTACCTAACTCAATATTGCGCAGGGCACTGGGTAAAATGTACTGCGTACCTTTAAAGTCAATTGAACGTTCATCATAAAAGGCTTTTGTGGGTTCAACGTCATCAGAGGCGGTAATCTGGTTAATAATATCATCAAAGTCCATTTCGGCGATTTCCGTTAACTTATCCTCATCATTAAGCGTAATTTTATGATGAAAACTCTGCTCAAAACTGGCCTCTGCAACTTGTTCTGTTAGTTGGCCTACTTGCTGTTGGCAAAAGGCACACATGTCAGTATGTATCGCTATACCGGCAGCAAGTGAAGCGGGTAAGTCACCATCCACAAAACCTTGTAACAACTCAAATTTAGGGTGGTGTTTAATCATGGTGGTCTCCTATTTTCAACTTAAGCTTGCCAAGTGCAAGCCTAAGTCGTGATTTTATTGTGCCCAGTGGTAAATTAAGATGAACAGCAAGCTGCTCTTGTGACATTTCCATAAAATAGAAACCTTTCACTACCTGTTGTTGGTTTTCTGGCAGCGTGGCAATTATGCCTTGTAAATTTCGACTTTGAATATGGTCAGTAAACACTTCTTCTTCAGTGTTTGCCAATTCAGCAAGCGGCCATATATCGTCACTGAGATTGTCTTCTTTATTGGCTTTCATTTTACGTAATAGATCAAAGGTAACATTACGCATGATGGTATAAACCCAAGTAGTAGCAGCCCCTTTACTATCATCAAATAAATGCGCCTTACGCCAGACATTACTCATAGTGTCTTGAACCACTTCTGCAGCAAGTGCTTCACTATTGATTTTACTTTGCGCAATACGCTGTATTTTGGGTGCAAAAAATTTAAACACTTGAGTAAATGCTTGTTTGTCTCTATCAATGGCGATTGATTTTAGCCATTGACAAAGTTCTGGATGATTGATTTTATTAGTCATGTTATTAGATGTAGCATTTGCCTTAAGACTTGGCAACACTGAATGCACTGACAGCATAATTCTTACCTATTTTTTAACATATAATCTTTATACGCAACAGAAATAGGTCTAGATCACATTATTTTTATCTTTTCTACTCAGATAAAATAATACGCTGTAACAGTTCTTTCGCTTGGCTATACGAATCTTTGTCGACGAACAAACTTTTTTCAGCAAGTTTAACCGGTATCAATTCTAACCAGCGCGCTACCACCCAATCACCTTGATCAAAATGTTGCTTTGGATATAAGGCATTTAACTCAGCATTGTCGATAAACACTTTACTTAATGACTTAGCCAGTTTGTCGGTGGTTTTATCTAGACTGATATCAGGCCAATGGATTTTAGCGGTGACATCGCCGTAATGCAGTTTATCTGTGTCTTGGGTAATCGCCTTGATATTGACTAAGCACTTACAGCGTACGTCAATCAGTAATACCCCGTCTTCACCTTGGTCAAAGTTAATAATTTCGACCCAGCTGCCGACTGACATAGGTTCAGCTTTTTCATCCCTGTCATGCGAAAAAATAACAAAGCCTTGGTTTTTCATTGCTAGAGAGACCATTTTTAAATAACGTACTTCAAAAATACGCAATCGGGTTACCCCTCGAGGTAACAAAAATATTGGCAATGGGAAAATAGGCAAATTAATAGTTGGCATAGGTTTAGGGTAACTAATTTTAATGGATTGATGCTAGTTATACGTTATAAAAGCAAAAGACGATCAAAGCAATGAGCAAAAAAAAAGCCCCATCAAGAGTCAGAGGGGCAAAGAGTCAAACAGGCAATACAACGAGCAATAATCTTTATCAATATTGCAGAGTTGTACGTTGTAAAAGCAAAAAACGATCAAAGCAATGAGCAAAAAAAAAGCCCCATCAAGGGGCAAAGGGTCACACAGTAATTTTTCCAGATAGTCAACGCCAGCTACAAGGATGCATTCAAGGCTTTATTGACAGCTTTTTACCGGTAATTCTTTATCAAAAAATAAAGTGATTTCAGCCACAGTAACACCAAATTTCTTCATTTTTGTTCGGTTAAATACTCGGTACTCATCAATTCGATACATCCAATCGTCAAGTGACAATTGGATTTCTTCACCGTCTATGGGTACTAGTAAGTCATATTGCCATTGAAAGGCAAAACCCATTTGTTGACCGACAGCTTTACCAACAACATCTCCAGCACTACCCAAGTATTTACCTTCCTTTAACTTTGTTAGCTGCCAGTTACGAAAAGTGACTTCACCATCAGCAAAGTAAAATACTTCTTTTAACACACCTTCGTCACCTTGCCATTGGCCATCAAGCTCAACACAAAAACGCCGAGTCACTTTACTGCTGTAATCTTGTACCATGCCCCAAGCTATCGACTTGCCAGAAAAATATTGCTGTATATCGAGTTGAGGAGCAGTAGCCTGGTAATCTTCTAATTTTGTTGTACAGCTTGAAAGTACAAAAACCAAGCAAAAAAGTGCCGCCAATTTAGCCTGTTTATTCATATATTATTCCCCAATAGCTGTTGTCGTAGTTTAGGTTCGCTGGTGTTTTCATCTAACCAAATACTAAGAAATGTTTTGGCAAAAGTTAAACTTTCAATTTCACCTATTTTTTGCCTATTCAAATAGAATGCGCTTGTCCCTTTTTGGCTTAACATCGACAAGCGATCTCCAGCATTAATATCTAGCCATATTTTTTCTAGTAAAGGCAGAAAAGCTAGATATTCATTTTCATTAAGCGATAAGTGTTGCCATTGCGATATTGTGTTATCTATTAATTCTTTTTTACTGATGTCGCGTAAGTAATGTATTTCAAATAAGGCATGCTGACATAGATTACTAAAGGGTCGTTGGCCGTCGGTGGTGAATAACGAGCTTTCATAAATATCCCAAAACAACACCGAAAACTTGGCTTTACCCAATAAAGTAAAGTGCTGCTCGGTAGTCAGCTTTGTTAAGTCGTTAGCGATAATACTAGCTTGTTCAGAAACTTGACACTTCATCAAACCTTCATCACTGACGGTTGCCACTTCACTAGGGGTAACACCTTTAATCGGGTTATTCGCTAGCGCATTTAAAGAAAATAGGCAGACGAATAGGGTAAGCGTAGACATAAGATTGACATTAACCAACATAACTTTTTTCCTTTACCAGTAACCAACCACTTAGCGCAAACATAAATACCATGAACGGACCCCACAAACAGGCCAGTAATAAATAACTAGACCCTACTGATAGCCCTAAATCAACCACGGCTAATTTTGCCCCGGCCAGATAACTTAGTGGTGCTGATATGGCGCCAACAACAAACTGTAGTAACTTAGAATGGGCTAGAAAAGCTAAACTATGGCGTATGGTACTAGCGAAAATAATCCACAAGGTAATAAGCCAAAAAGGAATACCGCCGGTACTTGGAAAAATAAAAATACCTGAATAAACTAAAGCAAGGTCTAAGCAAATACCAAGTGTTGCCACTAAGCAGATTAATAATATTTCGTTTGTAGTGCTCTTAAAATACCAAAGCTGTGCGCCAAACAAAGTGGCTGCAATCGGAATAAATAAATCGCCAATAAAAACCAAACCAAACCAAGCAAGATTGAAAGCGACTAAATTCCAAAGTGGAGATTTAATTTTCATCACTTTATTCTCCATAACTTTATTCTCATAACGTTGCCTTTATGCAAACTCAGTCAATCATACGTAATAAACTGTAAACAGGATTAGTCTACTCAGGTTTTTTATGATCTATATGCTAAAAAATTTCGTATGCTGAGCAATAAATATTGAAAAGAGCTTACTATGCAAATGCAACAAATCTTAGGTTATTTAGGATTAGCTCCCTTCGTACTAGCACTGGTATTTGAAAAGTTCAGTCCTGCATTATTTAATATCGCCGCCGAGCAGGTATTTATATTTTACAGCGCCATCATCTTAAGCTTTATTGCTGGCACACTGTGGCGCAAGCACAATGATAAATTAAGTATTAAATTACAGCTCTGCAGTAACATATTCAGTTTACTTGCTTTTTTTTCCCTGTTATTACCTAACTATCTAGCACTGGTGATATTGGCGGTGATTTACCCAGCGATTTTATGCTGTGAATACTACTTTGATGCCGCTAAAACTGAACACAAGTCTTATTTATGCATGCGGCTGTACCTGACTACGCTAGTGGTCATAATGCATATCATTGCGGTTCTCTTGTGGTGTACTTAGCCGAGTCAAATGTATAAATTCAGTTATATAGGCACAGATGTATAGGATCAGAAATGAACAGAAAACTTAACGCCACTATAAAATACTAAAGCTAGCAATAGACTTGAGTTAAAATGGTCAAGGCGACGGTACTGAAGTTGATCAGCAGATATTGGTATTGTGATCACTCGCTTAATCAGATGAGTGACTCATATGGTTGATTTAATATTTTTTTGGTTTTAAGATTTTAATTAATATAAGTAAAAATGAAAAAATAAAGCTTCAACTCATCTGTCTGCCAAGACTTACTGCCAGCCAAAGCGCCAGAGCGTAGGCTGTTTTAAATCTCGCCAGTTTATTGAGTATTCATTATGATTAATAACAGCTGTGATAAGACACTCAATAACATTTTTCTGCTCATCAAATTCCACCTCAGTGATAACAAAGTGCTTTTCTCGGTTTTCAACACTCACCTTGGTCCACTTACTATGCAGCAATACTTTTGGATTTACTCTGTTCATGCTTTTGCAAGCAATAATTTATTTACCTTAGATAAGAACACATCTAAAGTTTCTTGCTGCTCGAAATCAAAAGTATAACGACCATGAAACAACAAGGTTAAGGTTAAGTCTTTATAGCCTAAAAAACAGGTATAACCATCGAAGTCATGCCAAGCGGTTATACCTTGATACTCATAATTACCCTCAGTTTTGCTACCTTGGGTGGTGACTAAATTAAACACCTGTAATAAATCACTTAAGGCGACAGTATTATTTTTCATCATTAGCACAAGATCCTCTGACGGTAACGGCTTTTCTTTGATTGGCCACACATTTCATCAAAAGCACTGTCTATCTCAAGCAGTGCAGAAAATATATTGTTGCCTCTTAAATACGCTTTTGCTTCGACGATAGAATTAACAACTTCTACCGAGTCTTCTCCTAATCCAACAAAGTTATCACTTGAGTCGATAACCCCTACTAAATAATGGGTAGCACCTGCAACAGCGATAATAATGGGCTCTGAAGAAGGTATTGAACTTGATTGTATCATAAACCTCCATTAGTCTATTTCTCGTATTAATCGTATACCTTTATTAACAACATATACGAGTTAAATAGACATAAAGTTCAATATGATTGACCTTATATAACCGTTCCACTTCAAAATGCCCCTTTCTCGGCTTACCGACAGGGAGCTAAGCTAAAAGTGAAAGGCTATACACTAGAAACACTGATTATTGATAAGCGCCTTGAGCATAGGTTAATTCATAACTATGGCTATAAATTTCAAGGATATTACCAAAAGGGTCTTCCATATAAATCATACGGTAAGGTTTTTCACCTGGGTAATAGTAACGTGGCTCTGCCATACGTTTTTTACCACCGGCAGCGACTATTTTCTCAACTAACTCTTCAAGATTTGGATCTTGCACGCAAAAGTGAAAGATACCCGTTTTCCAATATTCAAAGTTATTTTCTGGATTTTGCTGATTTTTAAATTCAAATAACTCCACGCCAATACGATCGCCAGTCGACATATGGGCAATTTTGAATTTATCCCAATTAGCACCAAAAACATCAGTACACATTACGCCAATGGCGCTGTCGTCTTCAATAACCTCTGTCGGCGCCATAATTAAATACCAACCTAAAACCTCAGTATAAAACTTAACGGCTTTTTCTACGCTTGGTACTGAAATACCAATATGTGAAAATGTTCTTGGATAGGCTTTGCTCATGTTAATAACCTCTTTTAATAACTTCTTTTAATGTGATGGACAAAGTATAGACAATGTTATAAATTATAAAAAATTATCATTAGTTATGAAGTTAAGTACGTTTTGTTATGATTAATCTTGTTTGGTTAAAAACTTTTTGCACACTGGTTGATGTTGGCCACTTCACTAGAACGGCTGACCAGCTTTTTATGACGCAGTCTGGGGTTAGTCAACAAGTAAAAAAGCTAGAACAACAGCTAAACACCTTGTTACTGATGCGCGAAGGCAAGTCTTTTTCGCTTACCGACGCCGGCATAAAATTGCATCAACAAGGACAAAGCTTATTGCAAAGCTCAGCAGAGTTAGAAAAATCAATCCAACAAGATGATCCTTACATAGGTACAGTAAAAATTGCCTCGCCGGGCAGTATTGGCTTAAAGCTCTATCCTTATATGCTCGATATTCAACAACAGCACAGGCAATTAGCCATCGACTACAAATTTGCGCCGAATAAAAATATTGAGCAAGACTTAACTGAGCGTAAAATCGATATTGGCTTGCTCACTGAGCTGAGTAAGGCGGCCACTATTATCAGCCAAAAAGTTGCGGTTGAGCCACTGGTGCTAGTCACCGCAAATACAGTAAGTACCATCACTTGGCAAACACTAACCACACTAGGCTTTATCGACCATCCTGACGGTGAGCAACATGCACAAGCGCTGCTCAGTAAAAACTATGCTCAATTTAAACACATTAGCCAATTTGAGCACCAAGGGTTTTCTAATCAAATTAGCTTAATTCTTGAACCGGTTAGCCGCGGACTTGGTTTTACCGTTTTACCCTTATATGCTGTAAAAGCCTTTAGTAAACCAGAAAAAATAAGGGTGCATTTATTAGCACATTCGGTGAATGAAACCCTGTATTTATGTCAGAACCGACACTCACTTGAAAACAACCGCAGCAAATATATCAAAAGCGCCATTATTGACTTTATCGCTTAGTTATCTTAATGATCTTAGTTATCTTAGCTATTTAAACAAAGCCACTATCTGTGATGCAATGCTAACTGATAAAATGAGGTCAGTGAACAGGATGATATTTAATGCTGTGCTGAACGAATGTATTCGCTAGCAGCAATGGTTACGCATAGTGGCTAATTGCACCAAAATAAAGCAAATTGTTCATTTACTGCCCTTCACGCCGCGTTGTCACTTTTTAACATTCATCACAAAAAATAAAATAATCATTATTTTACAATAGATTACAGCCTAAATTTAGTGACTAAAATAATGGCATAAGAGTTGAAGGTATAATTATATTACTATTTAACTAAAGTAAAAATTATGCTCTCAACTTTCATTAAACAGCACAAACTGCCAGAAAATTTTAAACTAACAGCACAAGAGCACTACCAACCGCTCGCCGAGCGAATATTCAGTCAGTTTACAAAAAATAATGGCGCTTATTTTGTCGGTATTAATGGCTGTCAAGGTAGCGGTAAGTCAACACTGACTGATTTTATGGCTGAATATTTAGCCAGCACCTATCAATTAACCATTGTAGTGATGTCGTTAGATGACTTCTATTTCACCGGTAAAAAACGCCAGCAGCTTGCTGATGACATTCACCCGTTATTAGCAACTCGTGGTGTGCCTGGCACGCACGACATGACAATGTTAGCAAGTACCTTAATAAAGTTAAAAGCCCAGCAAACAGGCTTTGCTATCCCAAGGTTTAATAAAGCCACTGACGAACCATATCCTGAAGCACAGTGGCCGATAGTTAACAAGCCAGCAGACATTATTTTATTAGAAGGCTGGTGTTGGGGCGTAAAGCCACAAACTGACGAGCAATTAAAAGCCCCGGTTAATGAACTTGAGCTCAAGCATGACAGCAAGGGTGAATGGCGCCATTATGTTAATCAACAACTTAAAAATAACTATCAACCTTTATATAAAACAATGAACTTCTGGCTAGCACTGCAAGCACCGTCATTCGACTGTGTTTACCAATGGCGCTTAGAGCAAGAGCAAAAATTGCAAGACAAGAATATGGGTTTACCGAATTCAAAAATAATGAAATCTGCTGGTATCTTAAATTTCACACAATATTTTCAACGATTGAGTGTGCAAGCATGCCTGAGCATTTCACAGTCTGCTGATGCTATTTTTTACTTAGATTATGCGAGAAACATTTCAAAAACGCCCTTTATGGAAGATCTATGAGTGCGACAAAAACCATTATTTTCAGTGACCTCGACGGCACGCTGCTTGACCATTATAGCTATCAGTCAACGCCGGCAAGTCAAACATTGCAACAGTTAAGCAAAGCCAAGATTCCGGTGATCTTAAATAGCAGTAAAACACGGGCTGAATTAGACATTATTCGTGCTGAACTCAAGCTTGATACACCCTTTATTATCGAAAATGGCGCTGCCGTTTACATCCCTATTAATACCTTCATTACCCAACCGGCAGAGACTGAACTCATCGGTAACTATTGGGTAAAATCATTCTGTTTACCAAGACAATATTGGCTAAAGTTACTGAACGAGCACAGTGAAAAATTTCAGCCATATTTCCACGGTTTTTCAACCCTGTCAGCCGCCGCCGTGTGCAAAATAACGGGCTTAGATTTAGCGCAAGCTGAGCGGGCAAAACAGCGACACTATAGTGAACCCGTGCAATGGATAGGTGATAACAGCACAAAAAAAGCCTTTATCGAACATTTAGTTGCATTAGGCGCCAGCGTTGTCCAAGGAGGACGCTTTATTCATGTTGGTGGTTACTGTGATAAAGGCCAAGCGCTTATTTGGTTAACCCAACAATATCGCGAATATTTTAGCCGCCGCACGGTTTACACCATTGCCCTAGGCGATGGTGAAAATGACACGCCCATGTTAGAAGCCGCAGATATTGCTGTGCAAATACGCTCACCGGTGCACGATTTTCCGCCACTGTATCGACAATACAAAACCAGTCAAAGCCAATTATATGGCCCCGAAGGCTGGGCCGAAGCAATTCAACAACTCTTAGCAAAACAACTAGGTTCACAAGCAACTTAATCTGAGGTAAATCATGGCTGACTTCTATCAAAATGGTACGGTGACAACATTGCATAACTTGGCCCAGCGCAAACCAGAAAATATGGCCGCTGAGTTACTAGCGTTTTCAAAAAAACGTTCATTAGGGCTCATTTTACCCTCGCTGTTTTCCGAGTTAGAGGGTAAAGCTTTACCCGATATTATTCATAAAATAAAAAAGGTAAAGTATCTATCTGAAATTGTTATCGGCTTAGACCGAGCAGATTTAGCGCAATACCAACACGCGTTGTCATTTTTTTCTCAGCTACCTCAACACCATAGGGTGTTATGGAATGATGGCCCCAGACTACAAGCAATAGATGCAAAATTACAGGCCTTAGGTTTAGCACCAAAAGAGCTCGGCAAAGGCCGCAATGTTTGGTATTGCATGGGCTATATTTTATCCTCAGGTAAAGCCGAGTCCATCGCCCTACATGACTGTGACATTCTCACTTATGAAACAGAGTTACTCGACCGACTACTGTATCCCGTGGCCAACCCATTATTTAACTATGAATTTGCCAAGGGGTTTTATGCTCGTGTTGCTGACGGAAAAATAAATGGCCGGGTTTCTCGCTTGTTGGTCACCCCCTTGATCAAAGCGCTGAAAAAAACGGTTGGCCATTGCGACTACCTCGAATATATGGACAGTTTTTTGTATCCCTTAGCGGGTGAATTTTCCTTTCGACGCGATGTATTAAATGACATTCGTATTCCAAGTGATTGGGGGTTAGAAATTGGCGTATTATCTGAAATGTATCGCAACTATTCACCAAACCGCTTATGCCAAGTGGATATTGCCGCCACTTATGATCATAAGCATCAAGACTTATCGTTAGATAATACCGGGGGTGGTCTATCAAAAATGTCGATTGATATCAGCAAAGCTTTCATTCGTAAACTTGCCACTCAAGGTGAAACCTTCAGCGCTGAAAAATTTAGAACCTTAAAAGCAACTTACTATCGCATTGCTTTAGATTATGTTGAAACTTATCGCAATGACGCGATGATGAATGGACTGGAACTTGATATTCATAATGAAGAAAAAGCAGTAGAAATGTTCGCGCAAAATATTTTAACTGCAGGCAACACTTTCTTAGAAAACCCAATGGAAACGCCTTTTATTCCCTCTTGGAACCGTGTGGTGAGTGCTATTCCCGATATTTTATCTCAATTAAAAACCGCCGTAGAGTTAGACAACGCAGAATTTAATCAAACATAAAGGAAGATGTCGCCGATGCCAGCACAAATTGAACCGCTAAAAAACAAGTTAATTCAACAGCTTTCAACTATTTATCACGAGGTAGTACTTGAGCAAGCAACGGATGATATTGCTGATGCGCTGATTGATATTATGCGCTTACCAAGCGAAGTACTGGCGCCAACACCTTTTAGCAATCATTGGTCAGAAGCAGACATTGTCCTAATTACCTATGGTGATAGCATCATAAAAACAGCTCAGCTACCGTTACACACTTTAAAAGTATTTTTAGATAATCATCTAAAAAACACCATCAACAGTGTACATATATTGCCATTTTTTCCGTATAGCTCTGACGATGGTTTTTCGGTCATTGACTACTCCTCAGTTAATGAATCACTGGGATCATGGCAAGATATCACTGAAATAAGTAAAGCTTATCAACTGATGTCAGATCTGGTGATTAATCATTGCTCAAGCCGCAGTGCTTGGTTTGATAATTTCATCAAAGGCGAAGGAACCGGGCATGATTTTTTCTTTACCGCGCAGTTAGATGATAATTTGTCTGCGGTGGTACGACCACGGACATCACCCTTACTAAAAGAAGTGATCACCGGCAAAGGGCAAAAATTTGTCTGGTGTACCTTTAGTCACGACCAAGTCGATTTTGACTTTCGTAACCCCGAAGTATTAAAAGCATTTGCTGCAATTATTCGACAATATCTTGATAGCGGGGTGAAAATATTTAGGTTTGATGCCATTGCCTTTATATGGAAAATTGTTGGCCGCGATAGTATCAACCTACCTCAAACTCATGAAATTGTGCGCTTATTACGCACCTTAATTGAATCTGCAGACCCAAAAGCAATTATCATTACTGAAACCAATATTCCTAACACCCAAAACCTTACCTACTTTGGTAACGCTAATGAAGCACACGGTATCTATAACTTTTCATTGCCACCCTTACTCATAAACACTTTACTGACCGGTAATTGTTTATATTTAAAACGCTGGCTAATGAGCATGCCACCTTCACAAGATGGCACCCTGTATTTCAACTTTATTGCCTCACATGACGGCATTGGTCTGCGTCCAGCAGAAGGATTATTAAGTGACACTGAGCTTGATAGTTTAATTCATACTATTGAGAGCTTTGGCGGTAAAATTTCATGGCGAACCTCAAACACTGGCGAGCAAAAAGCTTATGAAATGAATATTGCCCTTTATGATGCGCTACAAGGTACGGTTGCAGGTAAAGACCAATGGAACTTTGAACGTTTTATTTGTGCACATGCCGTCATGTTTGCCCTTGAAGGTATACCCGGGATTTATATTCACAGCATGCTAGGAACACAAAACGACTATAAAAAATTGGCCAACACGCATAATAACCGCTCAATCAATCGCCATCGTTGGCATGAAGAGGCACTAGAGGCCGCATTGGCTGATAGTAGTTTGCATCACGCAAAAGTGCTTTCAAGCTTAAAAATATTGTTAAATATTCGTATTAAACAACCCGCATTTCATCCCAACGCCACCCAATTTACTTTACATTTAGGCTTACAATTATTTGGTTTTTGGCGACAAAGCCAAAACAGAAAACAAAGTATATTTTGTGTCAGTAACGTCTCAGACCAAGCTATTGCCTTGCCGTTAAGCGAACTTAACTTGATCGTTACCCAAGCTTGGGTAGAATTAATCACGGGGGAAAAAATTACCGAGTTAAGCCAAGAAATAATATTATCTCCTTATCAAACCGTATGGATAGCTAACAAAGCAGAGCATATATAATGCGCCATTTTGCGCCAGCAGGTATGGCTCTGTGCTGTGGCGGTGTGCTATGGCGCTATACTGTTAATAGCTTTTTTACAGGCAAATAAAGCTTATAACCACAGAGAAACCTAGTTATTAATCTAGCTATTAGCCAATAAAATTTGATAAGTCTAACCAACAAAAGTCGATAAGTTCAAGCCTAATAAGTTTAAGTGCGTTAAGTGATCGTAAACCCAGCTAATTACGTATACTAGGTACACAAGGCAACTTATTTGATAGCACTTAAATGCAATATATTATCAATCACGACGAACTGGTTAATATGGAACCTCGCTATAGAGCTCAGGTTATTAACAGCTTATCTGGCTTTAAAAGTGCTAATCTTATTGGCACTCGCGACGAGAAAAATATCAATAACTTGGCCATGTTTAGCTCGGTATTTCACTTGGGTGCTTCACCGGCTTTAGTGGGTTTTATTTCACGCCCCGACAGTGTTGATCGACACACGTTACGCAATATTCAGCAAACTAAACAATTTACGATTAACCAAGTCAATGAAAGCTTTTGGCAAGCAGCTCATCAGACCTCTGCTCGCTACGGCAATGATGAGTGTGAATTTAAACAAACTGGATTAACGCCACATTTTATCGACGCAGTTAATGCGCCATTTGTGCAAGAAAGTCGACTTAAATATGCTTTAACGCTAAAAGAAATAGTACCGATACAACTTAATAATACCGTATTAGTGATCGGCGAAATAACTGATATTCTTTGTGAACAAGCCGCGATAAAAAGTGACGGTTACATTGATATTGAGTCATTAAATACCGTCATGGTTTCTGGGCTCGACAGCTATCACACCAGTAAACGATTATCGCGTGTAAGTTATGCAAAACCAGACGAATCACAACAAAAACTTTCAGTTGATGGCCAAGCAGAAAATTAATCGAGCTAAGCATTAATCTGACGTTAAGCGCATCAGGGTAAAGTAAAAATCACCTCGCTATATCAGTTTGATATTTTAATATTTTTCCAAGGCTTCACTGCCATATATAGTACTTTTAGGGCTAATTTAATGTTAACAATATTTTATGATGGTAACTGCCCATTATGTGCCACAGAAATGGCACAGCTAAAAAAACATGATCAAAACGATTTAATAACTTTGGTCGATATCCACCAAGACAATTTTGCTACGCTCCACCCTAGCGTTAGTTTTGATGGCGCAATGAAAATATTGCATGGCCATTACAACGGCCAAGTATTACTGGGGCTAGCCGTTACACACAGGGCATGGACTTTAGTTGGCAAAGGCTTTTGGGTTGCACCTCTTAATTGGCCGGTCATTAAAACTGTCAGTCACTGGGTCTATTTAGGCTTAGCTAGATATCGTCACCCAATTTCAGCACTGCTCGCCAAACTGTTTAATATTAAAACCACTCACTGTAATGCAGGAACTTGTCATGATAACCGAACAAACACTGATCATCGGCGCAAATAGCGATATTGGCCAAGCCATTGCTGCGCAAATACAAGCTTCAGAAAATACTGGCTTAATACTGATTAGTCGAGACTTAGCACAGCCTAATCCTGTTGCTAGTGACTTGATAGCCGCTAATGTGACAAAAATTAGTCTTAAAGACTATCAAGCAGAATCAATCGACCAAGCGGTCGCAGAATTAGCCCAGCATAAACATGCGCCAATAACGCGGGTATTTGTCTGTAATGGCATACTGCATAATGATCATATTCGTCCAGAAAAACGTTTAGAAGACATTGATGCACAAGCCTTTATTGAAATTATGACCGCAAATTCTCTCACACCAATGTTGTGGATACAAAAATTAACCCCTTTATTGACCGGGAAGTCACCCTGCAAATTCGTACTATTTAGTGCCCGAGTAGGCAGTATTAGTGAGAATCGTTTAGGGGGTTGGTATAGTTACCGAGCGTCAAAGGCGGCATTAAACATGATAGTTAAAACCGCATCAATAGAGTTAGCCCGTCGCGCGAAAAACATCAAGCTAATCGCTTTTCATCCGGGCACTACTGATACGCCATTATCAAAACCGTTTCAAAAAAATGTTCCGGCTAATAAGCTTTTCACCCCAGAGTTTGTCGCTAAACAGCTGCTAGATATTGTTGAGAACACTGCATTAGATCAAACAGCAAGCTATCTTGATTGGCAGGGAGAATCTATTAACTGGTAGTCTTGAATAAAGGTTAGAACAATGCCTAGTCAATAGTATTACAGTAGGCATTGTGCTTAATGAGATGAACACTCGCCACGGCTGCTATCAGGCTTCTAACAAGCTTTCTTTGTTAAAAATCAATAGGGAACCTTCATTAAGTCATTGATAAATAATTAATCAGCCGTTGTTGAAAGCAATTATTTATTTAAAAGAAACACTAGCAATAACTAAAGAGAATGGGCCAGCAACTTTTCTAGTCACTAAAAAACCCACTTGACGAATATTTTCAGATTCTAGTACCGGCGCATTGGGTATATCACGGCCTCGAAATGATGCTTGAAAGTGCGCCAGTGTAAAACTTAGTTGTGTTTGTTGGCCTGCCACCGTATCAAAACTCTGTTTATAAGCCATACGATAACCGTCAAGGTTAACCATCATTCTTAATTGATAAGTCAGCCCATCACCTTCAATATCTATTGTTACGGTTTCAAGCGCTTTAGCTAAGGACTCTATTGGGCGAAATACTGAGCTGAAACCCCCGTTATTCTCTAGTGATATATCACCTGAAAATATCGCTTTGTTTGCTTGTAATGAAATCTGACCTTGAGATTTACCTCCCATGACACCGTCATTAGTAATACGCCAACGATCAAGGCTTTGTTGCTCAGTAAAATTAATCATAAGGGCAGACTCTTTTTTAGGCATAGCAGCAAGCTGTTTATTTTGCTTGGCTTGTATTTTAAGCTCAGTGCTAGCAAGGCTATAATCAGCAAGAACAGTAGATAATAAAAGTGCGTAAACAGCAATTCGCATTAGGCTTTCGCTCCTATTTTCAACAGGTGAATGTTGACTGGTGACGGTGAATATTGACTGTTGAATGATAAACTTTAGCCAGACACACCAGCAGCCTCACGAGTAAAAATTTGCCTAATAACCTCACTTAACTCGGTCAGTTCGTTCACTACAATATTCGCTAAGTTGGCATAATCAGGCGTTTCGCCATGCGTCACCAGACACGACATAGTATTAGCATTTTGTGCGGCTTGTAGATCGTATAAATAGTCACCGACATATAATAAATTTTCAGCAGGTGCTTGCCATAATTGTGCTAAATGCAATAAAGCATCGGGAGCAGGTTTAGCCTTGTGATCTGCCCTAGTTAATAGCAGGGTAATAGCAATATTATTATTTTGCATTTTTATCAAAGCCGCTTGACGACAGTTTCGCGTAACAATGGCACAAGGTATATCCAATTCAGACAATAGCGCTATAAGTTGGTCAGTGCCGAGCAGTTTTTTCGCATTAAGCGCGTCACTCACTTCAAATTCAACTAAGGAGTTATTGGCATGAATCTGCTGCTCTATTGGTAAAGCATCAACAAAATCTAATAAGTCGATATTTTTTTCGCAGCCTAAAGACGCTCTTATTTCTTCAAAATTTAAAGATGAAGAAACTAAAGTATTATCTAAATCAAATATAACGCCTAACAATTTCTCTGCTAACAAGGTTTAATCACTCCTGTTTTTCTTATAGCTCCATTCATCAGAACGGTGAATTAACTAAAGCTAACGAGTATCTCTTTAACTAGAGTTAAATACGCAACAAGATGAAATTAAGATCAAACTGTCCCTGCTTTAGGCCAGCAACTCAGCCAATAAAATGAATAAACGTTAGTTTAATAGCAAATGTTTAACTGTCTTTTAGCTAACTTATATACCAAATCAAAAGTATTCACAGCTGTATCAAATGCCTTGTGGACAGTGTATATTGCAGAAAAAAGTTCGCTAAACATTCACACTATGCTTGGGGTTTAATATCAATGAATCACGACTATAACGGTATAACCGTTGCAGCGCTCACGACCACTTATGATCTCAAATTAGTCGTTCTATCCATGGTAATTGCCATATTAGCCTCATTTAGTGCCTTTGGTATAGTTGAACGAAGTATGTCCGCTTCCCAACAAAGTCAAAAAATATTATGGAATCTATTCGGTGCTGTAATGATGAGTATCGGTATTTGGGCCATGCATTTTATTGCCATGGTATCGTTAACATTTCCAATACCGGTTAGCTATGACGTAGCCACAATGATGGTGTCTATTCTACCGGTAATTTTTGCCTCTAGTGTTGTCCTGTGGTTGATGACACTAAAAACATTTAGCTATTATCGATTATTAATTGGTGGGCTGTTGTTAGGTCCAAGTATTGGCCTTATGCATTACTTAGGCATGGCCGCCATGAGATTACAAGCCGTAATGGTTCATGATATGACGTTAGTTTATTTGTCTGTCTTGATTGCGGTGATCTTAGCTATGGTGGCACTAAAGATACAGTATGGCGCTATTAATCAAAACCAATATCAATTTATAACTAAAAAACATCTAGTGAGTGCTGTGGTTATGGGCTTGGCATCTTCGAGTATGCACTATAGCGCGATGACAGCCGTGCACTTTATTCCGCAAACTACAGACCAAGTTATCAAGGAGGTCTCTCCAACTACATTAGCCTTAATTGTCACTGTGGTGATTTTAGTGCTATTACTGCTCACTATGCTCATTCCGCACTTACTAAGGTACAAACAACTAGTTAACCGCTTAAACGCCGAAGTGTTAGTTAAAGCAGAAATTTTACATGAACTTGATCACCGCTCTAAAGCACAAACAGAACAAGACACTCAGGCTGTCAAAGCTGCTCAGGCTGCACTCTTAGCACAAAAAGCAGCCATGGATGAGCATTCGTTAGTGTCGATTACTGATGTTAAAGGCACGATTAACTATGCCAATACCAAATTTTGTACGGTCAGTGGTTATAGTCAAGAGGAACTCATTGGAGCCAATCATCGCCTGCTTAATTCTAAGCAGCAACCGAAAGACTATTGGCGTGAGATGTATTTAATTATATCTAAAGGCGGCTTCTGGAATGATGATATCTGTAATCTTGCTAAAGATGGACAAGAGTATTGGGTTAATACCACCATTATACCCTTGTATGTCAACGAAAAGCTTAGTGGTTATACTTCAATTCGTACCGATATTACTGAACATAAAAAAAGTGAGAAAAAGCTTAAACTTGCCAACGAAGAGAAAGATAAACGCGCAGCTGAGTTAGCCCTTGCCGCTATTGTATTTTCTCACACCCGTGAAGGTATTATCATCACTGATGCAAGCGCGAGCATAATCGAAGTCAACAACACCTTCACTGAAGTCACCGGTTACTCACGTCAAGAAGCGGTCGGTAAAAATCTACGCTTCTTCCAATCAGACAGTGAGTCAGCTGAGTTCTATGCTTTGATGTGGCAAGCGGTTAACAGCAAAGGCTATTGGGTTGGTACCATTTGGAATCGTCGTAAAAATGGTGAAGTATACCCAGAAAACCTGACCCTAAGTGCGGTGAAAAATTCGGCTAGCGAAGTCAGCCATTATGTTGCACTCTATTCTGACATTACCAAGCTAAACAAAACCCATCAAAGTCAATTACAGCGCATGGCTCATTACGACGACTTAACCGACTTGCCCAATCGCACATTACTCGCTGACCGCCTAAACCAAGCTATATTACAAAGCAAACGCCAGCATAATTCCCTCGCTGTAGCATTTCTAGATTTAGATGATTTTAAAACGATTAATGATGCCCATGGCCATCATGTCGGTGATGAACTATTGATTATTATCTCACTCCGCATGAAAGAGGCATTACGTGAGGGCGATACACTTGCTCGTATTGGTGGTGATGAGTTTGTCTTGGTACTAACCGATTTAGCGAAAACTGAAGAATTTAGCAAGGTATTAGAGCGTTTACTGCTGGTGGTTTCAGCACCAGTAATAGTTGATGATCTGGTGTTAAATGTATCCGCTAGCATAGGTGTTACTCTCTATCCTCAAGATGATGCCGATGCAGAAATACTTATCCGCCATGCCGACCAAGCCATGTATATGGCGAAAAATGCGGGTAAAAATTGTTATCACTTGTTTGATAGCGCCCTCGATGACGCCGTTAACCTTGAACAGGAAAACATTAACAATATCAGTGCAGCACTCGATAAAGGTGAGCTGGTTTTGTATTATCAACCGAAAGTGAATATGTCTACGGGTGAAGTCGTGGGTGTAGAAGCCTTGATCCGCTGGCAAGATCCCGTACGCGGTTTAGTGCCACCATTAGATTTTTTACCTATGATAGAAAACCAGGCTATTAGCCTTAAGATAGGTGAATGGGTTATCGATACCGCGCTGAGCCAAATAAGCCAGTGGCAAAGTATCGGAGTTACATTCCCTATTAGTGTCAACATCAGTGCTTATCAGCTCCAACAAAGTGATTTTGTTGAGCGCTTGGCGACATTATTGGCTGCACATCCTGATGTCTCAGCACACTTATTGGAACTAGAGGTATTAGAAACCAGCGCAATAAATGACATCAACTATATTATAGCAACCATGGAATCTTGTATTAGCCTAGGTGTGCAGTTTGCCCTAGATGATTTTGGTACTGGCTATTCCTCGCTAACTTATCTCAGGCGCCTACCCGCTAGCCAGATCAAAATAGACCAGAGTTTTATACGAGACATGCTCACTGACCCGGATGACTTAGCCATTGTTATGGGCGTTGTTAGTTTGGCGAAAGCCTTCCAAATTGAGGTGATCGCAGAAGGGGTAGAAACGGTTGAACATGGCACTGAATTATTACAACTGGGTTGTAAATTAGCACAAGGTTACGGTATTGCAAGGCCAATGCCCGCCAGTGAAGTGCTAACATGGCTCGACAGTTGGAAGCCAGATAGCGCTTGGCTGTCCTAAAAAATCTCCTTTAATTATTACGGTTAGCACTGGCTATTGTCCAATTAATACCTTTACATGTGAATTATTTGTGGCAATAGTTAGGCCTTACATTCTAGTGAACACCTTGTTTTTTAATGCTTATAGCCGTTTCATTAATCAGCTGGTCTACTTTATATGCAGTAAAAACTAAGCGATAGTATCGATAATAATCACTTCACAGTCGGTAGCAGCTCTGAGTAAAATGGCATTGGATTGGGTAACTTCCAGCCCATCGCCCTTATTCATGGTTACCGTTTTTAAGCTGTCCTCTACTTTAAACATACCATCAGAAGCTAAAATATAAGCTTGATGGCTGATTTTATGTTCAATCACGCTTCCTTTAGCTAGTTTCCCACCATAGATTCGCGTTTCTTGGTTAATAAACAATGCCTTACTTTTATCTGCTAGATAACCTGAGACTAACAACGTCAGTGCTGAGCCATACTCGCTAGGAAATTTTTTGCTTTCCCAGCGCGGTGTTACGTTATCTTTATTGCTTTCAAGCCAAATTTGATAGAAAGTTAATGGTTTATTAGTGCGGTTATATTCTGAATGCACTATACCCGTACCTGCACTCATCACTTGTACTTCACCGGCTTTAGTGATGCTTTTATTACCTGTGCTGTCTTGATGAGTAATAGCACCTGAGCGAATAAAACTAATAATTTCCATATTACGGTGTGGATGCGAAGGAAAGCCCATACCGGCTTCTACCCAGTCGTCATTGACTACGCGTAGTTTTCCAAAGCCCATACGTGTTGGATTATAGTAATGAGCAAAACTAAAATGATGGTTAGATTTCAGCCAGCCGTAGTTAGCTTTGCCTAAGCTTTTATAGGGATAATGTTTGATCATGGTCTTTCCTCCGCACTCATTGAATGAAACCTTATAACTCATGGCTTTGGTAATATATTTTTAGCGCTATAAAGCGGTATTTGATCGTTAAACGATTAACACTTTTTAGCCCTTAATATTGACGATCTCTATCGTGTGGCGCATCAAAGTGTTGACTCGCACCTAAAGGGATAATACGAGTAGGGTTAATCGTTAAATGACTCGCGTAGTAATGGATTTTCGTGTATTCCAGATCAACCGTTTCTTTCACACCAGGTACTTGATAAAGCTCATTAACATAGTTACTAATATGGTTAAGGCAGCCAACATTTTTTGTCAGCTCTATAGCCATCAAAACTACCGCTATTATTGCAGGGATCGGCATTGGGTATTTACCCAAAAACCTGATCCAAAATCAGATTAAGTCAGGCGCTCTCATTGTGACCAAATTAGCTGAAGAACGTCCACCTCAGGCCTTATTTATGGCATGGAAAATAACGAACAAAGGCAAGGACTTAAATAAGTTAATAACAATTTTATCAAGGCGTTGAGACCAGTGTTAAGCATTACATAATCGCATAGATATTAAAGCCCTTTACTATCTAGATACAATACACCTAACTCATAAAAACTAACAAACAATTACTTTGCAATAATTTTTAGAACGCTTTTTTAGAATGTTATGGTAGAACAGTAAGCTCTATCACTTTCGCAAAGGCTAACTTCAATACTGTGGTTTGAGGGCTATGTTTAAAAGAATGAATGAGCCTAACTGACTCCGCACACTTACTCCAAAATATTGAAATAATGACCATTACTGATATGACAATTAATAAACGATATTATCGCCAAACACTTCAATTCTATTGCGGCCGTTTTCCTTGGCTTGATACATAGCTAAATCAGCATCTTTTATTAATTGTTCGAAATCAACATGTTGTTCATTAACCGTACTAATACCGATACTGACGGTCACAAAAATATCTTCACCTTCATATGCTATGCCATGATTAGCTAAAGAGTGTTGAATACGACGAGCTGTTTCTACCGCCGCGTTGACACCACTATCGGGTAAAATAATGATAAATTCTTCACCACCGTAACGAGCAAAAAAATCAATACTGCGTATCTCTTCAGTGCAAACTTTGCAAATGTTTTTCAAAATTTCGTCACCGAATAAATGACCAAACTGATCGTTTATATTTTTAAATAAATCACAATCTAACAAAATGACAGCCAATGGATTTTTGCTTCTTTGTACACGAGAAAACTCATTATTTCCTCGTTCAAACAGTGCCCGACGATTGGCTACTTTGGTTAAAGGGTCGGTGTTAGATAGTTGCTCTAATACTTGAGTTCTTTCTGCAACAATTTTTGTCATTGACTCTAAAGAAACCGTCGTTTCACTCAATTCTTTATTCATGTGATTAAAGGCATTAGCGATGCCATTAAACTCTTCTGATTGATTAGAAAGTTGGATTTGTTGAAAGTTACCACTGCGATTTTTTTCAAAAGCTGTTTTGACTTCATTGAGTGATGTGCTAAAAATCTTAACTAACTTAACAGCACCATAAACTAAAATGAAAAGGCTAAGAGCGAGTATAGATAGGATAAATATGACCTGTTGCTTAATAACGTTTGCAATGTCTTTTTGAACTATGCTGGACAGCTGTATTGTGTCAGATCGAATAGCTTCTAATTGCGTTATTAACCTGGTTTTTAAATGCTTTTTAATTCTCTCATCGGCATTTTTTAGTTTATTTTTATTGATGGTATTAAATAACCTTTGTACATTCTTATTCTGGCTTTCAATACTGTTTTGAACGGTTTGTTGCTCTGGGGTCAAACTAGGGCTACGTCTAAGTAAGTCATTAAATTTACTGTCTAAAACTAGCCAATTATCGGTGTTGTAATCGCTGGCATAAATATCTTCATTGATAAGGAATTGCTTAAGAATGTTGGTATGACTTTCAACTTTATTGGCATACTTTTCACGTTCTAAAGCGACTTCTACTACTTGAGTTGACCATAAAACACTCGCAACAAGTACAGTGAACAATAAACCTGTACTCAGGGTAAAAAAGTAAATATGTTGCTGTAAGCTTATCTTCATAAAAATCCTTATTTACTGGGGAATATCTGCAGCGGTATATCTACGGCTCCAGGATCGACCTGTAGCAAAGCCCTACTATCAACAAAGTGCAATGAGTTAGGTACACGCTTAGATAATCTCATTTGTGTTTCCACTGCCCATAGTGCTTGAGATCTAATATTTAATATCAATGATTGATTCAATCCGAGCTTAAAAATATAATCAGGCCACACCCAGTCAATAAATGCGGGATCTAAATTTAACTCATCTATCACTATTTTTTTAGCGGCTTGTGGATGCGAAGCAATGTAATGGATAGCAGTTTGTAGTCCTTGAATGACACATTTTGCTTTTTCTACTCCTTGACTGTCTGCGGTTTGAGAAATTAAGTTAAAGCTCAATGTACTTAAACTTTTGGTATCATGAATTTTTATTTTTTTATCCAGTGCTTGCGACAACTGAAAAACGAAAGGCTCCCAGGAAACAATGGCGTCAACCTCATTACGACTAAAAGCTTGTAGCAATTGTGTTGGGTTATAATAATATAACTTCACATCAGCCATTGTTAACCCTTCAATCGCTAAAAGTGTACTTAACAGATATTCACTGGCAGTACCTTGGGTAACAGCCACTTTTTTGCCTTTTAGATCTATGGCTGATTTAATTTTATCGGCAGAATGCGTCATTAATTTCACATCATTATCAGATTGGACAAACATGGCGTGGGTGACAAATGATGGCGTAGTTAAACTTTGAAAAGCAATCACCGAATCAGAACTTGTGCCAAAATCAACCGTGCCACTCATCACCTGATCAAATGCGGCTTTACCTCCTATTACCTGCTCATATTTAACCCTAACGCAGGTGTCATCAAAAGCATTTATCGCTTTAGCAATATAAAAAGGCGTAGACAAGGGTGTTTTAGAAACCGCAATAAGCACCGAGTATTTGTCCTGATGCCAAAAACTTTGTAGATTAAAAGACAATATCCCAAGCCCAAAAATAATGAGTACGGTTATAGAAGATACCCAGGGGTATTTTAGATTCAACACTATCAGCCTGTTATTTTATCGTATCCTGAGTTTAATTTAGCAACAAATACAACATATGTATTGAGCTTTGTTTAAAATAAAAGCATTTAGGTGATATACATTAATCCTGCGGTGGAGATACTCAATAATACAAAAATAATATTAGTGCCAAGGTTAACGATTCAGTAGATGGTCTGAAAATTCAATAGGGATCAGTTATTGCAGACAAGGTCTGTAAGTTCAATACTATGGCGTTTGCTATTTTGGGCTTAGGTTTGAGGTTTGGGTTTAGGTTTAGGTTTAGATTCAAGACTAATAGTATTAGTCTTAGCTAGATTTAAGCCAATCCGCTTAATAGTTCAGGTCAGCAAGCACCATTCGTCAGTTTGATGCTTTTTTAGCGCTAATGTTAATTTTATAAAGGCATTAGCAGCGACTGCTGGTCTTGCTTGGTCATCTTACTTACGACTAGCATATATGAATTATCAATCATGCGTTCAACTTCACCTTGTGGGATTGAGCCATCTAAAATGACCGTATTCCATTGCGTTTTATTCATATGGTAGCCTGGTATAACCGCAGCATAAACATCACGTAACATAATAGCTTCGTCAGGGTCACATTTTAGGTTAATGCAATAATACCCTGCCATTTTACCATTAGTGCCTTTTTCATTACCTTTGCCTAACGATAATGTCGCAAACATTTTATGCTTTACTTTAAAAACACTCACATCAGGACCAAAGGGAGTATATTCAATAGTTTCAGTTTTATTCAGTAAATAACGCTTTGCTTGTATGTTATCCATATTTTCAATACTGCTTTTTACAACTAAGATTCAATATAGCCTAAGCTGTTTAGTAATGTTCGACAAGATAAATAACGCTGTGTGGTTCAAAGATAGCATTTTCAGCTGCTATATCAGTCAAATTGATGACTTAACGGTAATTAAAGGCCTGAGTGTTAACGATAAGAAACCAACGTAGGTATGCTCAGAATGTTTTTACCTGCGCGTTTTAAACCGTAATATATGCTAAAAAATACCGCCATGATCACCATAATACTGATGAACGAGTGAATAGGTTGTGATGAAAACACCGCAAGTTGGTAACATCCTGCTGCCGATAAGTAGGCTAACGTAAAACTCCATAATGCAGCAAACATTGCCCAACGTGTACCCACTTCATTTTTAATTGCCCCCATTGCCGCCGCACATGGTGTATAAAGTAAAATAAAAAGCAAATAACAAAATGCGCCAATTTTACCCGCAAAAGCAGCTTGCATAATGGTAATGGTACTTTGTGCAACGCCTTGTGCTTGTGCGGCAACTGCTACGCTAGACACATCACCAATGTCAGTACCTAAGGGATCATCTGCTGCTATGCCCTGTAAATTATCGCTAATACTCGCTAGCGCTTGCTGCCATAATACCGGCATAGGAGCGGGTGCTGTTGGCGCTTGTGAAACCGGTGAATATAAACTATTAAAAGTAGCCACTAGCGCCTCTTTTGCAAATAGCCCAGTTATAATACCGACACTGGCTTGCCAGTTATCTTCTTTAACCCCCATGGGCGCAAGCAAGGGTGTCAGCACCTGCGCACTTTTGCTTAACAAAGAGTCTTGCGTGTCATGATGACCAAATTCACCGTCTGTGCCTAAAGAATTAAAGAAGTTTAAAACACAGACCACCACTATGATGGTTTTACCCGCGCCAACAATAAAAGAGCGTGTACGTTGCCATACCCGCTTAAGCAAATATGACAATTTTGGCCATTCATACAAAGGTAATTCCATAATATTAATAGAGTTTTTACCCATTAAAATGGTTTTCTTTAACATCAGCCCAGTCAATACCGCGGCAGCAATGCCAATAAGGTACAACAAGAATACTAAGTTTTGCCCTGATTCTGGAAAGAAAGCCGCGGCAAATAAGGCGTAAACCGGTAATCTAGCACCGCAAGACATAAATGGCGACATCATGATGGTGGTGATTCTTTCTCTTTCGTTATCCAAAATACGCGCTGCCATCACCGCCGGCACAGTACAACCAAAACCAACAATTAATGGCACAAAGGCTTTACCCGGTAAACCAATTTTTTGCATCGCGGCATCAACCACAAATGCAGCTCGGGCTAAATAACCACTGCTTTCTAGTAGTGACAAACCAATAAACAAACTAGCTATAATAGGAATAAATGTTGCTACGGTTTGAATACCTAAACCGACACCACTTATAATAGTGCTTAACCAAGCGGGTAAGTTAAAAGCGCTTAAAAAGTGTTGTGGATAATCAACAAATATTGCACCCGCTAAAATATCAAAAAAATCAATAAAAGCACCGCCAACATTAATCGCAAACATGAAGAGCAAGTACATCATCACTAAAAAAATCGGTACACCTAAAACCGGATGCAACATCCAGCGGTCTAACTTGTCACTAAATTGAGCATTATTACTTGGGGCCGTAACCACGTCAGCAACCAGTTGATAAATAAAGTCATACCTTGCTTGCATGACCGCCATGGCCTTTTTATCGGTTGATTGGCAGCCTGGTGTTTTGCCACAAGCTTGGCGTTCTAATTCAAGTGGCATGCCTGAGTAATCCGCTAATGCTTCGGGTAGGGTCAATAAATGCCCAGCGACCCGCGGGCTAGGAATATTTTGTAATGCGGCGGTAATTTTTTTGCCCGCATGTTTTCCAACACTATTTTCAGTAACTACTGGGCAACCTAACTGAGCAGACAGTTTTTGCAAATCTATATTAGCGGCTTCTTTACGATCTGATTTATTTAGCACCACTATCATAGGTAAACCAAGCTCAAGCAGCTGTGTAGTTAAATACAGCTGGCGCTTAAGTTGTGTGGCGTCAATCACATTAATTAAACAATCAATGGGGTTTTGCTTAATAAAGTCATGAGTAACCGACAGATCTTTACTTTGCTGACTTCGCTGCGCTAAAGAGCTAATGCCAGGTAAATCAGACAGTAATGTCAGTTTTTTATTTAGCTGACATTGCTGCTGTTTGGCGGCAACCGTGACACCTGTCCAGTTACCTGTTTTCTGTTTTGCCTCCGCTAACGCATTAAAAAGTGTGCTTTTGCCTGAATTAGCAAAACCGACCAGTGCAATATTTTGTTCGATCATTTAGTTAATAACTCAATGTTAATTAGCTTGGCAATGGTCGCTGGCAGACACATTTTTGTGCCATGCAAATGAAAGGCAAGCGGACCGTTAAAAGGCGCTTTATGAGCTAATGATATTTCACTTTTCAATGCGAAGCCCTGTTCAATTAACTGCGCACTTAACGCGAAGTTTGCCGGTAAATAACTGATATGAGCTAGCTGATTAAGGGGTAATTCGTATAAGGTCATAGTAGCCTACATCTAAATGATAACAATTATCATTTAATCATACTAAAACTAGTAGCTGACAACAAGATATTAAATAAACCTTTTAACGTTAGCTTGATCTGATACCCGTTTCATTAAATTATTAGCCACTTATGCTGGTTAAAACACACCAGGGCAATTTGGCTGTCCATCAAAATAACCTGCTATAGTGATTGAGAACATTTTACCGACACATATTTCGGTATTTGTGCTTAATCTGGAACAATAAGCATGATGTTTTTTTTCATCCCGTTAAACTAGTGCATTGCAGCAAGCAAAATAGTCATATTGTCGGATAAAAGATGACAAATTTAATTACACTGGCACAATGGTAGTCAGACAAGTTCTGCTTTGCCTAAATATCAAACAGTTCCCAAGGTAATAATACAAAAGGATATGCAATGAAAGCTATTTTTGCTCTGCTACTTATGTGCTTTAGTACATTAAGTTTCGCAGCTGAGCAGGCCGAAGAAATTTTTAAACAACTGGCCCCATCACTTTATCAAATTCGCTTAATTGACAAAGCCAGTGGTGAAAAATCATCCATTGGTTCGGGTTTTCAAATTAGCAGCAGTGGCCTTATTGCGACTAATTATCATGTTATTTCCGGTTTTGCACGTCATCCCAATAAATACAATATTGAATATTTAGACAACCAAGGTAACCAAGCCCCATTAACCTTAAAAAGTGTTGATGTCATTAATGACCTAGCCATAGTGCAACGTGAAGTCACGGCTGAAATGCCCTTTTTTCAGCTTGCCCAACAAGCTCCGACTAAAGGTGAAGAACTGTATTCATTAGGCAACCCGCATGATTTAGGTATGATAGTCGTGCCTGGCACTTATAATGGTTTAAAAAATGAATCATTTAATGACCGCATTCATTTTACTGGCTCGGTTAACTCAGGTATGAGTGGCGGCCCAGTGGTTAACAAAAATACCGAAGTTGTTGGTATTAATGTCGCTACATCGGGTAATCAAATTGGCTTTTTAGTGCCGCACGACAAACTACTTGAGCTTTATCTAGCCTATAAAAATAACCCACCAGAGAGTATTGAGCAGCAAATGGCTGCACAACTTATGCAAAATCAAGAAAAGTTAATCACCACAATACTGAACAGTGATTGGCAACTAAAACCGTTAGGACGAGGCTTAATTCCAACTATTGACGTACCTTTTGTACGTTGTTGGGGTGAATCCAACTCAGATAAAACCGACGCACAAATTATGGCAGCTGTGGCTAATTGTGACCTAGATGAGAACACTTACATTTCTTCTGACTTTTTTACCGGTTCGTTAGAAATGGAATACCGCTATATGGAATCAGATAAAATTGGTAGCACTAAGTTTTACCATATTTTTGAACGCCAGTTAAACCAGGCCGCGCCAGGTAATAAAGCCGGTAAAGATGATGTCACTGAATATCAATGCCACCATGACATTGTTATGCCCAACAGCAGTAATATTAAGAATAAAGCGGTATTTTGTACCCGCGCTTATAAAGACTTCCCCGCACTTTACGATGTGCTCTACATTGCCATCTCGGTAGATCACGAACAATACGCATTGCTCAGCCATTTTACGATTTCAGGTGTTGCTCAAGAAACCTCATTAGCCTTTTTAGCTAAATTTATGGAGTCGGTTTCATGGAAATAATTATTGAAGAAATCAGTCATGGCCATAAATTATTAAGCCGCCACAAGTTTGCCTCAAATAACATTAGCATTGGCCGCGGTTACGATAACGATATTATCATTAGTGACCCTCACGTTTGCGCTGATCACCTGCAACTACACTTTAATGGTGAACATTGGCTAGTTAATGATCAAGGTTCAATTAATGGCAGTTATCTTGAAAACAGTAAAGACAACGTTATTCAACACCAAGTGCACTCTGGCGACATTATCACCATTGGAAAAAGCCAAGTTCGTTTTGTCTTCCCCAGCCATCCGGTTTCAAAAAGCATAGCAATTAGCCCGTTTGAAGGCTTAATTAACTTAGCGCGTCACCCTATGGTACTGGCGTTAAGCATGACCTTATTTGCCTTTATTGGCGGTTGGATCATTAATTTAAACAATGTTAACGAAGTTAGCTTAACGCAAATACTCGTGCCCACCATTGGCTTAACGCTAGGTTTTGCCTTATGGCCAGCAGGTATTGCTTTAGTGTCGCATTTAACCAAACACGATGGCCGTTTTTGGACCCAAATGGGTATTAGCTATATCTTCTTCAACTTAATGTGGCTCAGTGATATTTTTGAAAACATTGTGCACTTTAATACCTCAAGCAACGCTTCAATGTTATGGCTGCTGGCCATTATTCCTTTGTTGCTAGCGTTTTGTTTGTTTTGGCTCAACTGTTACGTCGGCTTTCATATGACATTAAAACGCAGAAGTTTCGTGTCTTTATGTTTGGTATTGTTGTTATTTGGCGGTAGTTTTATCGTCCAATTAAGTAAACAACCCGACTTTAATCCCCGGCCGCAGTTTGACAGCACCATAATGTCGCCAGCCTTTTTGTTTACACCGAGCAGTGATGTTGAAAGCTTTGTCAGTGACAGTGCTAAGTTATTTGAAAAAGTAACGAAAGAGGCCGCTGAGGATAATAAAGAATAACGGTCATTCAGCTTTAAGACTGAATTGAAAATAAAAACTAAAAAGCCGTCGTAAATACGACGGCTTTTTTATGTCTGACTTAATGACTGACTTAATCGCTAGTTTACTAACTTGTCAGCATGAGGAGTGCACAGATTAAGGCTTAGCAATAAAACCAACCGCCTGATAAACCTCAGCAAGTAATTTACTCGCACGCGCAGAGGCTTTTTCAGCACCTTTGCGCATCACTTCATCCAGATAAGCTTGGTCATTACGAAATTGATGATAACGCGCTTGAATGGGCGCTAATAAAGCAACCACGGCTTCAGCTACATCACCTTTTAAATGACCATACATTTTATCTTCATATTCAGGGACAAGTTCAGCCACTGATTTACCGGTTGTGCACGATAAAAGTGATAACAAGTTTGACACACCTGGTTTTTCATCTATGTCAAAATAGATATTCGCTTGCTCATCCGAGTCAGTTACCGCACGTTTAATTTTCTTGGTAATTTTCTTGGTGTCTTCTAATAAACCAATAAAATTACCCGGGTTAGTATCAGACTTTGACATTTTTTTAGTGGGCTCTAATAAACTCATCACCCGGGCGCCAAATTCTGGAATATAAGGTTCTGGTACTTTAAAGGTTTCACCGTGTAGATTATTAAAACGAGTCGCTATATCACGGGCTAATTCTAAATGTTGCTTTTGGTCATCGCCAACCGGCACTTTGTTCGCGCCGTACAATAAAATATCTGCCGCCATTAATACCGGATAAGTAAATAAACCTGAGTTCATATTAGCTTCAGACTTTGCCGACTTATCTTTGTATTGCGTCATGCGGTTTAACTCACCCATTTGGGTGTAGCAATTTAATACCCAACTCAATTGCGCGTGCTCTGGCACATGCGACTGAATAAAAATGGTGCTTTTTTCTGGGTCAACGCCACAAGCTAAATACAAGGCTAAACCATCTAAGGTCGCTTTACGTAAATCTTCAGGTTTAGGACGCACCGTAATCGCATGTTGATCAACTAGCATGTAATAACATTCGTGGCTATCTTGCATGTCCACCCATTGCTTTAACGCGCCAAGGTAATTACCAATAGTTAACTCGCCAGATGGCTGACAGCCGCTTAATACAATAGGTTTACTCATTTTTTATCCTTCAATTTTTCTTAATGTAATGTGGTTTAATCGTGTTTTAATCAATATTTTTTATTTTACTTTTGCAAGTTCTGCACGCATTTCATCAATCGCGACTTTGTAATCTGGCTTGGAGAAAATAGCTGAGCCCGCAACAAACATGTCAGCCCCGGCTTTGGCTATTTCAGCAATATTGTCAGCTTTAACACCACCGTCAACTTGCAAGCGGATGTCGTAACCACTGGCCGCAATTTTTTCACGGACTAAACGTAACTTATCTAAGGTGGTAGGAATAAAAGATTGGCCACCAAAACCAGGATTCACTGACATTAATAAAATAACGTCGAGCTTATCCATGACAAAATCTAACACATGCAGCGGTGTTGCTGGGTTTAACACTAAACCTGCTTTACAGCCGTGATCTTTAATCAACTGCAAAGTTCTATCAATATGATCGCTCGCTTCGGGATGAAAGGTAATAATATCGGCGCCTGCTTTGGCAAAGTCAGGAATAAGACGATCAACAGGCTTTACCATTAAATGCACATCAATCGGCGCGGTAATACCATAATCTCGTAATGACTTACAGATCATTGGACCAAAAGTCAGGTTGGGCACAAAATGATTGTCCATTACATCAAAATGAATTACATCAGCACCAGCGCTGAGCACATTAGCAACATCTTCACCCAAACGAGCAAAGTCTGCCGATAAAACTGAGGGAGCAATTAAAAAATTAGACATAATGATAACCTTAAAAAAATTTTCGCTACTTTACCTCAATTCCCGTAATTTTGCGACTGAGAACCCACACAAAAATCGATATTAAAAGTAATAATAACCGCTAGATTAAAGTTAAAAGTTACGCCCATGACGCAATATTGCTGGTTATTGTGATCTATGCTGTGCACCTTTTTTGTACATTCGTCTTTTTTTTGCACCAAGCCTGTACAAAGTGGCCAATTGACTAAAGCAAAAAACACCTCAATAAAATAACTAACCAATTGAAAACAAAGTCTTTATAAAATTTTAATTAAATAGGCACTGTCTTTGCAATGTCCTTAGTAATTATAAAAACTTAGTGGACTAAAACATGAACAAAACAATGACCTCTCTAGCAATTTCGATGATATTAACAACTTCTGCACTTACAGCAACGTCAGCATCTGCGACTGACATAGAAGGCTTAAGTGCCAATGTTGGCGCGGTATCACAATATATCTTCCGTGGTGTAGTACAAACAGACACGGCTTCTGCTAGTGCGGGTGTTGATTATGAAAACAGTGGTTTTTATATTGGCACTTGGGCAGCTGACGTACAAGAGGGTTTAGAAGTAGACGTTTATGGCGGTTACGGCGGCGAACTAGACGGTGGTATAGGCTATAGCCTTGGCTTTACGACTTACCAATACACGGGTGATTTTGATACTTCTTATAATGAAGTAAACTTAGGCTTAAGCTACGGCATGTTTTCACTTTCTTATAATGTCGGTGAGTGGGAAGTTGAAGGTGCTGCAAACCAAGACTATGATTTCTTATCTGCAACGGTTGAACATAAAGGTTTTTATGCCACTTACGGCACTTGGGGTAACGATTTTGATGGCGATTACCTAGAAGCGGGTTACAGTACAGAAGTTTCAGGTTTCGACCTGGGTATTGCGCTTGTGGCTAATTCAAAAGAATTATCAGGTACTGAAAGTGACGAAAACCTAGTATTTAGCCTAGGTACATCTTTCTAAAACATCGCTTATTAACCCGCTAAAAAAACAAGAACACACTGTTTTGATGGCTAATAAAAATCTAGGTCAGTTAATTTCCTGGTGAATTTGGTGCGATACCTTGATCATAAAGTATCGTGCCAAAACTTTACTTAACCTTGCTGCTTAACGCTATTTATACCTCCTTGGCATCACTTCCTGCTAGCAAAAATATTTAATTTAAACCTTTGATTTTAACTTGCTGCTGACGATGATTCAGCTGCTGGCAAATAGTGACTAAATCAGCATGAATACCACCGGCAGTGACATCACGTCCAGCACCTGGGCCACGAATAATCAGCGCATTTTCTTGATACCACTCGCTTTTAATTTGAAAAACATTATCACATGGGGTTAATTGTGCAAACGCGTCGTTATGGCTTAATTCTTCCAAGCTAACTTTCGCACTCACTTGACCATGATCACTGATAAAGCGAGCAACATAACGAATTCCACAGGCTTTTGCTTGTGCTTGCTGTAAACGCAATAAAAACAACTCATCAAGCTCAGACGTTCGTTGAAGAAAATCCTCTAAGCTAATATCACGTAATAACTCTGGCACTAAATTCTGACAGTCAATATCAGCTAACGACAATTCAAAACCTGCGGCACGCGCTAAAATTAATAATTTACGCTGTACGTCTCGCCCTGATAAATCTTCTCGCGGATCCGGCTCAGTCAACCCTTGCGTTAAGGCATTCGACAACAGCGCAGAAAATGGCGTTGTGCCATCGTAAAATTGAAATAACCAGGATAAAGTGCCCGAGAATATACCTGAAATTTCCGTTATTTTATCACCGCTATTCATCAACTCTTTAATGCTTGAGTTAATAGGCAAACCAGCACCAACTGTGGTATTACCCAACCATAAGCTATTATTTTTTTCTGCTGTTTTAAGCAATTGCTGATAATTTTCAGTACTTGAAGATGCCGCCCACTTGTTGGCGCCAATAACATGAATGCCACGGGCAAAAAATTCTTCATACAAGTGACTAAAGTCTTCGCTGGGTGTGATATCAACAACAATCAACTCGTCATAAGGGTGATTAGTCAGCCAAGTTAACAGTTGCTCACTGTCGTAAGGCTGCGCTTGTTGTTGATAATGTAACAAAGCATTAGCGACATCTATGCCATCGGTATTTATTAAGGCTTTACTTGCCCCCACTAAGGCAACTAAATGCACATTGTCTAAACCTGAAACACGCGCTATTTGCTTTGGTAACATGGTTAAAAATCGTTGGCCAATATTACCTAATCCAGCGACAACAAGGGCAATATTTTTCGCGTCTTTAGTCATATCCGCATGAACATTATTGAGTATTTCACTCGAGCATGGCTCAGGTAAAACCGCAATATAACTGTGTTCATTAAAGGCATGTAAAAAATGTAAGCTTTGTTGATGCTTAAGCGCTCTTTTAAATCTAGCCCGCATATCGCCTTGTTTCGCCACACTATGGCCAACAATGGCAATAATCGCTACCGGCCTAAAGGTCACTTCAGTGTCATGACTTGCTAACCATTGGCTGAGCGCTTTTTGTTGGGCCTGCGTTACGACTAGGTAACCTTCGTCAATATTGTAACAAATAGGTGAAAATTCACTGACCGCTAATTCGCCCGATTTAGCTAAAAAGCTGCTTGATTTCGCTAATATTAAATCGTTTAAACTGGTGACTGAAAGTTCTTGTTTCGCTATTTGGCCAAACTTGCCTATTTCAGTGCCGCTAACCTCAGGTGCAAAACTACTGGCAACATGTAAATGGGTATTATGGTTGGTTAATGGCTGTAAGGTTTTGGCATGTAATACTGGGTTACCCAAACGGCCCAGTTCATTGGCAACCGCATTAGGTAAACGGTGTAATTTTCTCGCTAAGGGTACAAGCCTTGGGTCAGCACTATAAATACCATCAACGTCAGTCCAAAGCGTTACATTGCCCGCGCCTGACAGTGCCGCCATTATAGTTGCTGAGTAATCACTACCATTGCGCCCTAACGTGCAGGCTTGTTGCTGTTTATTGCGCGCAATATAACCGGTAACGATCATCAGTTGGTCTTGTTTTTGCAGCGGTAAAAAGTTTTCCTGGCTCACGGTATAATCAATGGCACAATTTTTTTCATCTTTTAGTAAAAGAAAGTCTCTGGCATCCAACATATAACTTGGACACACACTTTCACTCAATACCGCAGATAACAAGCGCGCGGACCAAACCTCACCAAAGGCCAATAAGTCATTTTGATAACTCAATGGATCACTAAGGGGATCAGTCAGTAAATTTTCTGTTATTTGTGCAACATCCTGCTTCAGTAAATTTTTGAGTCTGGCGGCACTACTGGCATTTAACAGTTCATCAATTAACTGAGCTTGCGTCACATTAAGTGCAGTAATAGTTACCAGCAAATTCTCACGCAAGGTGTTTACCTCATGACTCGTGCTCACTTGCTCAGTGTTAAGCGAAGTTATGTCCTGAAGCTCTATTGCGAGTTGATAAAGATTAAATAATGCATCCGTGGTATTGCCATTGGCAGATACCACAATAATGTCATTGAGTTGGCAATGCTGACGAATAATATCCACCACACGTTCAACGCAAGCACTGGTGGCTAAACTACTACCACCAAATTTATGGACATTACAGGCAACTTTTGCCAAGTGATTTTTTGGAGAGCTAAGCGTTACCGCTGTATTTGAATCGATCATTTTACTACCACAGGTATGACAACCTTGTCATACCGCCTTTAAATTATTTATATATAACGCTTAATGACTATAGATAACCGCTTTAAGCTTGGCTGGCATCGAGCGCCTGAGATAGGTCGGCCAGTATATCGTCAATATCTTCAATACCAACAGAAAGTCGCACTAATGACTGGGTAATACCGGCGGTAAGTTGTGCTTCAATTTCCATCCCCGCATGGGTCATGGTTGACGGATGACAGATCAAACTTTCAACACCTCCAAGTGATTGCGCTAGGGTGAAAAGTTCAAGTTTATCAAACAGTATTTTAACCGCTTCAACGCCACCTTTAAGCTCAAAACTCATCATAGCTCCAAAATCATACTGCTGTTTTTTAGCTAATTCATGTTGCGGATGGCTGGCTAAACCCGGAAAATAAACCTGTTGAATAGCCGAATGCTGTTGCAAAAATTTTGCCACGGCATTGGCATTAATTTGATGCTGCTTCATCCGTATTGGCAAAGTTTTTAAGCCACGCAAAGCTAAAAAACTATCAAAAGCTGAACCCGTAATACCAATGCAGTTTGCCCACCAAGCTAGTTTTTCACCTAAAGCTTGTTCTTTGGTGACTAGCACACCGCCCACCACGTCGCTGTGACCATTAATATATTTGGTGGTGGAGTGAAAAACAATATCGGCACCCAATAACAAGGGTTGCTGCAATACTGGCGACATAAAGGTGTTATCAACCGCCACTAATGCGCCAACTTGATGGGCTTGTTTGGTAATGGCAGCAATATCAACTAAGCGTAACAATGGATTACTCGGTGATTCAACTAACACTAATTTAGGTTTTGTTGCTAAGGCTTGCGCCAAGGCTTGTTGATCATTTTGATCAACCACCACGAGCGTAAACTGACCCCGCTTGGCAAGATGGGTAAATAATCGAAAACTTCCGCCATAGCAATCATGCGGAATAACAACCGTGTCTTGTGTATCAAGTAATTGGCAAATAAGATGTACCGCTGACATGCCGGTATTTGTCACAATGCCAACGGCACCCTGCTCTAAATCTGTAATAGCTTGGGCAAACGTAGCGCGAGTTGGATTACCGGTGCGTGAATAGTCAAACTGACGCTTGTCGTTAAAACCTTTCAGTGCATAGGTGCTTGAAAGGTGAAGAGCTGGAATAACAGCGCCATGGTGTTGGTCGCTATTAATACCTGCTCGAACAGCGGTAGTGGCAATTTTTTTCTCGCTCATGTGTACTCCGGTAAAAATATTTTCTGTATAGATGTTTGGACGTCTATCAATCTAAATGGTTTAAGTTCGCGGGTCAAGTACTTTAGACTTCTAAACTTCTACACATTCGTTATTGACTCACGCCCCACAACCAGTAAAATCAAGTAGTAAGAATAAATTTATCACAAACTGGCCTACCAGACAGGTTTAACAAGGATAAGTTTATCTCAATTAATTAGCATAGAGGAATATTCATGGCAGAGTGGAATGGCGAGTATATTAACCCATACGCCGAACACGGGAAGAAAAGTGAACAAGTCAAAAAGATCACCGTGTCTATCCCTTTACGTGTGTTAAAAGTGCTCACTGATGAACGTACACGTCGCCAAGTGAATAACTTGCGTCATGCCACCAACAGTGAGCTGTTATGTGAAGCGTTTTTACACGCCTTTACTGGCCAACCATTACCTGATGATAGTGACTTGGCTAAAGACAACACACAAAAATTACCCGCGAGTGTTCGTCGGGCTTTGGAAGCAAAAGGTATAACTGACTTTAGTGAACACGAAGCGGAATTAGAAGATTAAAACCAGTAGTACAACAAGTAAATAAACAAGGCGCTGATTAGCGCCTTTTTTATTACTAAAAAATACGGGTGATTAGCAAGAGTTGCTTTGAAATATAAAACGGAACAACCCCCCTGCAGTATGCCGCTAAATACCAAAAGAATTTATTTCTGTGCATCAGCGCTATTTGAATATACTTCAAACTGGAACGATATTTATTTAGTTTGCATTTTTAGTTTACATTAGAATGACTTTTTAAAGTCAGCATCGTTCAAATAAAAAAAATTATGCCCGTCACCCATATGGCCAGCATCCAGCTTTACATAATTTTGATTTACTTAGCCTTAATGTTTCATAGTGTCCACAAATTAAAAAGCTTAATAACTGAAACTTGACTATGATCGAATTTAACTAAGCAGCTACATTAACTCATGACTGACGGTTGATAGCTGATAGCTATAAATCTACAAAGTCGCATCATTCAACTGCAATAAATCCCACTTAGTACCATATAAATCTTTAAACACCACAACCGTGCCATATTCTTCCACGCGCGGCTCTTCGTTAAACTCAACACCTTGGCTTTTCATCTGTTGATAGTCGCGCCAAAAGTCATTGGTTTGCAGAAATAAAAATACTCGTCCGCCCGCTTGATTGCCCACTGATTGGCTTTGCTCGTCGTTACTGGCTTTAGCAAGCAGTATGTGGGTGCCATTTGAATTCGGTGGTGATATTTGCACCCAACGTTTTCCGCCGCCTAAGTCAGTATCTTCAATAAGCTGAAAGTTTAATTTTTTGCTATAGAATGCAATCGCATCATCGTAGTCTTCAACCACGAGGGCAATATTTGATATGCTTTGTTTGATCGTTTTGGTCATGCTTTGTTCTCTATTCATTTTCACTACTCATCGTCCAAGTCATGATATTTTAACGTATTTTTCTTCCGTAATGAACTTTTCATGATTTAATTAAAAAAGACCTCACCTAGAGGTTTTTTTCACAATCACTAGTCATTAGCTAACGAAATTAATTAATTTGAAAAGAATTTAGTTTCTTTAACAAGCTTAATATCCGGCATATTATCAACGGCAACAGTCAGTGTCACTGGCGTGATTTTTTGGCTGATGTTTTCCGGTGTCATCGTTAAATGTACAGGCACACTGGCGATTTCACCCGCTTTTATCATCACCTTGCCGTCAACACTTAAACTCACCACTTTTTCCAACACTGTGATCTCAAATTGGCGATCAACTTTTGATTTATTAGTAATTTTCAATAAGTAACTATTCGTCACCTTATCTTGAAAGTCGAGCTGAAATAATGTGCCTCGATCCCGCAAAATAGAAAATTCAATCGGCACCCGCACTTGAATAGTAAAGATCATAAATGCCATGGCTAATACCGACATAACAGCATAGCCAATAATTTTCGGCCGTAGCAATTTAACCTTTTTACCTGCTAGTGCATTTTCACTGGTATAACTAATTAAGCCTTTAGCATAATTAAACTTGCTCATGGTTTGATCACAGGCATCAATGCAAGCACCGCAATTAATACATTCGTATTGCAAGCCATTACGAATATCGATACCCACTGGGCACACTTCCACACAAAGGTTACAGTCTACACAATCACCCAAACCTAGGTCTTTTGGCTGCTGGTTACGTTTACGAGCACCGCGGCTTTCACCACGCAATTTATCATAAGCAACCACTAGGGTATTTTTATCAAACATGGCTGATTGAAAGCGTGAATAAGGGCACATGTAAATACACATTTTTTCACGTAACCAGCCGGCATTACCGTAGGTACAAACAGTAAAAAACAGCACCCAGAAAGTAGTTAGCCCATCCCACTGCCATTGTAATAAATCAAGATACAGTGCGCGGGCCGGTAAAAAGTAACTGATAAATGTTGTTGCGGTAAAAAATGCGATTAACCCCCAAATAAAGTGCTTGGCAGATTTTCTTGCTAAGGTATCTAATGACAATGGCTGTTCATCACGTTTAATACGTTGATTGCGCGTACCCTCCAACCATTCTTCCACCCAAATAAAACTGAAGGTCCATACGGTTTGAGGACAGGTATAACCACACCAAATTCGACCAAGCCAAGTGGTTAAAAAGAAAAGTAAGTAGCAACTAACCAGCAATAATCCCGCTAAAATGATAAAGTCCTGCGGAAAAAATGTTTGTGAAAAGATATGAAACTGTTGCTTACCTATATCCAGTAAAACAGCCTGATTACCTTGAAAATTAAGCCAAGGCATCAACATAAATAATAAAACAAAGGCTAAGCCAGTGAATTGTCGAATACGTTGATAACGACCTTTTTGTTTACGGACATAGACTGAGGATTCAGATTTGTAGGGCTTAATGATCAAATCTTCTGCTTTAAAATCAAACTTCATGGTTTACTACTAAAACTAACGTTAAGATAGTTGCTAATAGCAAAATATGAACCAAGTTATAAAATTAAATTAACTCATTGTTTAATATATTATTTATAGTTACCAACTTTATGCAGATCCCACCATAAAGCACGACATATCGCGATTTGGCGATATATCGTGCCTGGCATATTATTTTTATAGTGAAAATTATTAGTTAGGACGTACAATTTTCAATTTACTCATGCGAGAGCGTAATGTACTTTCAGGTAAGCCTAATTGCTTAGCGGCACCTATTTCACCACCAATGCGCCATTTACAGGCTTTTAACACACTTAATATATAGCGGGCTTCCACTTGTGCTAAGGTTTCTATAACAGGAGGGGTAAGTGATTTTGACGAGGTTTTAAAGTTAAAATTTAGAATAGTCGATTTAGTTAAAATCATCTCGCGCTCAAGTACGTTTTGCAATTCACGAATATTACCAGGCCATTGATATTGCATTAATTGAGTTAAGCTACGGTTACTAATAGCACTGATGTTTTTACCTAGCGTTTTATTCAGTGTACTGATAATCACCTGTGATAAAAGTGGTATATCTTCTTGGCGATCACGCAGCGGTGGAACAGTTACCGGAAAAACATTAAGCCGATAAAACAAATCAATTCTAAATGTACCTTGGGTAATCATCGCCGATAAATCACGGTTAGTAGCCGCGATAACCCTTATATTGACCTTAACAGTTTCACTGCCGCCGACCCGTTCAAACTCTTGCTCTTGTAATACCCGTAGTAACTTGCCTTGTGCTGCCATAGATAATTCACCAATTTCATCAAGAAATAACGTACCTCCAGTCGCTAATTCAAAACGGCCTTTGCGTCGTTCAGTCGCGCCAGTAAATGCGCCTTTTTCATGCCCGAATAGTTCAGATTCAAGCAAGCTGGGGGCGAATGCAGCACAATTAACTTTTACCATAGTAGAGTTTTTACGTTGACTTAAGGCATGAATATTACGAGCAACCAACTCTTTACCTGTGCCATTCTCTCCCAATATAAGTACAGTACTATCAGTTTGTGCAACTAGCTCTACTTGCGACAGCATTTTTGTGATTATTGGGCTTCTACCCACCAAGCCAGCAGACGACCACTCTTGCGCTAACTCATTCTGCAAATAAGTATTTTCAGCCTGAAGTTGCTCAGTAAGCGATTGTACATTTTCCAAAGCACTGCGCAGTGCCAACTCAATTTGTTGTTGCTGACTAACATCACGAAATACCGCAACAGCACCAATAATATGGTTATTTTTATAAACCGCTCGTGTTGTGTACTCAACAGGGAAGTTACTGCCATCTTTGCGCCAAAACACCTCACCACTAACTTGTCGAGAAATACCGTCAAGCGCGGTATTGAATATTTTACATTCACAAGCGGGATAAGGCTCACCATTGCTATAACTATGATGATGAAACTGATGAATATTTTGTCCCAATAGTTCAGCGTAAGACCAGCCGGTCATGGCTTCTGCTGCAGGGTTAATAAAAATAGCTCGCCCTTGTGTATCTAAACCGTAAATACCTTCACCTACGGCGTTTAGTAATAGTTCAGAATCGGCGAGATAGGCTTTAATTTCTTTATCCATTGAACTTCCTAAAGTGATTGACTAGGTACGAATAAACACTGTTATTTACGCTAAATATCGAGGCTTATCGTAAGCCACGATATACCGTGGTTATATTGGCAGCAGTAATAGTAGCAATTTTTTAACAAGGGTAGCAAATCGTGCCCATTACATTCACTGTTATCAATTTATTAGCAATGTTTGATGTCGCCAATGCCTAAGTTAGAAGTTAAATTTCAGAGTGCCCAAAAGAAAGGGAAGCAATAAGCTTCCCTTCTATTTCATTCTTAATCTAAAACTAAAACTACATTGCTTACAAACGTAACCGTTAGCCCTGGTAATTCTCAGGCATTGCGAGTGCCGCTACACCTGAGTCTACTGCCGCTTGAGCAACCGCAATGGCTACAGCTGAACGTAAACGCGAGTCCATAGGCTTAGGGATAATATAATCTTTGCCAAAGGTTAAGTTGTCACTGCCACTAGCGGCTAATACTTCAGCTGGTACTGGTTCTTTCGCTAAGGTGCGAATGGCATGTACGGCGGCAATTTTCATTTCATCATTAATAGTACGTGCACGCACGTCTAATGCACCACGGAAAATAAAGGGGAAACAAAGCACGTTATTTACTTGGTTGGGATAATCTGAACGGCCAGTAGCAATAATTAAATCATCGCGTGTTGCCAAAGCCAGTTCAGGTTTAATTTCTGGATCTGGATTTGAACACGCAAAAATCACTGGCTTAGCGGCCATAAGCTTTACGTGTGAAGCTAATAGTAAGTTCGGTCCAGATACACCAATGAATACGTCAGCACCATCGATAGCGTCTTCTAGCGTGCGCTTATCCGTATTGTTAGCAAATAATTTTTTATATTCATTTAAATCGTCACGGCGGGTGTGAATAACCCCTTTAGTGTCGAGCATATAAATTTTTTCACGTTGTGCGCCACATTTAATCAACAGTTCCATACAGGCAATAGCTGCAGCACCAGCCCCCATACAAACAATGTTAGCGTGTCGAAGTTCTTTACCTTGAATTTCTAGCGCATTTATCATTCCCGCTGCCGTTACAATAGCAGTACCATGTTGATCGTCATGAAATACGGGTATTTTACAGCGTTCAATGAGTGCCTTTTCAATAACAAAACATTCAGGTGCTTTAATATCTTCTAAGTTAATGCCACCAAAGCTGTCAGCAATATTGGCTACCGTATTAATGAAGTCTTCAACGGTTTTATGATTCACTTCAATATCAAACGAATTAATGCCAGCAAAACGTTTAAACAATAACGCTTTGCCTTCCATCACAGGTTTAGAGGCCATTGGCCCTAAGTTCCCTAGACCTAAAATGGCGGTACCGTTGGTAATAACGGCAACGGTATTACCTTTGCCGGTATATTTATAAACGTCATCAGGGTTTGCAGCAATAGCGCGAACAGGCTCAGCAACACCGGGGCTATAAGCAAGCGAGAGATCTAGGCTTGTTTCAGCAGGGGTCGTTAATTCAACACTAATTTTGCCCGGCGTTGGGTATTGGTGATAATCAAGTGCTTGTTGGCGAAGATCTGTCATGTTTATTCCTTATGTGTGAGTCTACTACGTGAATTTTATGGGTGAACTTGAGTCGATGCTATTATTGTTGTTTACATGTTATTGCAATGCGATGTCTAATTTCAAGCTGTTTTGTATATATTAATTCGCTACAAGCTATAATTAATATAGCCTTATTAGTTTAATATTTCACATAACCTAGCTAAATATTGCCGATAAAGCGTTAACTATTGATGTAAAAATAGCGATTAGAATACTTTATTAAACCATAAGTAGTTTAATTATATAGATTAAGTTTAAGCCGCTTGTTTTACTTGTAAAGCTTTGCGCATTTGTATCATTTCATGCTGACTACAAAATTAACCACACTCGTTCTGTCTTCACTTCTGATTATAGTTTTAACCATGCTTTTAATCATGTTCATAACTGTAATCTAGCCGAGATTAAAAAGGCTTAAGTTGAATTACGCTATGCTAAATTTTATGCCTTGTATTTTTGCTGATGAGAAATTAGATCACTTAAATTAGTCAAAGAGATTTAAAAATTTAGCCATAAATAGTGACCAAATTTTAGCGATAAAAAAACCACCTAGCAGGTGGTTTTTAAAAAGTGATTTAAACGCAGAAATTTAATTATTCGTCAAACGGATTAACTAAAATCATGGTCTCGACACGATCTGGGCCAGTTGAAATAATATCAATAGGTACGCCAGTAATCTCTTCAATACGTTTAATGTAAGCAATCGCATTAGCGGGTAAAGCGTCAATAGAAGTAGCACCAACGGTGGTTTCACTCCAACCTGGCATTTCTTCATACACTGGGGTAATTTTTTCGTAACCCTCAGCAGCTGTTGGTGGCACAGTAATAATGTCGCCTTCAGCTGTTTTGTAGCCAGTACATATTTTTAATGTTTTTAAGCCATCTAAAACGTCAAGCTTAGTTAAACAAAAACCACTAATACTGTTAACTTGCACCGCACGATGCATAGCGACAGCGTCAAACCAACCACAACGACGTTCACGGCCAGTAGTTGCACCAAATTCATGCCCTACAGTGCCTAAGTGATTGCCCACTTCGTCATTTAATTCCGTAGGGAAAGGACCTGAACCAACACGTGTTGTGTATGCTTTAGTAATACCTAGCACGTAATCTAAGTAAAGTGGACCAAAGCCGCTGCCAGTAGCAACGCCACCCACTGTGGTATTTGATGAGGTGACATACGGGTATGTTCCGTGGTCAATATCAAGCAATGTACCTTGTGCACCTTCAAACATAATAGATTCGCCCGCTTTACGCGCTTGATCTAACATTTCAGAGATATCAGCAACCATGCCTTTAATAGTTTCAGCAACGGCCATAGCATCAGCAAGTACTTCTTCATAACTTACTGGCTCAGCTTGGTAATATTGCGTTAATACGAAATTATGATATTCCATAATTTCTTTTAATTTCACGGCAAATGATTCTGCGCAAAATAAGTCACCAACACGTAAACCACGACGAGCAGCTTTATCTTCATAAGCTGGGCCAATACCACGACCTGTAGTACCGATAGCTTTGCTACCACGCGCTTTTTCACGAGCGGCATCTAATGCGTTGTGATAAGGAAGAATTAATGGACATGCATCGCTGATTAAAAGACGGTCACGTACTGGTACGCCACGTTCTTCTAACATGGCCATTTCTGTCATAAGTGCTTTAGGACAAAGAACAACACCGTTACCGATTAAACATTTTACGTTGTCACGTAATACGCCAGATGGAATAAGATGTAAAACGGTTTTTTCACCATCAATGACTAGTGTATGACCCGCATTGTGGCCACCTTGATAGCGCACTACATATTTGGCTTTATCAGTAAGTAAGTCGACGACTTTACCTTTACCTTCGTCACCCCATTGGGTGCCTAGAACTACGACGTTTTTACCCATGTTCACATTTTGGTAAGAAAATTAGGCGGGGATTCTATCAAATATCAATATTGAGTCCAAGCAATAATTGTTGAATTTTAATGCGTTATTAAAAAAACCAGTGCTAGTGCAGAGTTAGCAAAGAAATTAATTTACCGTCCAAAACAACATAATACCGATTAACAGCAAAAATAAACCGATTTGACGAATAGTATTCACCGGTTCATTGGCTAATTTTAAAACATAGGATCGCCATTTATTCGGAAATAGCGCTGGAATCACTCCTTCAAGAATTAACGCAATAGCAAGTGCCATTAGCAAGGTAGACAGCATATAAATTCCTTAGGTAAACCAATGCAATCAAAACTCAATTTAAGATACTTTGCGTGCATTTTTCAAGTGATAAAAACACAAAAGCCATGACAATGTCATGGCTTTTAAATTACTATTTAACCTTAACTACTAATTAGTTTTTTTACCATTCTTTAGGTAATTAAAGAAATTACTGTCAGGTTTAATGACTAAAATATCACTCTTAGAGCTAAAACTGTTTTCATAAGCTTCTAAACTACGGAAGAAGTTATAAAACTCAGCATCTTGTGTATAAGAGTCGGCATAGACTTTTGCAGCTAGGGCATCACCTTCACCACGAACTTCTTGTGCATTCTTCTGTGCTGTTGCTAACATAACAGTTACTTTAGCATCAATAGTGGCACGAATGATTTCAGCTTGCTCTTGACCTTGTGAACGATGTTCTTTCGCCACAGCAGTACGTTCAGCACGCATACGTTCGTAAATTGAATTACTGACCTCTGTAGGTAGGTTGATAGCTTTAATGCGAACATCAATCACTTCAATACCTAAATCTTCACGGCTACTGGTAGCACTTTCTAATGCTTGGGCCATAATGTCATCTCGATCGCCAGAAACAATTTCTTTAATCGTACGTGTACCAATTTCGGTACGTAAGCCATTATTTACTTTCTGTTTCAATAACGCGCGAGCGTTCTCAATTGAACCTGAAGTACGCAAATAATAGGTTGAAAAGTTAACAATGCGCCATTTAACAAATGAGTCGACCATTAAATCTTTCTTCTCAGATGTTACAAAACGATCTGGCTCTTCGTCCAAGGTTTGAATACGCGCGTCAAGTTTACGTACTGTGTTAATAAATGGAAATTTAAAGTGTAAACCTGGCTCATAAACTTTCATGTTGCCGGTATCACCGTCACGCGTAATTTTTGAGAACTGGAAAACTATGCCACGTTGGCCTTCAGTCACAACAAAAACAGACGAAACTGTTAGCACAAGTATTAAGGCAATAATTGCCAATATAAAATTCTTCATGGCTTAGTCTCTCCCATTATTGAAACGATCATTACGACCGGATAATGCTGGTGCAGTATTAGTACTATTTGACGACTGGTTTATCGCCGGTGCTGATTGTTGCGTAGCACGTTGACTACTAGACTGCTGTTGCATAATTTTATCTAGTGGTAGATAAATCATGTTATTGCCGCCGTCAACATCAACCATGACTTTACTGGTGTTGCTATAGAATTTTTCCATCGACGTTAAATACATACGCTGACGGGTAACTTCAGGTGCTGCTTGATATTCAGGTAATAACTTGTTGAAACGAGCAACGTCACCTTCTGCATCAAGTAGTATCTGCGCTTTATAAGCTAATGCTTCTTGCTCTAAACGCTTAACACGACCACGAGCACGAGGTTCTATGCCTCTTGCATACGCTTCCGCTTCACGTAAGAAACGCACTTCATCTTCTTGTGCAGCAATGGCGTCATCAAAAGCGTCTTTGACTTCTTCAGGAGGACGAGCGTCCTTGAAGTTAACATCGACAACAATCAAACCTAAATTATAAGGTTTAATAATGTCTTCTAACTCTTTCCATACTGCTTGGCGCACCGCTTCACGGCCACTGGTCAAAATGTCATCCATTTTTGAGTGGCCAACCACATAGCGCAAAGCACTATCAAGCGATTCACTTAAGCTTTCGTCCGCATTAGTAACACTGAAAATATAATTACGTGCATTAACCACACGATATTGAATTTGCATTTCAACACGAACAACATTCTCATCTTTTGTTAGCATAAAGCCTGAAGAAGGAAGGTTACGTGTGGTTTGCATATCAACTGGAATAATACGTTCAGCGAACGTCCACTTCCAACGTAAACCAGGTTCTACCGTGCCAGCATACTGACCGAAGCGTAAAACGATACCTTTTTCAGCTTCTTTAATGGTAAAAAAGCCAGCGAAGGCATAGCCCAAAATCGCCACAATAAGCACTACCATGATGCCAATACTAGAAAAGTTTTTCCCAGCGCCGCCTCCTGATTTGTTGCCACCAAAAATACCGCCAAATTTATTGCCAATATCCTTTAATAAATCATCTAAGTCAGGTGGGCCTTGATTTTTGCCACCTTTGTTTTTCCAGGGGTCTTTCTCATTATTCCCCGGTTCATTCCAAGCCATGCTATTCTCCGCTATAAAAATTAATGCGCTAACTGCTATATTAACTACGCTAATATATCAGTCTGTTAAGTGTGAATAAAGTGCTCTATTTCTGCTTCGTCTTGTTTTAGTAACTGATTCCATTCTCTCACCGGTAATTTTATATCTAATAAACAATTACCTTGCTCGTCATAATGCTCATCAGTAATGCAATTTAACTGGTAAAGTTGACCGCGAAGTTTACCGGCACTAGGCGGTAAACAGAGTAGGTGTTTGATGATTTTTTTACCTAGTCGTTCTGACAGTGCTTGAAATAAAAGCTCAATGCCAATGCCTTTCTGGGCTGACAGCCAAACACGAATCGGTAGCCCTTGATCATCACGATCAATTCTGGGTTCAACATCATCTAACTGGTCTATTTTATTACAAATCAATAGTTGTGGAACATCACCCGCTTCTATTTCTTTTAAAACTTCTTCTACTTGTTCAATATTTTCGCTACGTCGTTCATCAGCAATGTCAATAATGTGCAGCAACAACTCTGCTTCTCTTGTTTCAGTCAACGTCGCTTTAAATGCGGCCACTAAATCATGGGGTAAATGACGTATAAATCCTACGGTATCGGCCAGAATAACACGACCGACTTCATCCACTTCAATTTTACGTAAAGTTGGGTCTAAAGTGGCAAACAATTGATCGGCGGCGTACACACCTGCCTGCGTTATTTGGTTAAATAATGTTGATTTGCCGGCATTGGTATAACCCACTAAAGAAAGTGTTGGGATTTCAGCTCTAGTTCTCGCCCGACGCCCCTGTTGCCTTTGCTTTTCAACTTTCCCCAAGCGTTTACGAATATTGACCATGCGATCACGTAATAAGCGCCTATCTGTTTCCAACTGAGTTTCGCCTGGCCCACGTAAACCAATACCACCTTTTTGGCGCTCTAAGTGAGTCCAACCGCGTATTAATCGTGTACTCATATGGCGTAACTGTGCTAATTCTACTTGTAATTTACCTTCGTGAGTTCGAGCTCGTTGGGCAAAAATATCTAAAATTAGCGTCGTACGATCAACCACACGACATTGACACAAGGCTTCAATGTTTTTTTCTTGAGACGGCGATAAACTATGATTAAACAAGACAATATTCGCATCGAACATACGCACAGCATCAGCTACTTCTTGCACTTTCCCTGTACCAACAAAATATTTCGGGTGCGGAGTAGCGCGTTTACCTGTGATGGTATTTAACGCAGTTATACCAGCAGAACTTACAAGCATTTCAAACTCTTGTAAGTCTTCACGGGTATTATCATCGGGAAAATCTAAATGAACAAGTATAGCCCGCTCACCTGCCTGATATCTATCAAACAAATGAGCGACTCAATACAATACTAGTTTTTTGCATTAATCTTCTATGTCCTGATTCATTTGTGGGACTGGCATACTAGTTACCGCTCTAGCGGGTACTACCGTTGAGATAGCGTGCTTATATACCATTTGACTAACGGTGTTTTTAAGTAAAATTACAAACTGATCGAATGACTCTACTTGCCCTTGTAGTTTAATGCCATTAACCAAGTAAATTGCTACAGGAATACGATCACGACGTAACGCATTCAAAAATGGGTCTTGTAAAGATTGCCCCTTTGCCATTATTAGTTACCTTTTTTATTTTTAGTGAAAGTTAAGTATTCTGTTGAATACTTTATTAAAATTATTCAATAAAACTAGCTGGTTAATACACAGCCGTTTTAATTATACATTAATGTTTAAAGTTTGCTTACTGCCGATAAAATAACTTTTAAATTATTTTCATCTTCCATATCTAACCAATGTAAGTTTTGCCAATTTCGTAACCAAGTTAATTGTCTTTTTGCTAACTGACGTGTTGCACAGACACCTCTAAACACCATCTCATCGTGATCATAGTCGCCCGCTAAATATTGCCACATTTGTCGGTAGCCAACACAACGAATAGCCGGCAGGTCAAGGTCCAAATCAGCTCTTTCTTTCAAGCCAGTAACTTCTTGTTCAAAGCCTTGTGCTATCATTTGCGTAAAGCGTAACTCTATTCGTGCATGCAAGTCACTACGCTCTTTCGGTGCTATCGCAAATTGTAAAATATTTCCGTTGACTTTATCACCTTTTATTTCGGTCAATTGTGTCAAAGTGTTACCTGTTTTTCGATAAACTTCTATCGCTCTTGCAAGTCGTTGCGGATCATTAGGATGAATGCGCTCTGCTGAAACAGGGTCAAAACTCTGCAACTCTTCGTGCATAGCCAACCAACCTTTTTCATCCGCTTCTAACGCTATTATATCTCTAATATTTTGATCAGCTTGAGGCAATGGCGAAATACCATCAATCAAGCTTTTAAAGTACATCATAGTACCGCCGACCAATAGAGGAATACGACCATTTTCTCGACTTTTTGCAATGGCCTTAAGCGCATCTTGACAAAAATCAGCGGCAGAATAACTTTCGCTGGGATCTTTAATATCGATCAATTGATGTGGATAAGCAGCTAATTCATCCGCTGTTGGTTTCGCCGTACCAATGTCCATACCTTTAAACACTAACGCTGAATCAACACTAATAATGTCACAGGGTAGTGCATCATATAATGCCATTGCTAGAGCAGTTTTACCTGAGGCTGTAGGCCCCATTAAACAAATAACGGGTGGCTGTTTATCGTCAATATGCTCTTGGTTTGCCAGCTTAGTCATTTCGGTAATATTTTATCTAACTCATTTACAGAAGATGTGAGGTCTATGGCGACCGAATTCAAGCGTAGTTGCTGCTCAAATTGACAATTAAAATCACTTTCCGCATTTCGCCAAACTTGTAATGCCTGTGCTTGCGTACATTCTTCGCTTAGCATAAGGCTAGCTAATGCCATTTGCCAATCAATTTCTGCGTAGACACCCTCTTGATTTTCAACGTCTAACTGTTTAATTAGCTTATCAAAACTATTAGCTATATCTTTATTTCTTAGCAAAGCAGGAAATTGTCGAATTTGTAATGTGCTGGTCTGTAACTGACGAATTTCCATACCCATATGCTGAAATTGTTTTTCATTTATTTGCACAAATTTTGCTACTTTTTCACTGACCTTAATTTTTATTGGCAGTAATAATGGCTGGCTCACCAATTTTTCATGCCAACGTTGCTGGATGACTTGCAGGCGTAACAAGTGTTCGAGCTTGTTCACTGATAATAAACGTAACGCCTGGCGTTGTTGAATAACAAGGTAATGTGGTGCCTGCCAGAATAAAATTTTTGTTGCATCTGTCATTTCGTCTTGAGTTGATGATGCGGTATTTACCAATATTGGCATGGCGACTGTTGATGCTAAATCAGTCGTTATTGGGGGTAGTTCAGGCTCAGTTACCTGTGAATTAAGCGCTAGCGGTGTCATTAAATCACTGTAAGCTTTGCTCGCTTGAGGATTTATTTTTGTCGAATAATGTCGCATATTAGCTTGAGAAAAATTACTGCTAACTCGCGAGTCTTTGTTATCACCGGTATATTCAGCCTTTTGGCTTGCAACCTGATCTCTAGCTAAAGTATTACTGTGCAGATCACTATCAGTACTTGCCCGTAAAGGGGTAATAAAGCTAGGCGCCTGAATCTCAGCTTGCTGATGGCTTTGAACCCCGTTATCAGGCGTTAGAATTTCGCCGGTGCTATTATCAACCTTGAGCGCTAACTCATGGGTTAAGGCGCGATTACAGACCGAATAAATAAAATCATGCACATAACGCCCTTGATGAAAACGTACTTCATGTTTGGACGGATGCACATTAACGTCAACTTCACAAAAATCGAGTTGTAGAAACAAGACGAATGCAGGGTAGCTGTCACTGGGCAATAAATCGGCATAAGCTTGACGAATGGCATGATTAATTAACTTATCGCGCATCATACGATTATTAACATAACTGTAGGTAAGATCATTTTGGTTACGATAATAACTTGGTTGGGCAATCCAACCCTGTAAATGTAGGCCATCATGTTCGCAATTAATTTCTATCGCATGATCAATAAATTTTTGTCCACAAACTTGTGCAACCCTTTTACTGCGCTGTATCGATGAATTAGCGACGCGAAATTGTTTAACCACTTTATGGTTATGGGTAAGAACAAAAGTAATAGCAAAATTTGCCAAAGCAATGCGTTTAATCACTTCTTCAATATGAGCAAACTCTGTTTTTTCTGTGCGTAAAAATTTTCGTCTTGCTGGCGTGTTAAAAAATAAGTCGCTCACATCAATTGTCGTACCATTTGGGTGAGCAGCAGGCTTGATTGACACCGCCATATCACGCCCTTCCGCATTAGCTTGCCACGCTGACTCTTGTGCTTCAGGCTTAGAGGTTAAAGTTAACCGTGCGACAGAACTAATACTGGCTAATGCCTCACCACGAAAGCCCAAACTACTAATGGCTTCAAGATCATCAAGGTCTTTAATTTTACTGGTGGCATGTCGGCTCAGCGCTAACGCTAACTCTGCTTTGGCAATACCCTTGCCGTTGTCGATAATGCGAATGCGCTTGGCGCCGCCTTTTTCAATGTCTATTTTAATACTTGTGGCGCCAGCATCGATACTATTTTCTACCAGTTCTTTAACAACCGAGGCTGGACGTTCAACCACTTCACCAGCGGCAATTTGGTTGGCGAGGCGAGCGGGTAATATGGCAATGGTCATGCGAAGGTTAATCTGCCTGTGGTATTTTAAGTGTTTGGCCAATTCTAACTACATTAGATTTGAGATTATTGGCAGATTTTAATTTTCTAACGGAAACTTTATAACGCTGAGCAACCACAGAAAGCGATTCACCGCGGCTAACCTTGTGTTCACGAAACCGTGTCGCAGCGATTAAGGTGCCATCAGGTGGATTACGAGAGAAATAGTCATCTACAGCAATATATATTGCCTTAGCCAACTTATATTGATGATTGGCATTATTTAAACGTCTTTCTTCATGTGGATTAGAAATAAAACCGGTTTCAATTAATACTGACGGAATATCGGAAGATTTTAATACGGCTAAGCTTAAACGCTCTGGCTTATGCTTATGTAGCCTTGTGACTTTCTTAAGCTGCTTAACCACATGTTCAGCAAAATCATAACTACTTGCCATAGTATATTCTTTCTTCATATCACCCAGTGCTATCGCTAAGTTGTTATCCTTAGTTTTTCTAATAGTTTCACCTGCACCACCTAGTAGTTCGGAATTTTTTTCCCGGTTTTGAATCCAGTGGCTAAATTCTGAATCAGCACGACGCGTAGCTTGTACTAACACTGAAGCGCCGTTGGGCTGTGATGAAGTAAAGGCGTCAGCGTGAATAGAAATAAGCAGATCAGCCTTAGATTTTCTGGCTAATTCAGTTTTACGATCATGGTTAACATAATAGTCACCACTGCGGATCATCACCGCTTTTAGACCTTGCTTTTTGTTAATTAAATTAGCGAGTTTTTGGGCTATCTTTAAGGTTATGCGTTTTTCATAAGTTCCTGCAGAACCTATTGAACCTGGGTCTTCACCGCCATGACCGGCAACAATAGCAATAACGATATCGCGTTTACCTTTGCTATTGTCGTGTTGTGCAACGATCTGACTTTGTTTATCGTAGAGATCAATAACTAGCCGGTCACCATATTGCCCCGCAGGCGCCAGCGGAAATACAGAGATACGAAAGTTATCCGCTAACTCAAGTACTAAGCGGGTCGTTCCTTGCTGTTTTGAGCGACTGGTGCGAATTTTTTTCACTCGACGATCAGCTTTTATCACCGACATTAAATCGACATAGTTTGTACTATTTTTAAAATCAATCACTAAGCGGTGAGGGGATTGTAATGAAAAGTATTTAAAATCAGGTTGTTGACTAAGATCAAAAACAATACGGGTATTTTCAGGCGCAGGCCAGACCCGCACACTGTCAATTCTATTGCTCGCGTTAGCAATACTTGCTACGCCTAGACAGAGCATAAGTATGACTATAATTTTTTTTGACAAACTTGCTAAACGCATTGAATTACTTACCTTTTACGGGCCGTTCAAGAGCCTTTTTTAGCGGTTACTTTTCTTATGACACGGCGCTGAAACTGCCTGTGCTCAATAAAGCGCACTACTGCGCTAAAATTGACAGTAAGCGTTTACCTAAAACTGTTTTAGCCAAGAGTGAAACTTGACGCTGCTCATCATGATAAGCTAAGTCTATAATCATATCTGGGTCTGGTAACATACCCTGACCTTTTTCAGGCCACTCTATAAAGCTACAACACTGGCTATTAAAGTAATCTCGAATGCCCATATACTCTAATTCTTCAGGGTCAGCTAGCCGGTATAAGTCAAAATGATACACTTGCCAGTCTGCTAAGTCATACGGTTCAACTAAGGTATACGTTGGGCTTTTAACATTACCGACATGTCCCATTCCTTGCACAAAACCTCGTGTTAAGGTGGTTTTACCGGCACCGAGATCACCATTTAAGTAAACAATAATCCCTTGTTTCAACTCTGTTTTTACAATATCAGCTAATTGTTTACCCAAAGCGATTGTTGCCAATTCATCGGCCAATATAAAGTTTTTTTTTGTCACAAAATCATTCATCGTATTGTTATTACTTCTAAAGTATCTTATCTGCAGCGTAATTACCATTAATTAGCCGCTGAATTTCGGGGTATAGATCACTCGCAAGTAACCCTATTTGACCGTGCTTTTGGGCAATAATATCAGCTGCTCGACCGTGAATATAGACACCTAAGCGGGCAGCGGCAAATAAATCCTCACTTTGTAAGATGAGTGCGCCAATAATACCACTGAGCACATCACCCATTCCACCACTGGCCATGCCTGAATTACCCGTACTATTAACCCAAACAAAATCGCCATTAGATACCAGTGTACCGGCACCTTTTAACACACATACGCCGCCATATTGTTGCGCTATTTTTTTTACCGCTAAAAATCGGTCAGCTTCAACCTCAGCAATCGAGCATGATAGCAAAGCAGCCGCTTCACCGGAATGAGGTGTTAATACCCATTGAGCATTTTTTAATGAACTTTTGCCAAGTAACCTTAGGGCATCAGCATCAACTACTTTTGGCTCAGGCCGCTTAATCACCAAATTAAATAACGCTTTTGACCAAAGTTCTTGCCCTAAGCCAGGACCAAGTATGATGACTTTTATTTTTTTTAATAGCACTGAACGGTTTAAGCTTTCGGCTGAATTTGCCACTACCATCAGCTCTGCTTGTCTAATCAGTAAAGTGTTACGTGACTTTTCGTGACAACAAACACCGACTAGTGCAGCACCCGTTCGCAAAGCCGCCTCTGCAGCCAAACAAATAGCGCCGGTAAAAGCGTGAAATCCGCCAACCGCTAGCAACATGCCAATATTACCTTTATGGCTGCAAGGGGCTCTGGGTAGAATAGCCGGTAATTTTTGCTCACTTTGGCGAAAACATGCTGCTGTGGTTAACGCCGCTAACGCCCGATTTACGCCAAGCGTTTCAAGCTCTAGATTACCGACATAGTTTGCGGCTTGCCCAGTCAATAAACCTTGCTTATAGGCTATTAATGTCACCGTTAAATCGGCCTTGACCGCAACACTTGATACCACCCCTAAGTCAGCATTAAGCCCTGACGGCACGTCAACCGACACCCGTGGGCATGGCTGGTTATTTATCTGAGTAATCAAGTCGACAAGGGCTGGAGATAATACCCCGCTAAAACCAATACCAAATAAGCAGTCAACAATAACCCCCCCTTGAAACCCAGCTATAACGGTTTCCATTGCCTCACTTTGCGGGCAAAAATCAATTTTTACTGGCAGTACGGCAAGTAAGGTTAGCGCTTGTTGTGCATCGCCCGTAATAGATTCACGCCCAACATTAACCAGCACAGTTACAGCTAGACCGGCTTGATGGGCTAATCTGGCAACAATATAACCATCGCCACCATTGTTACCTTTACCGCAAACAATGAGGAGCTTAGTCGCCGCGGGAAAATGCTGCTGTATTTGACTTAACACCGCACGGCCTGCTCGTTCCATCAGTTGAAATAAATTGATACCGACTGCTTGTGCTGCGTCAGCCTCATAGCGTTGTAGTTGATTAACCTTATAAGCATGATGTGTTAAACTATTTGACACTTTTAATACCACCTTTATCGTTTGAAAATTCGGCTGCCATGACTACACCTGCTCTTAACTATCAAGATTTAACAGAAAAAATCAAGCTTTGGGGCCAAGAACTTGGCTTTTCACAAGTGGGTATTAGCGATGTCGACTTATCTGAACACGAAGCCGCTTTAACGTATTGGCTAGAAAATAACTATCACGGCACTATGGATTATATGGCCCGCCATGGCTTAATGCGTGCCAGAGCAAAGGAATTGGTTGCCGGTACCCTGAATGTTATCAGCGTACGCATGGATTATTTGCCTACCGATGCGAAATTTGCCCGCATTTTAAAAAACCGCGATCATGCTTATATCAGCCGATATGCCTTAGGTCGCGATTATCACAAATTAATGCGCAAACGCCTAAAACAATTAGGTGAGATCATTAAAACCCATTGTAGTAATTTTAATTATCGCCCTTTTGTTGATTCTGCGCCAATACTTGAAAGACCTCTGGCCGAAAAAGCAGGTTTAGGTTGGGTGGGTAAACATTCATTACTGATTAACAAGCAAGCCGGTTCTTGGTTTTTTATCGGCGAGCTCTTGGTTGATATACCGTTAATTAGTGATACTAAGGCAGAAAATCACTGTGGTAGTTGTGTATCCTGTATCAAAATTTGCCCAACTCAAGCCATAGTTGAACCTTATGTAGTCGATGCAAGGCGCTGTATATCCTATCTGACGATAGAATTACGTGACGCCATACCCGTAGAGTTTAGGCCTTTAATTGGCAATAGAGTGTATGGTTGCGATGACTGCCAATTAATTTGCCCGTGGAACAAGTTTGCCAAGCTTGGCAGTGAAGATGATTTTAAACCTCGACAAAACTTAGACAATATCACGTTATTAACTTTGTTTTCGTGGGACGAAGCAACATTTTTAAGTAAAACTGAAGGCTCGCCTATTCGTCGTATTGGCTTTCAGTGTTGGCAGCGCAATATCGCCGTTGCCCTGGGAAATGCCGACTTCTCCACAGCTAATATTGAGGCGTTAACAGAAAAAATAGCAAACTCAGCCCCTATGGTTGCTGAACATATTGAGTGGGCAATAACACAACAAAAACTTAAACAACAAGCTTTAACTAAAGATCAAAATTTACGTTTAACCGCACGATTAATTCGTTCGGTTGAAAAAGGTATGCCTCGCGATGCTTAGCACCTAATAAATTAAATAATACCCGTGTCATTAATTAGCCGGTCTGCTTTATTTATTAAAATAACGGACAAAACCATGGCAGTTATTTTAATAACGCAGTAGTGAATTTTTTTACCCAGGTGAAATGATCAGGAAATTAATGAGATTGGTAACAATCATGGCGTTTGCCACTAGTTTAATTTTTGCCATTTCAGCGTTAATTCGTTCAGCGTTGCCTGGCGTTTGCCTTCAAAATTTAGCGTTGAAAGCACAGCGAGAATACCCTCTACTGAGACCTGATGCTCAGCTGTGCCCTGATCTTCTTGCTTAATTTTTATCAATATTTTTAATTGGCTAAACAGTAACTTGACATTATCTGGACTCAGTTGTAATGCTTGTTGAATGGCCTTTAACGCCGGTAGTAATCGATGCTTCTGAAAGTGCTCAACCGCCATGCGGTTAAGTTCTTTGGCAGTAAAATGTATCTCTTCACGCTGTTGGCTTTCTTGCGCTATGTAATGCCTAACCACTTGGCTATTCAACGAGTTACCGGCAATTTGATTATTGATGGCTTCAAGCAATTTTATGGCCTCTTCACGCATACCTAACTCATGCAATACTTTCACCCGATCTAAATTATCCTCTACTACTGTGCTGGGTATCAGCGACATATGATTTTCAACTAATTTTATCGCTTTAGCTTGTTCATTACGGACATTGTGTAACCTAGCTTTAACCACTAATAATTGTTCTTTAAAAAGGCTCAAATCTTGGCAGTCATACTCAAATTGTCTGATATAACGATCAGTTTGCCGCAATATTTCATTGGCACTGTCATCTGGAGTTGCACAAGCAAGATCAATACCCGCTCTGATCACATTCAATAAAAGTGCGGGGGAGTCATGAATTGAGTTTTTCGCTTGTTGTGCTATGTTGCGTGTCGCGACATACTGCCCTTTATAATCATGAGTTAAGCGGGCTAAATCCCACGACTTTCTATTACGTTCAATATTTCTCGGGGCCAGTGCCATGGCTTTTTTAATTTCTTCATAGGCCTGCGGGTATTCTTCTTGTTCAATGAAATACTGCGCCATCATATCGTGAGCACCAAAACGTGTGTCTGGCTTATCAATCAAGCTGTTTACCATATCGCTAATTTCACCCAAGCGACCTTGCTTTAACAAGGCTTTGGCATAGCCTAAATATACCCAGGAGTATTTATAGGTTTTAAATAATCGGCGATAAAAAGCTTCTGCTGTTTCAAACTCGAGCAAGGAAAGATATGACTCACCTTTAATGCGGTTAATATTAGGATGATAATGGGCTAACTTTTCATTTTGCAGGTGTCGATCGGCAAAATAAAGTGCTTTGGCGTAGGCTTTTTTGTCTATCGCATTGTTGATATTAAAAAGCACTTGCTTGACCTTTAATATAGCGATGAAACGGGTTCTCACTTTTTTTATCGCTAACGGTTTTGTCCAAAAGTCATCGGGTTGCAACTCGATGATAGAGTTTACCAAGGCTTCATTGGTTTCTGTACTGAGGAATATTAATACCGTAGTTTTAGTCACATGGCCTTTAAATTTCAATTCTTCTAATAAGTGAAAACCGTCTTTGTCGCTTTGAATATTAAAGGCGCAAATAACAATATGAAAATGCATTTCATCGCACAATCTAAGACCATAATAGGCATTTTGCACACAACGCACTTCCTTTATACCAAGCGCGAATAGGCTTGCTTTTAAAACACTGTGTACTAGCAGGTTATCGTCGATAACTAAAACATTAAGTTGATCAAGTTGTGCTAAGGTATTTTTTTCAACATCTTGCATGATTTACCTTACTGGCTATTGTCTTAGCCTGCTACTTTCCATGTTGTTGTTGACGTTGTCGACACTGGTTAAGTATCGCTTTTTTTGCCGCTACATCAAGCTGGCGCCATGTCATAATTTCATCAATATTGCGAAAGCAGCCTAAACAAACATCGTCCTCGTTGAGGCAACAATGACTGACACAAGGGCTAGCAACATCTTTAACTTTGTCTTTTGACTGGTAGTACTCAACACTCATATCGCTTCTGCAAATTCAGTTAACTGTAATAGACATAGTTTGAGGTGATTTAGCTGACGTTGCAATGCCTCTTTTTCTGCTACTGAAAAAGCGCCATTTAACGCTTTTGGGCTGAGCAACTGACTTAACTGTCGACATTGCGCCAATAAAGGTCTGGCGGCAATAACATTAGCTAAGGAAGTTAACGACTGTAAAAGTGCTAAAGCGAGGCGGTAGTCTTGCGCCGCTAGTGCAGAGCTTAACGCTTGGATATTGGTGCTAATGTCTGCTAAATATTCATCTAACATAAAAGCGGCTAACTCAGCAGAGCCTTGATTTTCTGCGTATTGGGTTAAATCCAAAGTCTCTGCTGTTGGTTTATTTATTGGCTCAAAACCAAAAGAGAAGTCTAACGACTGCTCAATATCAGCCATATTCAATACTTGCTCACCAATCACATCGCTCTTATCAGGTACGATATTTGGCATGACACTGTGCTTATTATCTTGCTTACCTAGCGGTGAGGCTAATATGGCTTGATTTTCACTCGTACCTGCAGCTGACTTTAACCAAGGAGATAATTGCTGAATTAATTGTTGAATATCTAATATCGGGGCTAAATAGCCACTATGCCAAGACTTGGGTAAGTTCAGTTTATCGAAAAAATCGTTTGATTTATCTTTATTATTGCTCAAAGCAAACAGGCCACGAACAGGAGTTAATGAGTTATTAACTCTGCTATTAAAACTGGAAAACTCACAAATAGCCACTAAATAACGCCCTGACTGCCATAAGTGTTCGAGCTGTTCTTGTTGAGAAACCACAGTCACCTGTAAACCAAGCCAATGCAACATTCTCAGCAAAACTTGATGTTTACTGACCGAGATCACACCCAGTAAAACTTCAACTTGGTTAGGTATAAAACGATAAGGTGAGAAAATCTCTGGCTCAACTAATAAGTTAACCTGGTTGTTATTACTTAACAACGCGATAATATTGGCGATTAACTCACTGGAAAACCAAGGAAAATTACTAGCTGAAAACAATCCTGTTCTTTGTAATGTAGGGCAATTAAGTGGCTGAATAACTAATATTTTAGGTTGTATTTTAGCTGGCAAACTTGCCAAGTGTTGGGTGATCAAATCATAATCTGAACAGTAGACTTCAGGCGATAAAATAATCACATCCAAGCGATATTTCATTAGGTGTTTTATACTCATTTGGCGGCGAAATAGCGACAAATCTTGCATTGTTTCCACTATAGCTTTGCTGTGGCCGAGTTTATGACAAATTCTTTCACAACTAACTTTGTCAGTGGCAATAACTAAAAGTGCACACTTAGTTAAGTTTACTTGCTGGTTTTCGCTAGCTTTATACAGCTCTTCGTCAATGGTTAACGAAAATTCAAAAGAAAATTTTCCAGCCGACTCTAACAGTTGACTAGCTTTATTACTGACATTAAAAATCAACTGCAAATCTTGTAAATAATGCTCAGTAGTATGATCAAAGTCAGCCGTTATTTCATCATCGAACACTAGCTCGTTAATCACCTGAGATAGCATTTGTGCATCAGATGGCTTGTTAAGCAAAAAGCTTATCTGTACGGTTTGTTGGCCGCTATTTACGTCAATAACTTGCAAAGCGATATCAAGCTCAGCACCCCGCTGCTCCGTTAGTATCTTATGACATATTGTCGCTATCATGGCCTGAAACAATTCACTTTCAAGTGTCACCGAAGAAGCTAAATTCTCTGCCATGTGCAAATAAATGCAATTGTTACTTTGCACTGCAGCCAAACTAACATTAGCTAATACTGTATGCATTTCATTAGCCAGTGTTACCTTAGATAAGGTCAAGACAAAATCATTTAAACGTAATTGGGCACAGGTTTTTTGTTGTTCACCCCAGCGCGCTAATTGTCGTAACTGCTGGTAGACAAGTTGTTCGTCACCCTGAGTGATCGACACTAACTGCCTTTGTAGCATTACGCTATTCACTAGGCCTAAAACTTTGTCGCTACTGGTAATAATACCTAGCTTATCCGCTTGATTTTGATGATTAAGTTTTCGTTTTAACTGTGCATTGTTATCTTTAAGCACTTGATATTTTTCCGCATTAGATAAACTGCCACTCCACAGGCCACCGACGTATTCAAGCGTTAAAGCCAGGGCTTTTTCTTGATTGCTCATTAGCGAAATTTTTTCAACACCCTGATGTTTTTTGGCTTGTCGCGCAATAGACAAAATAGCCCGAACATCTACCCGACTAAAGCACTGACGCCAATGTTGATTGTTAACGTTAACACCAAGTAAGGCTGACAATTGCTCTTGCTGTTTTTCTGACTGCATAGGCATTTGCCAAAGAACAACCCCGCTATGACGAGACATAAATACTATTTGCCTTTGGTATTCTTGCTGCTGTTGTTTAAAGTCGGCTTCACGATGTAAAGGTTGAGACAGTTGCTTAATAGCATTAAGCATTGCTGTGACTTCAAGCCCAGGTATTTTTTCTGCCACATGACCTGTCGTCACAAACTCCTCAACGACAGCAGTACTTTGTACACCAAAATCTTTGATTTTTCTGCGTAAAACAAAAAGTAAACTGATAAAAGTCAGGCTAAGTAAAACAAAAAAAACGGCAATAAGCCAAGTATAATGCTTAGGCTGCACGTCAATATTAGCCTTTACCAACCATGCGAAGAACTGTTGTTTGATAAGAGATGGTTTAAGGGGTTGCACGACAAGTGTGTCATCAAGTAAGGGTATTAACTCAGCTTTTTGTTTGGTTAATTCAGCCTGCAAGTCAACTGCCCTGCGTAATTGACCATGCCATTTTGCAAAAGTGTTTTGCTCACTAAATAGCAAGGTATTAAGCACTGATATTTGTTCAACTAAGCCTTTTTTAGTTGAATTTTCATTCATCACATGACTGGAATTTTCCAGCCAACGAATTATATCGCGTTGAATATCTTGTTGAATATAATTAAATTCGACTAAATCATACTGTAAATCAAGTTGGTTAAACATCACTAAAGTATCCATGATACCTTGATGCAACTCGCGATTAATATTTAAGCTATTCACTAAGTTACTTAATGCCTTCGCCCGTATGCTAATTACCCGCTGGGTTAAGTTGTCTTGGCTGATTTGACGATATAAGTCATTTTGCTGACTTGTTTGCTCAGCGATGAAATTAGATAAACTATCAGTCACTCGGGTCAATTGAACAATGACACTGTCTTTAAGTTGAAGGTTTCGTCGAGCACTTTCAGTTAAGCGTGTGACATTTTCTGCCTGCATTTTTAAACGCTGAGTTAACTGCTCTAATAACCGCTTATTATTTTGACTTAACGCCGAAATATTTTTCAAGTTTTCATTCAGCGTTTGATAACTTTCATCAAATTTTAACGCCGACCTACTATCGAGCAGGTCATTGAGTAAGCGATTATTTTTAATTAATAACAATTGTCGTTGATGGTGTTGTTCAAGTGCAGGCAATTGTTGATATTTAACTAGCGCTAAATCTTGTTCCACTTGAAAGTACAACGAAAACCCAACCAAAAAAAGTAAGACAAAGCTCAAGGCCAATAAAAAAAATTGGCGGCTAAGCTGACGATATAGCGGCAGTGTTGAATCCATACTCGGATAATATCCTAATAAATCAAATGCATAATATGTATATATATAACCCATTTACGCCATGCTGTATGGTGCAACAACTTAGCATAAATTAGTTAAGCCATTAATAGTGTATGGCTTTAAAATTAATTAGCAAAGATTTATCATGCCAACAGAGCATTTTATCTTAACCTATATATACCCGATCCACTTCAAGCTGCAGTTTCAGCGTTAAGCTAGGAAATAAGATCAAGTTGGGATAAGTCAGCTATAACGAGCGAAGATCAAATAAGCTTCAAAGTGTAACAACAGCGCGCTGAAATAGATCAGCGATTACATTAGTATTGCCTTGACCCACATGCATTTTTTAATGTTTGTGATGATTAGCCTTTATTACTTTTTGATTTTTTTACTGATCCATGCCCATGTCATTATGCATTCAATTGGCTGTTCGCCTGATTCATCAGTGATGGTAACCGCAATGTCCATATTGCCCTTTTCTTGGGTCAATAACGCAATTTGCTGATTTGAAATGCTTGCAATAGCGGTTAAATCTCCCTGCATTCTGCGCTGATAGTGAATCGTCATCGACTTTAATAAAGGCAGACAGCTATCGGGTAAGTTCAAACCAAAAACGATACCTGTCGCCGATTCAGCTAATAACGCCGCGGCAATAGCGTGCACACCACCAATATGATTTTGTACTCTTTTGCGATTGACCATGGACAACTTAACTTGCTGCTGCTCTATATCGACCAGAGTGACCTTTGACGTGCTGGCGTATTTAACCTGAGAGCAAAATAATTTTGTTAATAAAAATGAATGACTGATTTTTGGTAATTTTTTAATTTTTTTAACGATCCGACTAAAGCGATTAACCATAAATATCCTAGATAAATGTTTTACAAAATGCGTTAATGATTGTCAAGTAAACTGGTCAGACCTTCAAGGTTTTTATCTTATTACGCTTTAAAATTTAAATAATAATTCCTTAAAACCAACGGCTAACCGACATATAAGTTATTAACCTAATATAGAAAAAATCACCAAGATGACTAATACTGCGCAGCGATGGATGGCTAACAACAACGCGAAGGTGTTTGAATAACTGTAATCGATAAGCGACATGTAGGAGCGCAATTTCTGAGCGAGATTAAGCTCGACAAGTACCTCGAAGACCAGAATATATCAGTGAGGCCTGAGCATAAAAAAGACGCTAATGCGTCTAATTATATGCTTTACTCAGTTTTAAATGCCGCTACTACAGCTTAAAAAAATGTTCCTGATAAACTTTCAATTCAGCAATTGATTCACGAATATCATCCATGGCTAAATGTGCTCCCGTTTTAACCACTTTGCCTAATACCTCTGGCTTCCAACGACGCGCCAACTCTTTTACTGTGCTAACATCAAGATTACGATAGTGAAAGTAATCTTCAAACTCCGGCATGTATTTATTAATAAAGCGTCTATCTTGCCCAATGCTATTACCACACATAGGCGATTTACCTTGTGTAACATGTGGCTTAAAAAATGCCAAGGTTTCAGCACTTGCTTGCGCTAAACTCGTGCTACTTTCTCGACACCTTTGAGTTAAACCTGATTGACCATGATGCTCGATACACCAAGGATTCATATTATTTAATATTTCATCACTTTGATGAATAGCAAACACTGGGCCTTGGGCTAAAATATTAAGTTGGCTATCGGTAATGATTGTCGCAATTTCTAAAATAACGTCAGTACTCGGTTCAAGGCCGGTCATCTCTAAATCTAACCAAATTAAATTGCTATCGTTAGCGTTCATTGTCATTCCTACGTTATTTACTGTTGATCAAAGTATATATATTAGCAGATAAACTACAGAGAGTGTGCCTGTAAAGGCACGATTACACATGCATTTAAGCGCTACTTGAGTATATAATACGGCAGAAGGTATAACACGATTAAATTTATTTATCGGTTGCCAACAGAGATTAAAAATACAAATTCTGAGTTAACATAAAAAGAGAATAACTTGTGGCTAAAGCCAAAAAATTAACCAAAGGTCAAACGCGACAGATCAAAGCGAACCAAAGTAAGAAATTACGTAAATCTACTGAAAAAGTACAATGGCAAGATGATGAACTCGCTGCAGTTGAAACCGGTACTATCATTAGTCGTTTTGGCCAACATGCTGATGTAGAGAGCAGCGATGGCGAAGTGTTTCGTTGTAATATGCGCCGCAGTATTGCTTCCTTGGTTTGTGGTGACAAAGTGCTTTGGCGTAAAGGCAAAGAAACGCAACACAGTATTTCAGGCGTAATTGAAGCCGTTCATGAGCGTGAGTCGGTACTGAGTCGCCCTGACGTTTACGACGGTGTTAAACCTATTGCGGCCAATATTAGCCAAATACTGATTGTTTCATCTGTGTTACCCGCTTTTAATGCCGACATTATTGATCGTTACTTAGTCGCGGCTGAACAAACCGGTATTACCCCGGTTATTTTATTGAATAAAATTGATTTATTCGATGATAGCAATCGTGATGAAATTGAAAATCAACTGAATATTTACCGTAAAATTGGTTACCAAGTGACTTACATGAGTAACGAAACCGGTGAAGGTATTGCCGAGTTAAAGTGTCAACTTAGCCAACATACCAGTGTATTTGTTGGTCAGTCTGGCGTCGGTAAGTCAACGCTAACTAATACCTTGATGCCTGAATTAGGTGTCGTCACTAAAATTGTCTCAGAAAATTCAGGGCTGGGTCAGCACACTACAACGGTTGCTCGATTATATCATTTTGAACAAGGTGGCGATCTGATTGACTCACCTGGCATACGAGAATTTGGCTTGTGGCATTTATCACCCATACAAGTCAGTAATGGTTTTATCGAATTTGACCCCTACATAGGGACCTGCAAATTTCGTGACTGTAAACACCAAACCGATCCCGGCTGTGCGTTAATTGCGGCGAAAGAAGAAGGCAAGATCTTCCCAGAGCGCTTAGCCAGTTTTCAAAAAATATTAGCCAGTTTAGGTGATAATACCCTGACCTCACGCTTTAATGATTAAGACAGTTAACCCGATAATAAGGAAAAAATAGTGCTAGTTAATAAATTGAAAATCGCCCTACAACACCTGATGCCAAAACATGGAATTTCGCGACTGGTAGGTAAATTTGCCGCGGCAGAGGCTGGCTGGCTTACCACCAAAGCCATCAGTTATTTTATCAAAGCTTATGACATTAATATGGCAGAAGCTAAGTTAAAAAACGCCACTGATTTTACCACCTTCAATGACTTTTTCACCCGTGAATTAGAAGCAGGCGCACGCACTATAATCGCAGACCCAGACACTATTTGTTATCCTGTTGATGGCGCCATTAGTCAACAAGGGCCGATTGTACAAGGGCAACTTATTCAAGCAAAAGGTTTTAACTACAGTTTGGAAACCTTACTGGGTGGCGATCAAGCAACTGCAGCACCTTTTCAAGATGGTGAGTTTTCATGTATTTATCTTGCGCCGAAAGATTACCACCGTATCCACATGCCTATTACCGGCACCTTACGAGAAATGATTTATGTGCCCGGTGATTTGTTTTCAGTAAACCCATTAACCGCCAATAACGTACCCAACTTATTTGCCCGTAATGAACGTGTAGTCACAGTGTTTGATACCGCACATGGCCCGATGGCGATGGTGCTTGTCGGCGCAACCATAGTCGCTAGTATTGAAACAATTTGGGCTGGCACGATAACACCTCCTGCGGGTAAAGATGTATTTCGCTGGCAATATCCAACAAAGGGCGCGGGGGCAATAACTCTAGAGAAAGGCGCTGAAATGGGTCGATTTAAACTCGGTTCCACTGTTGTCACCACCTTTGCGCCGAATATGGTGAAATTTAACCCGCAAGCGGGGCCAGAAACAGTGACTCGCCTTGGTGAACATTATGCTGATTTAGTGAAATTGGCTGCTAGTGCATAAATTTTACCCCATCGCTTTAAAGCTCACCGATAGGCATTGCACAAAATGTAAATAATTGCCCATCAAGGGCTAGTGGTGAGTTTATTGAGAGCTCACTGCTAGCTTTTTAGCAAGCGGCAGACCTGTGATGGTATATTGACAAACTTTAGACAGCGATCACACCATACTGTAAGGGCAATAATTAATACTATCTACTCATCAAGATTTTCAGTACTTATGATTTGAATCTAATGACAATTAAATAGAGCAATTCAACTATTGCTATTGCTCATTTATTCGTCGCAAGCTAGGATAGCAATAATAAAATACGAGTATGTTCGTATAGCAATACCAAACTGACTACTTCTCACAGTAAGCAGAAAATTAGTTCGCTTGGTATAATTTTAGATAAATTTGCCTTAAGGAATCTCAATGTTACGAGATAAATCAAATATTAAGCCTACAGAGGCGGAACTAACGCTGCTTAATATTCTTTGGAAAATCGGACCAGCTACAGTTCGACAAGTCCATGACACGGTTAGCCAAAGCCAAAAAACTGGTTATACTACTGTACTGAAAATATTACAAATCATGCACGAAAAAACCTTAGTTATTCGCGATGAAAGCAACCGAGCACATGTTTATGCACCCTCGAATAGCGAGATGGTCACACAATCGTCTTTATTAAAAGATTTAGTGTTAAAAGCCTTTGGTGGTTCAACATCAAAGTTAGTCATGCGAGCGTTAGATAATTCAACAAGCAAAGAAGAAATTGAAGATATTAGACAGTTACTCAATGAATTAGAACAACAATCTTAATTAACTAAGACTCAAAAGGTAACGTAAACAGGCATGATTGAGGAAAGCTTAATACATAGTCCATCATTGGCGGCTTTAACCATAACGCTTATCCATTTCTTATGGCAAGGCGTTCTAATTGCAGTGGTATTAAAAGCCTTACTGTCGCTAATATCCTATCAAAAATCTCAATTACGCTACGCATTAAGCTCGATGGCGATGCTAGCCAACCTTATTTTACCTATTATCACTTTTTTTCTTGTTTACGATACTGATTTTCGTCAAGTAACAAACTTTGTTCATGCCCAGCCTTTACTGGATCAAAATTTTTATCTAGAAAAAACAGCCGCAAACGCTTGGTATATGGAATGGTTAGAGTATTTTCCTCTAGTCGCTATGGTTTGGTTTACTGTTGTTACCACACTAGCGCTTAAGTTAATTATAGAGCTGTACAATGTTAATAAACTGCCATTGCAGGGCTGTACTGCCGTTGATATTGCACTACAAAAGCGTTTTGATGTACTGCTTGTTAAAGTCGGCTTGTCGAGAAAAGTGGCCTTATTACTTTCTAACAAAACCGATGTTCCTATGGCAATAGGTTGGTTAAAACCTGTAGTACTGATCCCATTCAGTATGTTATCAGGCTTAACACCTCAACAGTTAGATATGCTGTTGCTACACGAATTAGCACATATTCGACGTCATGATTATCTGGTCAATTTTTTACAATCGCTTGTTGAAATATTACTGTTTTTTCATCCTGCCGTTAATTGGGTTTCAAAACAAATGCGTAACGAAAGAGAGTATTGTAGCGATGATGTTGCCGTACAACACGGTGGCAGTTCATTGGCCTATGCGCATACCTTGGCAGATACCGCCTCTTTGTGTGAGCAACATCGCCATCACACCATTCCAAATATGGCCATGGCGGCTTCTGGTGGTGATTTAAAACAACGGGTTGTTCGACTATTAGACCAGCAGCAGCACTGCACAAAAACTGCCGACACCGGCAAATGGCTTGCTTCATTTACCATCTTATTGAGCATTATTTTTCTCTTGTCTAAATACTCGCTAACCTTGCCGATTATTGATCTACAGTCAGGGAGTATTTCATTGCATAACCCTGTAACAGGGCAAAATAAAAACTCAATAACGCCGAGCCCTGAAACCTTTCAGCAAACAAATGCCAACCCCACACTGGCTAGCCATTTATTAGCTAGAGATCACACGAGTACCCGTGAATTACCTGCAGAAAAAAAAGTAGAAAATTTAGCTCAAGCTATTAATAAAAAACAAAAATCCAACAAAATAATAGCAAAAAACAAGCTTGACGCTTTGAGTGATCATGCAACTAGCGCCTATTATAACGATTTACCTTTTGTGCGTGTAAATCCCAATAATAAAAAAAATGTAGCCCAACATCACGCAGAATTACAACACGAAACACAAGTTAACCAACAGCCTGATATAGCAAGCAAAAAATCGATTTCAACATTAGCATTTGAACGCACTGACTCTACATATGTTGGCGCAGAGGCAAACCCGTATAAGCAACAAATTAATTCACTGTTAAACGAGCCAATAACATCCAGAGATACTCCAATAACGGCATTAAACCGAGGCCAATTTGGTACTAACTACCAACAACAAACAGCTAATAAATTTAGTAGTGCACGCTTAAGTCAAAGCCAATTAACCAAGAGTGTCATCGAACATCAGGCATTTAAAACCAGTTCGGTAACAGCGCGACTAATAAACTCAGCTGAACCTAAATATCCGTCTTCAGCAAAAAGAAAAGGCATAGAGTTAGAGATCATGGTGGAGTTTAGTATAGACCGAAATGGCTTAGTAAAAGACATTCAGTTTGAGTCTAAAAGTAAAGTGAGCTACTTTCGCAATACCATTCGTAACGCCATGGAAAAATGGCGCTTTCTACCTGCAAAAGAAAATGGCCGCGCAGTAGCAAGCACGATGTCAAAAATATTCTCCTTTCGTCTTTTAAAGTAAAGCTTAACTGTGTTTATCCATGGTTAAAAATTTTTGCTGCTGCTCTGATGTTAACACTTGCATAACACCATGGTGAAATTTTGCCCTTGCCATTGCGGCTTGTTGAAAATTCAGCTGATGTTTGGCATAGATAGCCAAATAAGCTATTGTTGCGCATAATGGCAAAATTAGTGCTCAAAACAATAGTGAGAATGGTCTTACGGTTACCATTGAATTACCGATAAAGATCAGCAAAAATAGTGTAAATGAAACATAAACAACTTTATCAGCTAGCTTTAATTTTTTGGCTATTATTAGGGATTTCGGCAATGGCTAACGCAAAAATCTTAGTGAGTAAGCAAGCGCTTACCTTAAAGAAGATTGCCGCTATTGAAAGCTTTTGGCAATCAGTAACTCAAGCGTCCTTCAAAACAAATGACAATATTCGCATCGCTTATGCCACTAACTTTAAACGTCCCCAAAAGCCTTATATTGTTATTGTACCTGGGCGCTCAGAAGGTTACCTAAAATATCAAGAGTTGGCCTATGATCTAGATAATCAAGGCTATGATAGCGTTATTATTGATCATCGAGGACAAGGACTTTCGATGCGTTTAACCACCAACCGCTTACAGGGTTATGTGGAAAAATTTGATCAATACGCACAAGATTTACAACAATTACTCCACCAGGTCTTACCTGAAAAATACCCACAACATCAGCAAAGCTCTTTTATGCTAGCACATTCAATGGGTGGCGCAATTGCATTAAGATACCTGCAACTTTACCCACATAAGGTCAAAGCATTAAGTTTAAGCTCTCCCATGATAGCCATATCAAGTGGCGGCACGCCAGATTGGTTAGCGAAAGCATTAATAAAAACAGGCTCAAGCATAAACCGTTGGCTGTCTAATACACCATGGTATTTTTTTGGTCAAAGTGATCATAATCAAAGTTCATTTGCACAAAATCGCTTAATGCATTCAGCAAAGCGTTTTCAGCGTTTTCAGTCATTATATCAAGCCAAGCCAGCACTAAAACTGGGGGGTGTCACTTTTAATTGGCTAGAGCAAGCCATGATAAATTCGGATAATTTATTTATTGATATCGAAAAATTGTCGCTACCAATACAAATGTTGCAAGCAGAGAAAGAACAGATTGTTGATAATCATGCTCAAGATAACTTTTGTCTAACACTCAATAATTTTAATCACAATGCTTGCCCTGACGGTAAGCCCATAGTCATCTTTGGCGCCTATCACGAGCTTTTTTTTGAAGTGGACCAATACCGTGATATCGCGCTAGATAAAACCATCACATGGTTTGCACAACATCAATAACCGAGAGCCGAGAGCCCATGACTAAAACATAAGAAGTTATGCCTTAATCATGGCCTTTGCGTCCTTAGCCTATTGGTGGTTAGATACTGACAAAGGATCGTGGTGAATAAATACCTCACAGGGTGCTAAGGCTAGAATAATTTCTGTTTCAATGGCCTCGCCAATACTATGAGCTTCCGACAAAGATAACTCACCATCTAATTCTAAGTGAAATTGAATAAAACGATCTGGCCCGGCTTGTCGTGTTCTCAACTCGTGTAAACCATGAGTGCCTTCATGCGCCAAAATAATTTTCTTAATGGTATCCAGCTCTTCTTCAGTAAGTTCATGATCCATTAAGTGATGAACACTGTGCCAGATAATTTTTCCTGCGCCAATGAGCAGGAATATAGCGACCGCAACAGTAAAAACCCCATCCGCTTGCAACCAATAACCTTGGCTTAAAAACAGGGCTGCAAGAACGCCTAAATTCAGAATTAAGTCAGATTGATAATGCAAAGCATCGGCACTGATAGCGACAGATTTTGTCCGGTTAATCACATATTTTTGCAGTATCACCAGCAACAAGGTCATGACAATAGCGATAATTGAGACCACAATACCCACTTCGGTGCGCACCACTTCTTGTGGATTAATAATGCGATCGACACCATTAAACACCAGTAATAATGCTGAACCCAACACAAAGGCGGCCTGTACCAATCCGGCTAAACTTTCCGCTTTGCCGTGACCAAATTTATGTTCTTTGTCGGCTGGAGCCAAAGCGAAACGTAAAATCACCACATTCATGATGGAAGCGAATAAATCTAAAATCGAGTCAGTCGCGGAAGCTAACATGGCACTAGCGTCAGTGACAAAAAAAGCATAAAGCTTCAATACCACTAAAATCAACGCCGTTGTTGTTGCCGCAAATGCTGCTAGCTTTACTAAGTAAGCATATTGGTTTGAATCTATCTTGTTAGCCTGCACTAAGTCCTCCTAATGAAATAAATATTGCTTAACATTGCTTAACATAGATAAAGCAAAGCCGAATCAAGCACGGTATAATACCACTTAATTATACAATTTATTAAGCACTTGATATGTTAGATGTCGTTTTATTTCAACCTCAAATTCCACCCAACACGGGTAATATAATTCGCCTATGTGCTAATACCGGCTTTAGGTTACATCTAATTGAACCACTCGGTTTTGACCTAGAAGATAAAAAATTGCGCAGAGCCGGTTTAGATTACCATGAGTTTGCGGCACTTAAGCGCCATGCGAATTATCAAAGTTTTATTGAAAGTGAGCAACCTAAGCGCATATTAGCGGTGACAACAAAGTCTACCGGTTATTATGGTGACATCAGTTTTCAGTCCGGTGATTATCTTTTATTTGGCTCAGAAACCGGCGGCTTACCCGAGGATGTTAGACAACAAATACCTGACAAAGACAAAATTAGAATACCTATGTTAAAAGATAGCCGTAGTATGAACTTATCAAACGCCACCGCTGTGATAGTTTATGAGGCATGGCGCCAGCTAGGCTTTGCAGACTCAGTGTAAAAGTAAGTCAGTTATAACCTGATGAACCTTATGTTAAAGCGGGTTAAATTTCATTTAACTTGATGGACTAAAGTCCACCCTACATAGAGCCTGAAGGTGATTTTTAATGTTGAGCAATTTTTTTGTCGGTCGTACTTGAATCTGTCAAAAGTTGAGCTGGGGATTAAGGTGATGGGTAAACAAACATTAGTAGCGGGAATTATTTTTTAAATCTATAAATGTATATTGAAAAAATTAATGTTATTTATGGCGAGAACCGTTAAATTGCATTTAACTTGATGAACTAAAGTCCAACCTACATAGAGTCTACAGATGATTTTCAACGTTGATAAATTTTCTTACTCTATACATATATATTGAAAAATTAATGTTGTTTATGGCGAAAACCGTTAAATTGCATTTAACTTGATGGACTAAAGTCCACCCTACATACATAGAGCCTACGGGTGATTTTCAACTTTGAGTAATTCTTTAAACTGCCCGCTATTTATTCAGTCACCAAAAATCTGGTTTATTTAACCTTATTCAAATTTACGGTCACGAGATAATAAATCTGCCGCGGCTAATCTGGCGTCTTTACCGCAATAAAGTACCTGGTAAACCTGCTCCACAATCGGCATTTCAACACCCATGCGCTGTGCCAGCATATAAACTTCTTTGGTGTTGCGATAACCTTCAACCACTTGGCCAATATCAGCAATTGCTTGCTCAACACCTGCGCCAGCGCCTAATGCTAGGCCAAAACGACGGTTACGTGACTGGTTGTCAGTACAAGTTAATACTAAATCACCTAGCCCTGCCATGCCCATAAATGTTGACGGTTCAGCGTTTAATGCACAACCTAAGCGGGTCATTTCGGCTAGGCCACGGGTAATTAAAGCCGTTCGTGCATTGGCACCAAAGCCAATGCCGTCAGCCATACCGGCACCAATGGCAATAACATTTTTAACGGCTCCGCCTAACTGTACACCGATAAAGTCGCTGTTACTGTAAACACGGAAGGTTCGCCCACAGTGTAATAATTTAGATATATCTTCAACAAAGACATCATCGGTTGAAGATAAAGATATCGCCGTTGGTAATCCTGCGGCCATTTCTTTTGCAAAAGTAGGTCCAGAAAGCACAGCTAACGATATGTCATTACCTAAGATTTCTCGCGCTACGTCTTGCAATAAGCGCCCTGAATCGTGCTCTAAACCCTTAGTAGCCCAGACCAAACGCGTATCTTTTCTTAGATAAGGTTTGATTTTCTCCAGCATTTCACCAAATACATGGCTCGGCACCACCAATAAAATATTTTTACTGGCCGCGACTACGTTTGCCAAATCATCACTAACCACTAATGCTTCTGGAAACTGGCTACCGGGTAAATATTTTTCATTAGCCCGTGTACTCGCCATTTCAGCAACGTGATTAGCATCACGTCCCCAAAGCAATGTTTTATGACCATTACGGGCTAAACATATTGCTAGCGCTGTGCCATAAGAACCAGCGCCAATAACGGAAATTGCTGCAGAATCAGGGTTCATAAACTAGTGAGTTTCTGTGCTTGCTGGTGCTTGTTCAGCATTCGCTTGTGCTGCACGTTGTTGTACATAGTTGGCGAATAAAGCTTCAAAGTTTACCGGTGCTAAGTTAATTTGTGGGAAAGAGCCACGGCTAACTAAGTTCGCTACTGATTCGCGCGCATAAGGGAATAAAGTGGTAGGACAAAATGCACCAATAGTATGAGCTAACTGTGCTTCAGGCAAGTTACCTATGGTAAAAATACCGGCTTGTTGTACTTCAGCTAGAAAAGCTGTTTGGTCTTCAACTTTAGCCGTAACGGTTAACGACAAAGTTACTTCATAAGTATCATCAGCAAGTTTAGTTGATTTAGTATCAATATCTAACTGTATTTCTGGCTTCCAATCTTTTTGAAAAATTGCCGGTGAGTTGGGTGTTTCAAATGAGATATCTTTAGTATAAACGCGTTGAATAGCAAATTGTGGTGCTTGTTGTTCAGTTGTTGCTTCTGCGCCGTTTTGAATTTCGTCAGCCATTTTGTATTACTTCCTATATAGTTACGCCTTTTTAAGGCATTTTTATTCTCTATTTTTTCACTGATATTATTGTGCTAAGAGTGAAGCTAATTTTCCTTGCGCATGCAATGCAAGTAATTCATCACAACCACCAATATGCGCGTTGTTAATAAATATTTGTGGCACTGTTGCGCTGCCCTGACTGCGTGTGATCATTTTTTCACGCAATAGTGCATCACCGTCAATTTTTATTTCGTTGTAAGTAACCTTCATATCATCAAGCAAAGCTTTCGCTCTCATGCAATAAAAACAAGTTACTTTAGTATATATATCAACTGCCATTATCATAGTCCGTTGTTTAGTTGCACACTACTTGGTTACAGGTAAACCTGCACTTAACCAAGCATTCATGCCACCTTTAAGTAAACTTACTCGAGTAAAGCCCGCTTTTGCTAGCTGGCTAGCCACTTTGCCTGCGCTCATGCCAGCACTACATACTATAATGATGGGATTATCTTTATGTTTTTCAAGACTAGAAAAGTCATTTTTACTGACTTTATCATTGCCAAGGTGCAACGCATCAACAATATGTCCGGCTTTAAAGTCTTTCTCGCTTCGGCTATCAACAACAACACCAGACTCTCTATTAACTAAAAAAGTCATTTGTTGTGTGCTTAATTGTTTAATAGGTGACATTTGAATTCTGATCGTCATGACAATAATCATCAAAACAATAAATAGCCAAATAGTGCTGAGCAAAGATTGACTCATTGCGAAGGTAATAAGTTGGTCCATAAGTTTTATATTCTAATTAACTAAAATTTGGCAATAGTATACAGGCTAATAAACTAAACCCAAACTGAACTTTTCATAGAAAAACAGATTTACTTAATATCTTAATACCCATCGACAAATTTTGTTCTTATTGCTGTAACTTTTCACACCATAATTGACTTATAAAATCTGATGAGATCAGAAATATTTTCTCTGCTATTTTCTCTACACAGACAGAAGATATTCACTGCGTGTCTTGATATACTGCTGTTGAAAATTATTTTTACCTCTCGTTACTTGTATAAAGGAAGCCGTGATGCCAAACAAAAAATCAACAGTTCTTATTATTTTAGATGGTTGGGGATATAGAGAAAACCCAGAGTCTAATGCTATTTATCATGCCAAAACTCCGGTAATAGATAACTTAATGGCGAATAAACCGAATATGCTGATTGAGACCTCAGGCATGGCAGTTGGTTTACCTGACGGGCAAATGGGTAACTCTGAAGTAGGTCATGTTAACTTAGGTGCTGGCCGTATTGTTTATCAAGACTTCACTCGCATTACCAAAGCGATTAAAGATAAAGAATTTCAAAGCAACCCTGTTTTAGTCAATGCGTTAGACAACGCCGTTAACAACAATAAAGCGATACACGTTTTTGGTCTATTATCTCCAGGTGGCGTCCATAGCCATGAAGATCATATTTTTGCTATGTTAGAAATGGCGGCTGAAAAAGGCGCAAAAAAGATTTATTTACATGCGTTTTTAGATGGCCGTGATACGCCACCACGCAGTGCGGAAGCTTCGTTAATAAAAGCACAAGCAAAGTTTGCTGAATTAGGTTGTGGGCAAGTCGCCTCAGTGATTGGCCGCTATTATGCCATGGACAGAGATCAACGCTGGGAACGTGTTGAATTAGCTTATAATTTAATGGTTTCAGGCCAAGCCGATTTTCACTATAGTCAGGCGACTGATGCTTTGCATGCAGCTTACGCGCGCGACGAAAATGATGAATTTGTCAAAGCCTCAGCGATTACCGACAAACAGGGTGAAGTGATTAAGGTGCAAGATGGTGATGCCATGATCTTTATGAATTTTCGAGCTGATCGCGCGCGCCAATTTACCCGCTGTTTTACCGACACAAAATTTTCAGGCTTTACTCGCCAAAAACAACCCAAACTCGGCAGTTTTGTTATGCTAACCGAATATGCCGCCGATATCGATGCACCCTCTGCATTCCCCGCGGTAAAACTTAATAACGTGTTAGGAGAATGGTTAGAAAAGCATGATAAAACGCAACTGCGCATTTCAGAAACAGAAAAGTATGCGCACGTAACGTTTTTCTTCAGCGGTGGTAAAGAAGATACTTTTGTCGGTGAACAACGAATATTAGTGCCATCACCACAAGTAGCAACCTATGACCTACAACCAGAAATGAACTCAACCCTGTTAACCGATAAGTTAGTGGCCGCCATAGAAAGCGGCGAGCATGACTTTATTGTTTGTAACTATCCAAATGGTGATATGGTGGGTCATACCGGTGATTTTGATGCCGCAGTAAAAGCCTGCGAGGCCGTCGACACTTGTATAGGTAGAATAGTGACCGCATTAGAGAAAACTGGCAGCGAGTGTTTAATTACCGCTGATCACGGCAACGCAGAACAAATGATGGACAAGGTGTCAGGACAAGCGCACACCGCACATACTTGTGAACCTGTACCGTTAATTTATATTGGTCGAAACGCAAAAATGGCCAAAACAGGCGCGCTAAGTGATATAGCCCCCACTATTTTATCATTAATGGATATGCCTCAGCCCAAAGATATGACAGGCTGTAACTTATTAACTTTAATTTAACTTAATCTAAACATGCTTTTTAAGATGAATATCAGCAAGCCAATATTAGAACGTAGCCAGTTTAGCACTGGCTATGCTTTTTTTATTGGCCTAGTGCTGATTTTTTGCTCGTTTGATATTTTTGCCCAAACAGATGCTAATGTTAAAAATAGTGCAAAAGCCAATCAGCAACTGTCTGATATTCAACAAGCTATTAATCAACAGAAACAAACCTTATCAAGTACTAATGTAGAGATTAGTGATCTAGAGCAACAATTAAAAACAGACGATATCGCCATAGGTCAAGTGGCACGAAACTTAGCAAATACCAGTAGTAGCCTAACCACAACACGCCAAAAACTAGGCCAACTTAGCTCAGAAAAAAAACAATTAGCACTGGCCAAAAAACAGCAAGAGCAGATATTAGCCAAGCAACTTAGAGCTGCCTATTCTACCGGCCATCACGACTATATAAAGTTAATCCTTAACCAACAAAAACCCAGTAACGTACAGCGTACTATTACTCATTATCAATACCTCAATGCTGCCCGTATTAAGGAAATTGAAGCCTTTAAAAGCACGATTACTCAACTGAATGACGTGACAGCACAATACCAGCAGCAAGCTGAACAATTAACACAATTAACACAAACCCAAAGTCAGCAAAAACAACTGCTCGAATTATCAAAAACCAAACAAAAACAAACCTTAAAAGCGCTCAATAAAAAGGCGCTTACCGAACAACAGAAGCTAGCTAAATTAGAACGAGAAGAGTCAGCATTGGTTGCCTTGTTGAAAAAAATGGCTGTTGCCGCAAGAAAAGTAGACAACCTAGTCGGTTTGAGTAAATTAAAACGTAAACTGAGTTGGCCAGTTAAAGGGAAAATTCGCCACCGTTTTGGTTCAAGTAAACAGGGCTACTTAAAATGGAAAGGGGTATTTCTTTCAGCACCGATTGGCCAACAAGTTAAAGCCATTCACAATGGCACTATTTTATTTTCAGATTGGCTTAAAGGTTATGGACTAGTTTCTGTGGTTGATCATGGCGATGGTTACATGAGTTTATACGGCCATAATCAAGCGTTACTTAAAGCTGTTGGCAACCGTGTAGAAGCGGGTGAACCCATAGCTTTGGTAGGTCAAAGTGGTGGTCAAGCCAACTCAGGCCTGTACTTTGAAATTCGACATACCGGCATAGCCGTCAACCCTAAACTTTGGTGTAAATAAGCTTATGCATTGTTAAGCGTTTAACTAGTCGATTTTGACCATCTGAACTGTTACCCTAAATAATGATTTATTATCTCATCAAAAAAAACTAACTGTGCTGCGATTCCTACTAACCTTTAGCTTACTTTGGCCTGCTTTGCTTTATGCTCAACCTGCACAAGTGGCGATCATTATTGACGACATTGGCTATCGAAAAAGCGATGCTCAAGCACTCTATTTACCCGGGAATATCAGTTACGCGATTCTTCCCCATACGCCCTATGGAAAAATATTGGCGTTACAGGCAAAAGCAAACAACAATGATGTTATTTTGCATATTCCAATGGAAGCAAAAAATGGTAAAAAACTCGGCCCAGGCGCGTTAACCAGTGCCATGAATGAAACGGGTATTCGAGCAAGCTTAACTCATGCCTTTGCTGAAATTCCTTTCGCTTTGGGTATCAACAACCACATGGGCAGTAAACTTACCGAGCTATATCAACCTATGGCGTGGACCATGCAATTTTTGCGTGAACGAAATTTAATGTTTATTGATAGCTTAACCACTGGCGCTAGCCAAGCAGAAGAAGTTGCCATAAGCTTTGGCGTACCCAGTTTACATCGACATATTTTTCTCGATAATAAATTAGAACACGCCTATATTCTCAGTCAATTTAAACAACTCATACTCGATGCAAAACGTTATCGTAGCGTTGTTGCTATCGCTCATCCACATCCTGAAACAATCAGATCATTACATCAACTTTTGCCCTTGCTCGAGAAAAACAACATAGAGCTAGTGCCGATATCAAGGCTACTAAACAATAAAATGGCCATATCAAATCAACAAACAAATGCTGAAGATTAACCAAATTTTTATTTTAACAGCGGGTGAAATTATCAGGCAAGATATAGTCACTAGCCCTTTATATTATGCTTTTTTAATAAGTTATGCAGATACTTCACGGGTATCGCATAGGTAATACCGCTCGGCTTACTGATCACTGTTTCTTTACTCTGCTGCACAAAAACTTTATTAATAATACCAATAACCACACCCGTTTTAACATCATACATAGCACTACCACTGTTGCCCGGATAAGCGGTTGCATCTAATTGATAGACTAAATAAGGATCTCTTAAGCGCTTAAGCATAGCTATGCTTATTTGCCTTGCATCATCAACGGGTATAATAGTGGGTGTTACGGCAGCAATAATACCTCGGTGTGTGACAGGATAAAGTCCCAACACAGCGCCAATCGGGAAGCCAGTAAATGCGATATCACTGCCTTCACGTCGAAAGTCATTGTTGGCTAATGATAATGCCGGTAACGCCTGCCCTTCAATTTTAAGGATAGCAAGATCATGATCCTCATCATGGGCAATCAATTTAGCTAATTTTACTTTCGCCGATCGGCCCTTACCGGTAAATACAGCTAATTTCTGTAATAAATTATCATCTAACTCTTGCTCAATAACATGGTGATTGGTCACGATGTAAGTGCCATCGCCAATAACAAAGCCCGTGCCATAAAGTTGATTTTTCGGCTGTCCTGTCGGCGTATAAACACCAATGCCAACCACAGAAGGTTTAAGTAAACTCACCGTATCCGCTAAATCAGCACAGGCTATTGAACTGAATATCAGCCCAATAAAGATTAATAATGGTAATATTTTATTCATATTTTCACTCCTCTTAAAACTTTAAAACTTTAAAACTTTACCTGAACTTAGCACATTTTTTGGCTAGCGATTTTGTCATTTTTACCCATAATTAAATAATAAGATACAACGAGGAGATATATGTGGCGAATATAGTACCTATTTTAGCTGGCGGGGGAACACGCTCACCCGCTCATATCGGCGTTTTGCAAGCATTAAAAGATTTGCATATCGATTTTTCTCATCTTGTTGGCGTATCGGGCGGTAGCATAATTGCAAGCTTGTATGCTGCTGGATTATCGATAGCAGAAATTAAACATATTGCGATAACTACCGATTACAATCAATTTAAAGGTTTCTCATTAGTGTGCTTAATTCGTAATGGTGGTTTAAGTTCCGGTGACATTTTTGAACAATGGGTTGACCAACACTTAGCAGGTAAAAGGTTTATCGACCTAAATCGAAACTTACATATAGTAGCAACCGACGTCAAAACTGGCCGACCCGTTATTTTTAGCCGAGCAAGAACACCTAATATGAAAGTGTCTTTGGCCGTGCGTTTTTCTATGTCAATTCCACTGGTTTTCAGCTTTAAACCCTTTGGCAAACATTTAATGGTTGATGGCAGTATTTTATCCGAAGATGCCTTACACCGAGATTGGGCTATGGACGGCACACCCGTATTGTGTTTTCGTCTGCGCGGTGAGCATGAATATGATGAGCTCAAAACAGATGGGCTATTTCCTATCGTAAATTACGTAACCTTATTGATCAGAACCTTTATGACAACCATATCACGTGAGTATATTAATGACGCCTTTTGGCACAATACTATCATTATCAATACTGGCTTATGCTCAGCGGTTGATTTTGGCATGAGTGAAGAAAAAAAGTTTTCACTTTTTGATATGGGCTATGAAACTGCAATGAAAATTGTGCCCATTAAAATTAATCATGGCCGTTAAGTGTTTAAAATGACAATCATTAATAATTAATTTACAATTTTATTTCATAATAATTACATAAAGTGGTAAATTAATTATATGGCTATACTGAAAACAACATAATTATCATCATGCATAACCGACTAAAAGTCAGGAACTGAAAATAATGAATTGGAGCAAGAAGTTGCTAAACGTGCCCCTGGTTGGAGCCATCACCAAACGCATTGCATCAATGAAAGTTAATCATGATGCGATGGATATTGCTAAGCATTTCACCCAATTCTTAAAGCCTGAAATTGCCGATACTGATGAGTTACGCGACGAAGTGTTCCGCATTCGTCACAATGTTTATTGTGAAGAATTGGCCTATGAAAAAGTAAAAGACGGTGGCAAGGAGCAAGATGAGTTTGATGCCCACTCGATCTTCGCTATGATAAAACATAAGCCGTCAGATACCTACACAAGCTGCGTAAGAATGGTGATATCAGCTAACGAATCTGAACTACTACCGATCGAAAAATATTGCCCCAATGTCATACAAAACAAAGAACTACACCCAAGTAACTTTCCACGCCATGAAATAGGTGAAATATCTCGCCTTGCTGTAAAAGCTGATTTTAGACGACGTAAAATAGATAAATTCAAGGGCTCAGCAGTCGGTACGATTAATGAACCCAGCTACTCAGAAACTGAGTTACGTTGCTTTCCATTTATTGCTATTGGACTTTATATGATTGGGGCGTCACTAAGCATTAAAACGGACGTAAAACACGTGTATGTCATGATGGAACCAAGGCTAGCCCGCAGTCTGCGATTTGTTGGTATTAACTTTATTCAGCTTGGTGAAGCCATTGATTATCATGGCTTGCGTGCCCCTTACTATATCAACCCAACTATTTTTATGGAAAATCTAACCCCTGGATTTAAATGTTTATATAAAGAGATAGAAAGAGAAATTGGTAAAAGTTTGAAATAGTCATCTCCCGTATTAATGCTATTACTAAGATCAACAACTGATACTAGCTTAATAAACCTAAATTTTAGTATAAAAGGATCCTCATGTTTAACTATGAAGAAGCATTCTCTCGGAATATAGGTTGGGTGACTGAGAGTGAACAAGAAATATTAAAAAACAAACGAATAGCTATTGCTGGGGCTGGCGGTGTTGGTGGTGCACACTTGCTAACGTTAGCGCGTTTAGGCATCAATAATTTTCAGATATCTGATTTTGATAATTTTGAAGTACATAACTTTAACCGACAGTCTGGCGCCTTTATGTCGACTTTAGGACAACAAAAAGTTGATGTTATGGAGTATATGGCCAAAGACATCAACCCTGATGCCAACATAAAAACATTTCCTGAAGGAATATTTGCTCACAATGTAGATGAATTTTTACAAGATGTTGATCTCTACGTTGATGCCCTAGATTTTTTTGCTTTAGCAGCCCGTAAAATAGTTTTTCAAAAGTGTTATGAAAAAAACATCCCCGTAGTCACCGCAGCACCTTTAGGAATGGGCTGTGCATTTTTATGTTTCATGCCGGGTAAAATGTCTTACGAACAATACTTTCGCTTCGACGACAAAGACACTGAAAATGACCAACTAATTCAATTCCTCATCGGTTTATCTCCTGCTATGCTCCAGCGTCCTTACCTTGTTGATGAAAATCGCGTCAGTTTTATTGATAAACGCGGGCCTTCAACACCCATGGCCGTAAATTTATGTGCCGGAATTGCCGAAACTTATGCTTTAAAAATATTACTTAATAGAGGGCCAGTTTTGGCTGCCCCGTGGGGCTTGCATTTCGATGCCTATAGAAATAAATTCGCCAAAACATGGAGACCATTTGGTAATGCCGGCATATTACCCCGATTAATGTTTAATATAGCTAAAAAAATTGTCATGCGGCCAACAACAAATATAAAGATTGAGACTGAATTGAAACCGATAGAACAAATTTTTGAATACGCTAAATGGTCACCCAGTGGCGACAATATGCAACCGCTAAGAATTGAAGTCTTAGATGAGCATAGCTGCATCATTCATGGTCATGATACCCGAAAAGATGTTGTTTATGATTTAAAGGGTAACGCCAGTAAACTTGCACTGGGTTGCTTTCTAGAAAATGCAAAAATTGCCGCACAATCTCTCAATTTTGAAATATGCTGCAGTCAAATAAACAATAAAAACGGCCTTGAGCCTGACCAAGAAAACTATGACTTATTTCCTACTTTTAAATTAGCAATACAAGCGTCTAAAACGCCACTTTCAACTCACGCTCTTTTTCCTTATATAAAAACCCGTTGTGTACAGAGAAAAAGAATGGGAACAAGGCCGTTATCGACAACCGAAAAACAAAAATTAGCAGCAACACTACCTGAAGGCTATTCAGTGATTTGGAAAGAGTCCTTTGCTGAACGTTGGCAAGTGGCTAAGTTGATGTACGGTAATGCCACAACGCGATTAAGTATGGAAGAAGGCTTTAACGTGCATTCAAAAATAGTGGAATTTACTCCTATTGAGCAAGATACCAGCCCGGAAAAAAACTGTAACTCAACATTTAGTAAAGATAAACTACCGGCAAAGTCTTTAGGTATAGACCCCTTAACTATTGCCCTATCCCGTTGGTCATTAAAAAGCTGGTCACGCTTTCACTTTCTTGATAAGTATTTGGCCGGTACTGTGCTGCCTAAGCTCTTATTGGACTTTTCAACCGCAATAAAAAGCTCGGCACATTTTGTGATTATTGCTGACAAAGAGCCCTCTGGGTTAGCAAGCTATTTAGAGGCAGGAGCTGCAGTACAAAAATTTTGGCTGCAAGCCACGGCATTGCAACTTGGCTTTCAACCCGAGCAGACCCCTGTTATTTTTTCTGAGTATTTACGTACGGATGTACAATTTACTGAAAATAAAAAGGCCAGAGAAAATGCTATCAAAATGGACCATTGTTTTAAAAGCTTAATAGGCGACAGTAATGCTAGTCGTGCTATATTTGCCGGCCGCCTAGGGCGATCTACACTCCCTACGAGTAGATCAGTAAGGTTAAGCTTAGAAGAGCTTAGGTATGTAAAAGATTCACAGTAACTCGATTATAGCCCCACTCGGTGTTAACAATTATTTGTTAACACCCGTTGTTGTCTGACGCTTCAATATCAGAGCGATGCAGATAAAAATGAACCACGGCATAGCATAATATAACAAAAGTGATTGCAATGAGTAGCCACTTTAATAACGTCATCAAACCTGACATTAAGGCAAGGCTTTCGATTGCGCAGGGAAATTCAAGTAGCATTAAAATAATACAAATATTCTCAATAATATCAACTAACATGATAAAAAAAGGCAGTACTCTTACGTACTGCATTTTATGATGTTTTGCATAACTTCGCGCAATAAAAAAAGTCAGTAGTAAGCTTAAGAAAAGTGAATAAAAAAGTGGGTACACCATATCAATAGTGATGAGTCCCTTAATGTATGCCAGGCGGTTTTCCACCCCATAAGATGCGATAAGCGTATCGGCCTGCATTGGCGTGTAATAAAGGTGTAAGTCTAACGGTCGACCTACCGGCAGGATTTGAGGCAATAAGTATAGTGGAAAAATCAAATAGACTAGGAAGAACAAGCATAATATTTTTTTAGTCGTGTATATTTCTTGTCTGCGGAGAAATTCTTCTAACACCCTACCACTCCTGTGCTATAAAATCGCATAAAAAGACCTCGTTTGTACGAGGTCTTTTAATACTTCATATTATTGCTTTCATCATCGATGATTAAACTTTTTTTCTCGCACTAAATGCTAATCCGATTAAGCCTAAGCCAAAAATAGCCAATGATGTAGGCTCAGGTACAGTTGTCGCACCAAATTCTTGCAATACTAGATCGACATTTTCTAAATCTGATGTTAACAAAATTGAAACATAATCTACCGCAGCAAAATTAGCGCCTGCGCCTAGCCCAGTCGCAAAGCTACTAAAAAGTATATTAGTACGCGTCAAACTAGATATTGCACCTGAAACAGTATTTGAGATACTTGTATTCGCGCCACTGTCAGAGCCAATGGTCACTAAGATTGAAAAACCTAAATCAGACTCTAACAGGTCAAAATAAAAACCATTAAGAGCACTAAAGTCGGCGGTAGGATTTCCCGGAGCAAATATTTCTGAATATGTTAGCAACAAGGTTGATTTCAATGTGGCATCATTACTAAGCGCCATAGTGCCATTATTAAAACTGGCTGCAGATGTCCTTGCGGGAGTAGGATTACCCGAAACATAAGCTAAATCATAGACAACATCACCACCTAAGGCGTTAATATTATTTCGTTGGGTCGTTGCCGTAGTAACAGTATCATTAACTTCAATAAATACATTCGGTTGAGGAGTGTAGTCAAAATCATCCAACACTATGTCCGCATAACTGTAACTCGCCATCCCTAAGGTTAGCACCAGTGTCATTAATATTTTTTTACTTAAATTTAACATTTTCATTCTCCATAATTAAAAGTTATGCAAGTTACATCCGTTGCAAGTAAGCAAATGCATTAACCACGCCAAATATAAAAAATCAATTGAACACAACCACATAGAAAATCGGCTGCTTTTCGCACCACCCAAAATGTTAATTTATTGTAAAAAAAGCTGACAACTTGTTAGCGGGATGTAAAGAAAGCTGACAGTAATGAGCCAATTAAAATATGCCTCTATCTTGATGAATTGTCATTGCGATGAAGTAACGTAGAGAAATCTTATGGATTTTAAGGTATGAAAATATTTTTAGTAAAAAAAACCTCGTTCAACGAGGTTTTTATGGGAAATAAAATCAGTAATTATGTTTTTTTTCTTGCGCCAAACGCTAGGCCGATTAGCCCTAAAGCAAATATAGCAAGGCTAGTAGGCTCTGGAACCGTACCGAACTCAGTAATCATCATATCTGCACCGGCAGTGTTTGTCGAAAGCAACACATGAACATAGTCTACAGAGGCAAAGTCTGCCCCTGAGCCTGAGACTGCATTAAAATCACTAAAACTAAGCGTAGTACGAGTTAAGCTACTAACTGACGCTGATGTTGATGAATATGCACTTTCATCAAGACTATGGCGGGCTCCAAAGTCAAAGCCGCCAGAGCCTACAATAATACTGATATCAAACCCGACATCAGAAAATATAATATCATAATAGAATGAATTTTGGTTTCCACTAGCCGTTAAATCAAGAGGCCCGCTAGGTGTACCATTAGCATTAGCGTCAGTGTAAAATAATGATAAAGTAGATAGCATTGTGACAGCATTATTCCACGTTAAAGCGTCATCACCACCAAAGTCTATACTTGTCGAGCTTGAGTCAAGTTGCCCATCGTTATAAATCAACGTGTAAATTACGTCACCACCAAGAGCATTGATATCTACTCTCTCTGTAGTCTCTGATGTAGAACCTGAATTAACCTCAATGTTTACCACAGGGCTATAACTAAAGTCATCTAGTATGATATCAGCTTGACTCGAGCCAACTAAACCTAAAGTTAAAGTTAATAATGTGGTTATTCCTAGTTTTTTTCTTAAATTAAACATATTTACTTCCTGTTAAATTAGTTTATTACAGCTGTATTTCTTGGTTATCAAGAACCGCTGCTAACAGAGTAAATGCAAACATCAAGCCAACAATAAACTACTACGCGCCAAGGCTTTACGCTTAGGCTCAAATTCGCTATGTGAAGAGGGGTATCTAAATTACGCTGAAGTCAAAATCCTTTCCGCAGCAAGCGGCGGGGAATTAGACCCGCATATATTAAATTAAATCTATTTAACAATATCTTAATATGAATCAAGGTGATAAGAATAGTGAACATGTAAAAATAGCAGACATATGTTATGCGTAGTGGAACTAAAGCGTAGTGGAACTAAAAATTTCAGGAATAAAGATAAGGGTCAATTTCGAAACAAATTACCGATACAAACTATGAATCCAGTCAGATATTTTGGCCCACCACAATCCGTAACATATTGTTTGTTAATTATAATATGTAAAATATAAAAATTAATAGCTAATAATGCAAGCAACATTGAACTCACGATTATATTGACCGCGGTAAACATAAATACAAAATTACCACTAAAAATTACTACTAATAGTCGCCGTAATTGACCCTGTAAAAAATCTGTGTAACTGCCTATCATTAATATCCATATAGGGTTTAGGATAGGCAGACGATGAATAAGAAAGCACTCGAGGCGTTTGCTAAGCAAGCCACCAAATCAATTATGAATGAAGCTGACTTAACTGTTTTACATAAATGCTAACCAAGGTCACCGTTGAAGCAACACTCAATGCTGCATTAGACAAACACCTAGGTTACGCCTGTCATTAGCAATCCAGTAAAGATAACTACCCTAATGGTTATTCATCTAAAACTATTCTTACTGCGAACGCTGTTATTGAGCAATTTTAGAGTGGTAGGGCCTTTAGCCGCCCTTTATCGCATAGTTTATTTGAACTGTTTGGCGGTGAAATTCAGACAAGATAAACCGCTGATCAATAAAGCCGTTGACCTCGCCTTAGGCATCATATTGAAGGCCATAAATAATGACTCGCTATGTGGATATCAATAACCGCAGAGGAAGGCTTAATCGCGATAGAGAAGTTGAGCAAGGCTGGGACAGTATATCGCGCTCATGGCGCAATAACTGGCAAAAATCAGCACGCTATCACTGGCCTAGTGATATACGCAAAGCCATTTTTACCACTAATGGAATTGAATCACTGAACAGTGTTATTCGTAAGGACATAAAAAACGTAAATTATTTCTGCATAATAATCGGCTACAAAAGTAATCTATTTAGCGATTGAGCAAGCATCAAATAAATGACCAATGCCAATAAAAAATTGGAAACGGCCTTGAATCGATTTAAGGTTGAATTCGAAGACCGTTTTTAAAACGTTATTTAACCTAGCCATTACACAAAATACGTTACAGAGTACTTAAATACCCAATTACCACTGATAGCAGCCAATGATGAGCTAATCAATTTCTCTTAGTAGTTTATTAATTTTTTCACGCTCATCAGGCTGTTGAGTTTTAATCAATGTTAGGAAGGATTTGGCCAATTCACTTTGACTGTCTGCAATTAACGCCTCCGCCTTATGAATAATTATTTGAACTTTAGGGGCGCTATTTGACGATAGCGCTAAATCGTATTGTTCAATTGCCTGCTTTATTTGTCCATTAGCGATTAGGACTTGTGCATAGGTGTCAATAAAATCAGCGTTTGTGGGGTTAACTGTTAATGCCTTTTTAGCATAATGTAATGCCTCCGTGGTATTATTTTGTTGCAACTCCAAGTTTGCTAAATTGTTTAACGCGACACTATTATTCTTTTCAATTAGGAGTACCGCTTTATATGTAGCAATCGCTGTTTCTGGCTTTTGTGCAATAATATAGGCGGCTGCCAACATCATTTTCGCCCTAATCGCCAGCGGTTCTGATGAGACATGCGCTTCTAATATTTCCACCGCTTGTGCTTTATCACCTTTCAAGCTAGCTGATTTTGCCCAATACATAGCGTTCTTTTCACTTGGTTGCTTATTATAAGCGGCATTATAATAATTGCTGGAAGCTTCAAAATCTTTTTTCCGATAAGCCAAATGACCGAATGTTTTATCTACAAACCAATGATCCGCGATATTTTCATTCGCTTTAATTTCATCTAAATCTTGAGCATTTGGTTCTTCACCTAGTAGAGATTGATAATAAACTTTCAGCAAGACTAACCCTGTTTTGTCTTTATGAGAAGTAATTGACTCTTTTGCTAGCGCAAGGGCTTTATCAAGTTCTCCCATTTGTTCATACAGTGAAAATAATTTATGTATTACCTGCAAATCTTCAGCTTCATTTTGGTTATATGTTTGGTATGCTCGTTCCGCATTGCGCCAGTCTTTTATTTGTCTGTAGCTATCACCTAAAGCAAGTTCAATTCCAACAATAGGATCTGTGCTTTGTTCAATCTCTTTAAATAATTCGATTGCTTCTTCAGGAGTATTATTTTGATTATGTATCAACGCCAAACCAAATTTCAGGTAATTATTTGATGGCTTCTCTTCCAGTGCAGTGTGATAAAATTGAATCGCTCTACTTGATAAGTTCATCTTAGTGGTCATTGAAGACGCAATTAAGCGGGTGAAGTAGATCATTGCCCTATGATGCTGAGGTTGAAGTTTTATCGTCTTAGTATAATAGTTGAACGCTTCACTACTCATGTCATTTTTATGTGAGTGTATTGCCAACCTAAACAATGCAGCCGTATTGTTTTCATCAATTTCTATGACTTTATATAAAAGTTTTTCGGCCTCTTCCAAATTCCCTTGTTGCTCAAATACTAAACTTTCGAGTAAATAGCCTTGCACCTTTTTAGATTCAATACTCTGCCACTTTTTAGCAAATACAAGCGCTTCTGTAAACTGACTATTCTTTAAATACCCCATGACAAGACTTTGTTCGGCAAATTCTAAATTGGGGTCTAATTTCAAAGCTTTTTCTAAGTTTTCTATGCCTTTTTCTGTTTTATTAAGGAAAAGTTGTGTAAGGCCTTGTTTAGCAACCTCGTCAGGATTTTTGCTATCTAAATCAAGAGAATATTGCAATAGCTCTTCAGCGACTTCTATTTTACCTGACGTCAACAATTCATTACTAGCCATAGTGAGCAAAGCTGGATCGGCTGTATTTAGCTCCACCATGGCTCGTAAGTCTGCTATCGCATCAACTTCATAGCCCAGCTGAAGCTGTATCTCAATAATCAGTTGTCTTACAATATGCTGAGCAGGTAACATTGCTTTCACACTATTTAAATAATTATAGGCTTGTTCTAAATCCCCTAACTTATAACTGCTAACACCCGCAATAATTTTAGATATATGAAAGCCTTCCCCTTCCATAAGTGACTTTAGGGCGTACTCTTGAGCGGCTTGATAGTTTGCCCTGGAAAACTCTATTTCAGCTTTAAATTGATTAGCTAAAGGGTGGCTAGCCGACACTTTTAAGAGTCGATCTACTTCTAATTCGGCAGCATCAAAATTTTGTGCGTAAATGTAGTTTTGAGCGATAAAAAAACGTACTTGAATATCTTTAGGTCTAAGCACTGCATATTGTGAAAATGTTTGAGCTGCTAATTCAAATTGTTCGGTTGCTTGTAATAAATAACCTTTTAACATAATCGCATCGGCCATATTAGGAGCCGTAGCTAGAAGTGTTTCAACAGTATTAAGTCCTTCTTGAAAATCATTCTCACTATGAGATATATAGGCTCGGCCTATTTGTCCATACATTGAACTATCACTGATCGCTAATGCACTTTCTACATAAAACTTAGCTTGAATATCTTTACCTTCATTAATAGAAGCAATGCCTGCATAAGTTAGAATCACAATAATATCATCGTCTTCGTATACACTAGAATTATCAGCTACTTGATAAATGTAATCATATTTACCCAGTTTATATTTTACTTGCACTAATTTTGACACTAACTCTTGTTTATTAGGGCTAAGCGCTAATGCGCGTTCAAGCTCTTTTTCAGCGCCGACATAATTACCTTGTTCAAGATAAGAAACCCCCAATAGGTATCGAGTTTGAGGATGATTACTGTCTAGATTAATCGCATTTTTCAACACTATTATTGCACTGGTATAATCCCTTTTTTCAGCATAGCTTTGCGCTTCTGCCATGTACTCTGCAACCGTTTTAGGATCTGAGCAGGACATAACATTTATTATTAATAAATATACGAATATGAGTTTTAAACTTATACGAGGCATTAGGGGAAACTCCATTTTTTGTAATATCTTCATATGTGGTTATCATATTAGCAAAGCACTTGTTGTCCAAAGCCTAATGACATTCACTTAGTTAAGCATATTTTTAGCAGTATGATAGGCATCATTTGAAATTTTATTTACTTGCTACTTTTGGAAAGCAAAAAATAACAAGTAAATTTTATAGACAAAACAAGTTGGCACTTTTTATTTATTAAAAAAACATATATAAAACAAAACCTTACTGCTTTTTCGCCTGTATCATAAGCGACGATTTTCGCTGACTAAGTTCATTGTTATTAGTTGTTGATTGTTGTAATAGTGCTATCGCCTCTTTATTTAGGTTATTAGCAATTAATACCTCTGCATAATTAAGCGTGATACTCATATCCTGCCCATTGCTTATTTTATATGCTTTTGATAACGCTTTCCGTGCGGCTAATTCCCCCCCGACTTTAAGTAGAACCATTCCTCTTGTATCGATAACATTTGGATTTTCAGGGGCAAGTTCAATCGCTTTTTTGGAATGTAATTGCGCTTTTTCTAATGCGCCTTTATCCAAGTATAGCCATGAAAGGTTATTTAGAACAATGACATTACTAGGTTCATTAATAATAATTTTTTCGTAAGCTAAAATAGCTTTGTCAGACTCTGTCGCTAAATAACTATCAGCCAACATCATTCGTACACGATCGTCTTGCTCATTTTTCGTCAAATACTCCTGCAGAACCTTTTGCGCTTGTATTGCTTGATTATCACCTTTATACGACAGCGAAAGTAATATTGCATTTTTTCGTGATGGATAAGCTTGATAAAAAAGCGTTAACTTTTCAACAGCCTTAGTAAAGTCTTTTTCAAGAAAAGCGATACGCCCTTCTAGCCCAGCTTTAAACTCAGCTTTAATACTCTGGAATTGTTGATCTTGATAAAGTTTTTTGGCTTCATAAAGCTTATTAGTGTCCAGTAACAATTGAACTTTTACCATTTTAATGACTAAACTTTCTTTATGATGAGCAGACAAAGCTTTATCGAGATACTGTAATGCTTTACCTACTTGTCTTTGCTTAACATAATAATCAGAAACCATTAATATTGGCTCTATATGATAAGGGTTAGCCTTTAGCCATTCTTTAATGGTGGTAATAAATCTCAGCTCATTCTGTTGCTTTTTATAAATCGATATACGCTGTAACCATAATTTTTTAGAGGTTTTAACATTGGTTTCCATCGCATTTGAAATAACTAACGCTTGTGTCAAATCATCTGAATTAATGAGCGCGTCAATATATAACAAACTTAAGGCAATATTATCGCTACTTTTTTGATAAGCCTGTTCAATTTTAGCTAAAGCTTGCTCATCAGGTTTGGATGCATAGTAAGAGCGTAAAGCCTTAGCATTGTCTGGATATTGCTCAACCGCACGTTGGGCAAATTTTTCAGCTTCTTTTTTATTACCCTCAGTAAAATTAAGCTTAGCTAACTCGGTAAGCGCAAATAGATTATTGGCTTCTTTTAGTAAACTTGTTTGTAATGCTTGGGTAGCTAACTCATTGTTTTGTTGTGCTATATAAATAGACGCAAGCATATTATAACTGCCCGCTATGTCAGGCTGTTTTTCTTGCCATTGCTTAGTCACTTTAAGCGCTTTATCATAATCACCTGTTTGTAATGCCGCATAAGCAATCGCAAGTTCTGCACCTTCAAAATCTGGGTTGGCTTCGAACGCTAATTCTAAATCTTCAACCCCTGAAGGGTCATTAGTCATTAATTTTAATATACCACTACGAACACTTTGCTCTGCACTCGACTCGATTGCACTCTCATTGGCTTGTTTTGCTAGGACCTTAGCTTCATCAACGGCACCTAGTTCAGCAAGCTGAAAGCTCAAGCTAGATAAAAAACGTACTTCTTCAGAAGTAGTAGCGTTAAAGCCAATCAGTGTTTCATTTATATCATCAATTAACCCCAACTGAAGCTGGCTTATCGCCAACATTTTCCTTGAATAATGGTTAGCTGGCACTTGTTTTACAATAGCCTTTAAATGATGATAAGCGACTTCATAATTATTTAAATTGAATGCACTCGTGCCAGCAATTAATTTTAACACCGGCAAATTATAGTTTTGATTAAGCGCAGTTTCGGCATGTGACTTGGCAAGTGTAAAGTCCTTTTTTTCGAACATAACCACGGCTTTTACATAATTTGCTAGAGGTTGCTCTCTGATAGATGCAAGTATCTCATCGGCATATTTTTCAGCTTCATCATATTTATTATCGCGTAATAATGAATTAGCAATAAATAATTTCGTTACGCCCACTTGTGGCTGAAATTTTTCATATTGCTTGAAATTTTCTGTCGCAATGTCAAATTTATTTAAAGCAAAAGAAATATGACCTTTTAGCAAAAAGGCATCAATATTTTTAGGGTCTGCTAGTAAAGCTTTTGATACTAAAGAAAGTGCCTCTTCATTATTATTTTCGGCAAAATTAACATAAGCATTTGCTAACAAGGTATAGGAGTTGGACTCAGACAATGTCTTTATTTGCAGGGTGATTTCCTGAGCTAATTCAAGTTTTTTGCTAAGAATTGCACCCATGCTTTTAAAGGCTAAATATTTAATTTTACTATCGATAACTAAGTATTTACCATCTTCAGCCAGGCTTGAGATATCTTCATAGCTTTCAGCTAAAAAATAAGCTCTAGCTAATAAAGGCACCACTTTATTAGCGTCGTAGCTTAATGAATACGCTCGCTCTAACTCTTTAACAGCAACTAAACTATTACCTTGAGATAAATATAACTGACCAAGTAAAAAGCGTGCTTCCGCGTTTTCCCCATCAACTTTTAAAGCATTTTTTAGTTCTATTTCACTTGTACTTAGTTCGTTTTTTTCTAGCGCAAACTTCGCCTTGACAACATGCTCTTGTGAAGTTGTATTTTCACTGCAAGCAGATATAAAAACCGCGAGCCCTAAATAGGTTACTAATTGATTGAATTTCAAAATATTCACTCCTATATTTTATTATTATTATTATTATTAATATGCTCTTTTCAATAAATTAAAGTAGCATTAAATTTTTCATCAACGTTAACCTTGATACCTAGATATTTATTACAGATAATGACTTCTTGTCTGTAATAAATATAACCGCTGATAACGCTTTAAATAAAGACAAACCATTGAAATATTGTTAGCTTAATTGCAACAACAACAATAACTCCATTGAATAAATTTATTATTGTAATTAACAGTAGTGTTAATGTTAGATAAGCTTTTCATTTATTCACCCAATAATATTATAGATAAAGTAACATGATAAAATTAAATAAACACATTGAAATCGTAAGCATTTTCTTTAAAACACCGTTTTTAGGTATCTTGCTCATTTTTTTCACCGTTGCATTATTAAACATACCTATTTTAGTCACTTTATGGCGACATAGTTTTGATGATGGCACGTACTCTCATGCTTACTTAATACCCATTATTTCACTGTATTTGTTTTATATATTGCAAAAAGCAGGCAAATTGACTTTTCGAGAGAAACTCTCGATTCCTGCAACGGTAATATTTATTTTTTCTTGTTTAGCATTATTTATAATGAGCAATGCCCAAATAAGTTTAGGTTACTGGTGCTCTCTACTAGCCGTTTTAGTCACTAGTATTAATATGCTTTACAAATTGAACAGGTATATAGTTTTCCCTAGCATATTTCTAATTTTCATCATGCCACTTTGGGGCATGATGACCAATATACTTCAAGAAATATCGGTCAGCGTAGTGACCTACTTTATGAGTTTTACCAGTGTGCCGACTTATGTTGAAGGTAACTTGGTCACTATTCCTGCAGGTGTTTTTGAAATAGCCGATGGTTGTAGTGGTTTAAGGTACATGATCGTTTCATTAGCGATCAGTTCACTATTTAGCTTTCTATATATTAATAATCTCAAAAAGGCGTTAGGATTTTTTGCCCTCGCTATTTTTGGGGCACTACTCACTAACTGGATAAGAATTACAGCTTTAATATTAATTGGTGAGTATACCAATATGGAAAGTAGTTTGATGACAGATCATAATACTTTTGGCTGGTATTTGTTTATTCCATTTATGTTCATTTTGTTTTGGTGGGGTAATAAAAATTCTGATATTGATTTAACTGCCACACAATCAGATTACATTCCAGAATCAACTAAACATCTAAATACATCACAAGTTAAAAGCCGTACTAGTACTAATAAGTCTGCTTTAGCGGTTTTATTAGTAATATTGGCTGTGTCATCAACCACTTTCAGCACAATGTTGATACCTGCTCCAACCGCTAGTAATTTAACCAGCGATGCTGTATTTGAACTGAAACCAAAAATTCATTTTTATACTTTGGTTACTAACAGCTTAGCTTCAAAAGACAAGGCTATTGAGCTTACGTATTTTTTTAGTGGTAAAGAATTAGACGGTAAGCCAAGTTATTACGAGAATGATTTAATCCCTAGTGGTTGGCAATCTATTGAGCAAAAGGTTCGCAAAAATCAGAAAATATATACTGTATTTAAGGCAGGTAAAACTGCAGTAATTGTTACCAGTTATGAAATTAACCAGCAGCAATTTTCGTCACTTAGCGCGTTTAAAATGGCCCGATTAACCATGGCGGCCAAGAACATTAATCAGACAAAACTACATTGGAAATTTATCCCCTGCCAGCAACGCTATTGTAAAGCTGAGTTACAAAACCTCTAAGGTATATCATCAAATAAAACACTGCCTTCATAATAATTAATATGGAGTTTGCCAAACATAAAGTATTCGGGATACGCATTGCCACTGGGCCATGCTGTAAAACTTTTACCTGAAAAGACTTGTTGGCTATTATCAATACAATCAGTCGCTAGTTCCCCTAGCGTTTGGTGGTAATGATAAATACAGTGTTTACGCTAATCTATTCTATCGGTATATATAGTTTGCCCAGCATTTAGTTTGCCCAGCATTTTTAAATCGGCCTTCAATAACTATTTCATTATCAATAATCATTGAGCAACAAACTCTTTAACCAAGGTAAATCACTGGTCGTTGAATACATCCAACCAAAACGTCGCGGTGGTTTAAGTACCCAGTATTCTTTCTCACGTTTGCTATTCTGTGCTTTTTTTAATCTAGTATAACTTCCCGCACATTGCTCTAATAAAGCATTAAATAACATTTTCACCAAAAAGTTATCTTGATTGGTTTTTTGCTTAATATAGGCTGACTTACCCAATAAAGCGGCAACATCACAAGCATGCTGCGGATCTGTCCATTGATTCAACTCTTCCTGTTTAGGGTTTTCTATAGATACTATGTATTTAGCAATAACAATATTCTTTACCCTAGCATCACCATAGTGAATGCCATAATTCAAAATAAAGTCGCCAAAGGCATCAATTAAAGACGCGGCTCGCACATCACCCGTTAGTTGATAAAAGCGCCATAACGCATCACCGAGTAAAGCCATCATCCAAGGCGAATAAGCTGGCGTGTCATCCCCCAGCCTTCATGTGATTTAAAGCTATGCTGAGGACAACCTATTAATGGCCAATCATTGCTCGGGTTAAACGTCATTGCCACCGTTGCATCAATAATGTCATTGATACGCCCTAGCGCCGTGTCATCATTAGTAAGCTCCCATTAAGAAACCGCCACATTTAACGCCGCAGCTTGATTACGCTCAGTCCAAAAACCACGCCGTAAACTATAGCTTTCATCCCAATCTAGCGAACGTCAATAAATGTGCTTGAGCGTTCTTTTGGCTTCAACGTCACCAGTGAGTAAATAACGATACAGTAACCCTTTTGGCATTAAGTATTTAGGGTCAAAGTTTTTTCAGCACAAACAAGCGACTTTCATCAATATTGCTAATATAAAAGTCAGCGAGTTCGTTAGCTTTTATTAACCATTCTGTTTCCCCTGACATTAAATATAGTTGATAAATAGCTTGAGGGCGGTCATACAGCCATTGACTTACTTTGCGAGCGGGGTAACCTTTTTTGGTTAGCAAAGCTTGATTGGTCAAATAATGGGCATATTTTTTTTGTGGCTCAATATACCAACTGCTATTTGTGTGTTCTTGCTTTGGGTGTAACAACACACTTCGAGCCAACCAATTCAACGACGGATATACAAGACTAAACTCATCATTAATATCACCATTGACTGCCATACGGCTATCGTGATTAACCGTCAAAAGGTGAATCATATTAGTTTTGGGGGCCTTAGTGCTTTCAACACTTTTTTAGTATTGCTCCAGAACAAATTTAAATGCCCAGATAATGGCAGGTTATGGTCAATTTCTAATCTAAGTAGACGGACATATTTGTCTTCGGATGATGAAGGCTAGTTATTTAAAATTGAAACGTCAGCATTAAGGTCAATATTGTTAAGGGTAAGATGAATAATCGAACTATTAGCAATAGTATGATTGGGGACGGGTAAGATAAGCGTTGGAGAGCTAATTGTAATAGTTGGCTCTAGCGCAAATACCGGCGAAATGGCGTTGCTACAGCAGGAAGCGAAAAACAGCGTATATACAATTTTTTTCAAGAAGTTTTGCATAAATACCTTTTCAAATAAACGCATCAAACAATCAGGTCAAAGAGAGAATAGTCATTGTGCCATTTTTTTATTTGCATACTTTCTGGAATTGCCTGATCGACCCATAGTTAATCATATTTATTTATCATGCTAAACGTTGCCATTACGGGCTTATGATCGCCTGATGTAGTATTGATAACCTTTACTGCCAGCAATTCAAAGTCATCCGAATATAAAATATGATCTATCCTGACACCATGCCATGAGGTGAATTTAGTATAATTTACGCCCATTCCTCTAACATCAATAGCATTATTTAAAGCAGAAAAATTTTGTCGATATATATTTTCGTCCGCGGGCATATTAAAATCGCCTGTAATTAAGGTGTGCGTTTTATTACTGGCCCATAAACCCACTAAGCTGGCTTCAAACTGCCTATTGCTATCTACTTCTTTTGCGTAATCAAAATTAGGATAGCCATATATAGCGCCCATCAATACTGAACGCGGTGTTTCAAAATGAATGTTTGCCAACAAAACGTCGCCATTAGGGGTGTTGATACGATAAAAAATGGCAAACTTGCCCCAACCTCCTACGAGCTTTCGGTTTAGCGAATTTTCCTGCTCAAAGGGGTACTTACTGGCAATGCATAACCCAGAGTGACATTCTGTGAAATAATCTATATCAAAGAGTTTGGAAATATTTATTTTCCTCGCTTCTTGCAACAATAAAATGTCTGGAACAGCGTGTTCAATATGTATTTTAAGTTCTGCATTAAGCCCTCCGCCCCCAATATTAGCGGTAAATACTTTTAATTCAGTGCGCTCATTGTCATTTAACCCAAGACTAGTCCAAAACTGAGGTAATTGAAAATCAAGATAATTTAAAGATAAAACTAACAAAAAAGGCACAATAGCTAACTGTCGTTTTGAAAGACACTTCCAACCAAACGGAATGACCATAACAAGTACAATTAACCACCAACGGGGTCCAAATAACAACAAGTATTTCGGTATAACTAACAGCTCAAAAGAAGGCCACCAAGGTAGTAATGTCACCAGAATACAAGCACAACAGCAACCAATAAAATACCAAGAAAATAGGTAAGAGACGAAACGTTTATAGTTAGCCCAAGCACTGAGTTTACTTTCCACTGTATTATTAACCTTACTTGTTAGCGCTGATAAAGCTGAGCATATTTTTTCGCCGCTGTTTTAATAGAAAAATTCTCACTAATATAGTTAAAAGCCGAATCACCAAAGTCAGTTATTAGCGGTTTATTATCCATAATATGCAAAAGTCTGCTCGCAAGTTTTTTATCATCAGCAAACTCAAATAACCAACCCGTTTGGTTATCAACAACCAGTTTAGGATTACCGCTAATATTAGTAGCAATAACAGGAATATGATTAACCATAGCTTCATAATCACCATAGACAAGCCTTCAGTTTCAGAGGTAACCACTAACACATCAAAATTTGAATATATCTGCTCTCGGTCGCTCACCATACCATGAAAACTTACCTCTACCTCAGCTAAGTAATTATCTTTAAAAGATTGCAACTCAGCTCAACATTCTCCATGACCAAAAAAGTGCAACTCAATATTTTCTTCTAATTTTTTTCTTCACAATTGCACTGTTTTAATAATGCCAATTGATTTTTTAAAGGTATCATTCGCACGACAGAGCCCAATCGTAGTTGATGAAAGTTATCGGCCCCTTCTTGTGAAACAAAGATAATAGCGTCCACATAACCGCTAGCTTCGCGGTGTAATTTCATCTATTTTGACGAGGTTAATCGCGCGGCACCATAATGAGTATAAATAATTTTTTTATTCCATAACGGTAAAATAATATTTAAAAATTTTAACGCATGTTGTGAATGAAAATGAATGACATCAAATTTACGTAATGCTTCAAATACCCGTATTAATTTCCATATTGAGCCACCATTATAAGTAATAACTGGAATATTAATATACTCGCATTCAGCAACTAATTAGTTGCCCAAAAAAAATAACCGTAGGTTTATCTCCTAATTTTTTTGCATTTGACACAAGTCAATAACAAAACGTTCTGCACCACCAATATTTAAGCTACTAACTATATGAGCTACTTTATCACTAAGACTTTCCTTTAAAGTTAATTTATAGCTGCAATTAAGTTAACCATAAACTGCAACTAAGTTAGCTTCTAATTGCAATTAAGCTATATTTGGACTACGAACACAGATGATAATTGAGTTTCAATTTTTTTGATACGCCGATTGTCTAACATTATGAACAAAGTCAAGGAAGTAGCATGCCATCGCTCACGACATTAAGAGTATTAGAAGTAGTACAAAGCTTAGAAAAAGGCGGCAGAACCACCCGTTTTACTGACACAGTATCAGGTCTTAGGGCACGAAAAATAACGGTTTTACCTTTATGCTTATCACAACCTGTTGACTGGGTTGATATTGGCGATTTGCACATAATAGAGCGTAAGCAAGGCTTTAATTTTCACCTCATTTTAAAAATCCGTACCCTCATAAAAACACATAAAATCAACCTAGTACATGCTCATTGTGAACTAAGTCAGCTATATGCAGGTATCGCTAGTTTTACCTGTAACACTAAGGTGGTAGGTACTTTTCATCGTTCCGATTTAGCCCGCTATCAACCCAGTTTAGTCAATCGACTTATTGGTTTTTTTGTCCACAAATACGTCACGGTTTCTCATGACCGTCTGTCGCTGTTAACTGAAAACCTTAATTTGCCCCTAAAAAAATGCCATGTTGTACACGGTGGAACCGCCATTAAAGTATCACCCTCAGCAGAATTAATTACACTCACTAGACACGAATTAACTATTCCTAACAACCAAATAACCTTGTTGAGCGTCGGTCATTTAGGTCACATCAAGGGGCATCAAGATACTATCACCGCACTATTTTCACTAAAAAATGAAGCATTACCTACTAACATTCATTTATATATTGCCGGTGATGGCAGTTCAGCCGAAAAACAAAAACTTGAGGATCAAATACGTCAGCTAAAACTTGAAAATAACGTGACCTTGCTGGGACAAATCAGTAATGTTTTTCAATGGCTAATCGCCTGCGATATTTTTGTACAGCCGTCGATTGAAGAAGCGTTTGGGCTAGTTTTTATTGAAGCGGGTGCACAAGCCAAACCTGTCGTCGCTACTAGGGTTGGTGGTATAAAAGAAATTATTTTACACGAAGAAACCGGTTATTTAGTTGCGCCCGAGTCACCCAAAGAGTTGGCCCAAGCGTTGCAACGCTTGATTTGTTCACCAGAGCTCAGAGTAACACTAGGTGAACAAGCCTATTTACGCATACAAGAAAAATTTTCAATTAGCACTATGATTAATCATTACTTAACTATATTCACTCAAACAGTAGCGCCCATTTAACAAGCTGATGCTTACTCAAACACTAGGTACTCCCATGGAAGAAAAAAAAGTAACCATAGTCATAACACCAAGAGACAGATACACCTTGGTCATTGAATGTATTGAAAGCTTATATGCATTAACACCTGAGCCATTTGACTTAAAAGTGCTTGATCTTGGTTATCCCAAGGCGATAAAAAAACAGCTAAAACAGTTACTCGCCAGTAAAAGCAATGCAGAAATTTATGACTATGGCCGTATTATCCCCATGGAAGCGATGCGCAAAGTACGTGATTGTATTACCACGCCCTACACCATGTTTTTAGATAACGACTCAAACGTGACTGAAGGCTGGTTAATGCCCTTAATTATCGCTGCCGAAACCGAACATGCCGCGATAGTAAACCCGCTGACCCTAGAAAAAGAAGGGGTGGATAAAGGCGCTGCGCTACGAAGCCATTTATACACCAATGAAATTCGCATGGTCGAGATAGCAGGCACAGATTACTTATTGGAAGAAAAACATCTACGTCGAGCCCTCCCCGAAGATATTCCCTCCGACGTTGTTCCCTCTGAAATGTTTGAACTACACGGCGTTTTATTTGATACCCAGATATTAAAAACCATTGAGTTACCGCAAATGGTCATTCGAGAACATATCGACATTGCTATTCAAGTGCACAAAATGGGCAGAAAAATCATCACACAACCCAAATCAATTATTGTATTTGATAACTTAGGTACTCGTATGCATTTGTGCGATATGGAGTATTTCTTTTTCCGCTGGGGATATAAACTTACCTCCAAGTCATCACGTTTATTTGAACAACGCTGGGGGTATAATTTTTATGCCGAACAAGCCATGTACCATTGGGTGTTCAGGCGTCGTATTTTTCTCTATTGTCGCTGGCTACATCTACCTATTTCAGTCGCTAACAATGCTACCCGTGTCTTTGCAAAAATTAAAACCATGGTAAAGCCCGTTTGGGACCCACTGAAAGATCCTTATGAAAAGTCACGAAATTTCTTTCAACATAACAAGGTGTAAATTATGCCTGTTAACGTAAAGTTTAAAATAAAAAATTATTTAGTGAAACTGCTCAATTTCTATTTAGTTAAGAGTAAAGACCCCTTAGACATATTATTGTGTAAAGCTATCGCTTTACACAATAATGAAATAGCCATGACTATATTGGCTAACGAGCTAGATCATTTTTATCATAATACCGATATCAATAAGCTCTTAAAGCAAATAAAATTTAATGAATTATATCCACAACTCATTAACTCTGGTTATAAAGTTGATGTGTTAAATTATAAAAGCCCCTGCCCTTGGTACCTCAATACCTTCAAATTCTGGAATAAAAGGCTCTTTTTATTGCGGCATTGCAAAATTCGGTTAGATTTACTCATTCTTAAAAAAGGAGCCTGCATACCACCTCATGCTCATCGAGGTGTAGTATCTGGTTTCTTGGTGCTTAAAGGAATGGTAGGGATAAAACATTATCATGTGTCTAAATATTTAGATGATGGGGTAATTTGTAAAAAGACAATTGATCAAAATCTAAGCGCCGGTGGTTATACAACTAACCATGATAATAGAGATAACATTCACTGGTTGTGTGCCAAAGATGATGAATCCATTCTGTTTAGGTTCAACATAACTGGCTTATCATCACCGCTCCCTGAGTATGAATCTTTAGCCGGTAGAATGTATGTAAATCCTTCAAATATTACCAGTGATGATGAATTTACATCGTTCGTTGGCCCGAAGGATGTCCACAACCTCAAATTTGAATAAAAGTCACAGCATAATTCAAAGGAAAAATACTTAGATTTACTCTAGTTCTCTTCTTTGTTATGACGTTAATATTTAATTTATATACCTCATAGGTATAGCTAGTTAAAGGAAATAAAATGAATTTTAAAGGACTTTCGCCACAGATAAAAACGGGATTCGCTGGCTGGATAAAATGTGAACCTTTTAAGGATGTGAAAACTGCAATAGGGCCAAAAACATATCATAGTGACATGTTCTTTATCGAGTCCTTAAGCCCATTTTCAGTTAAAGAAGTTAGTGATGATCTATTCATTCTTACCATAGGTTTATCAAAAGAAAAATCAGCTAGACTCACAGAGTTAATTTCGCATGAAAATCTTCTGCAAAAAGATGAAATCAGTGACGAAATATTATTCCGCAATTTCCATAAAGAGATCACCGATCTTTTACTGCCTAGTGCTGTCGCGTTTGTAATACAACCTAGACTAGCACGCGTGAGCGTTTTCAGAGATGCTGCGGGTTTCATGCCGATTTACTACAATTTTACTAAGAACATTTTGGTATTTTCATCAAACATGGAAACAGTCAGACAAAATACAACTTTTTCAGGAATAAATACCGATAAAATTAATGAAATGTTGGTGTATGCCCATAGAACAGGGAAAAGAACGCTATGGCAAAACCTAAACACCATATCGCCAGGCAGTGTTAGTACCTTTTCCCAAGGGAAAATTGTTCAGCATCAGTGGTTACTCACTGAGTCTTCTCAGTACAGTGTCGAAACACAAAAAAAGTTTAAGTCGTTAACAGAAGCTGACGTATTAAAAGAAATAAAAATTGCAATGGATGCCGCCTTAGAACCTCTAGAGAATGAACCTCATGTTTCTGTACCCTGCGGTGGTGGGGTAGATTCGTCTTTTCTTGGCGCTTATCTAGCACAACGCGGACAAAAAGTGACTTATTGGTGCATCAACCAACCTGAAGCACCGGTAAGTGAAGATAAATGGATGAAACCATTATCTCAACAACTTAATATTCCCTGTGAATACGCGAATTTAAACAAAACAGTTTTTCTGGAAAATCTATTAGATACCATGATTCAAAGCCCTCAACCTATGACAGGGCCAAACGCAGTAGGTGGTTTTTATGCGAGAAAGTTGGCTTTAGCCGCTGGTGACAAGGTGTTTATTACCGGAGAGGGCGCAGATACAGTATTTGGTGGCTTATCACCGTTTAGCCGTTTAAGCCCAATGGTCCGAATAATACGAATGCTATCTACTTTACCAAAAAGAATACGCATGCAATTGGACCGTGGCCTCATTTCTGATGCCGCATGGGTCATGGATATGTCACAGGTATCCCCGACAGAAGACCTAGCACGAATTGCCATGGGTGACTTGGAAAGAGCAGAACTATTGACTGAAGTCATGAAATTTCCACCTGGCAGCAATTCAACAGAGCGGTTCGCCGACATATTTAGCTGGATTCAACTCAAAGAAGTTCCATCCGGTCTTAACCACATTTTTTTTGAAAACGATGAATTTGAAGGAGGGATCACACACTACCCTTTTGCTCATGCTGCGTTGATCAATTTGGGCCTACATTTACCCTACAAATACAAAGTAAATAAGGGCCATAAAAAATGGTTATGGCGAAAGTTTACTAGTGCTTATATAGGAGAAGACGTCGCCTTTCGTAAAAAGTATGCATTTCCAACCTTAACTAACCTTTGGCTTGCATCGTCATCATGCCTATTAAAAGGGGGGTATTTACAGGAACTCTTATGTGTCAATGTTGCAGCCGTCTATAACGAGCTGCCGAAAGACGATCCATCAAGGTGGACATTATTAAACATTGAATTGTGGGGGCGAATTCACTGTTGGAATGAATCTAAAGACACCCTGTTCGAACTGATGATGGCCAACAATGACTAAAAAGCACACATGAGTGATTTAAGCGTATTAAATTTAATTCCCTACCTTGCCCTTGGTACAATGGAGCGTTTGGTGTGTGATTTGGCAGCAGGTGGTCGATACTGTCAGTTGGTTTCAGTGCATTAATTTAACTGTGATTCTCTCCAAAAAAATAGCCAGTTAGTTAAGACATATATACCCAAGCCATTAGCAGGTGAAAATCAAACAGAATTTAGCCCTCAAGTAATTTAGATATAGGCTTGAGAGCTATAGTGATGCATGGTATCTGCTATCTCATGCCGGTTATGGCCGGCCACCGACTTTGTAAGACAGGTATGAAATTGCTTTGGGTGATATTGGAAATATTTCGCTTAGACACATTTCTACGTACTACATCCAGTGATCATACCACATGGCCAGGTTCATAAATGTCCAGATTTTCACCCCGTTATCGCAGGTCCGGTTTTCATGACTTTGCACCAATTCTCGTATAGCTTTTTCGTTAAATAGATTCAACTCCCATATTTTCGATTCGAAGATCAATTGCTTGGCGTATGGCATCATGCCCTGATTCAGCCATTGACTGACCGGCGCGGAGAAAGCCATTTTCTTACGATTAATGATCTGATCAGGCACTATGCCCGACATGGCCTTTTTCAACAGATGCTTGGGATTACCCTTGGACAACTTTACCGATAGTGGAAGTGAAAGCATGAATTCTACAAGTCTGTAATCCATAAAGGGTACCCTGGCCTCCAAACCAACAGACATGGTGATCTTGTCAGTGCGCATTAGCAGCAGTTCGGCAAGCCGGATTTTGAGATCCGTGTAGGTAACCTGTGTACCAATGTCAGCGTTGGGTAGCAAGTGCTTTAAGGGCATGACTGTATTATTTAATAGTTTTTGGGAAATATTGGAATTCTGTTTTAGCGAGTCGAGCAATATGTCATTTCGTTCGCTTTCTTTAAAAGCGGTCGAGCCCCAGAACAAGGCATCTCGATTGGCCGCTCGCTCAAAAATTTCACCATATCGCTTAAAGGAGCTAGACAAGAACTGACCGCTGTAGGCCAGGTGTTGGAGAGACCGCAAAATTGGAACGGGAAAATTAAGGAGGGGCTGCCAGTTTTTTCTAAAACTTTCAAAAAAATCTAGTCGAGAATCATAGCCAAAGAATAATTCGTCGCTACCCTCGCCTACCATGACAACCGGCACATTGTCGTTTTTTACGTACTTTGATAGATAATATATCGGCACCGAAACCGGATCAGCCAAGGGTTCATCTTGTCCGTAGACGAGTTGAGGCATATAATTCTTAACATCCTCCCACCCCACCATAATCTCTTGGTGATCTGTACCGCAGTAGTTGGCGACAAATGCTGCATGCTCTAATTCATTCTGGCCTTCGACATCCTTGATGCCAATTGCATAGGTTTTTACAGGGTGGGACAATTGACTGCTCATCAAGCTAACAATTGCGCTCGAGTCCAGTCCCCCACTTAAAAAAGCCCCCACAGGTACATCGGCAACTAAGCGGTCTTTTACCGCTTGTGTCAACAAAGAAGTAACTTCCGCGACCGCCTCTGATTCAGTAATGTCATCATTAAGTGAGCGGTTGGGTGAAGTTGCGTTCCAATAAGGCTTGACAGTAATATTGCCATTTTTGTCACATATTAGATAATTACCCGGCTCCAGCTTTTTAATATTCGCAAACATGGTGTGTGGGTGTGGTGTTGTTTTAAAAGTTAAATAGTGCATCATCGATGTCAAGTCTGGCTTGGGAACGATCTCGGGATGCTGTAATAAGGCTTTTATCTCAGAGGCGAAAATGAACTTACCGTTTTGTTTGGTGTAATATACTGGTTTGATTCCAAGCCGATCCCGTACAAGTACTAATTGCTGTTTTAGCGAGTCCCATAGGGCAAATGCAAACATGCCATTCAGATCCGCTATCCCATCCAGGCCTTTTTTCAGGTAAATATTCGGTATGACCTCAGTGTCTGATTGAGTCAGGAATTCTAGTCCGTCTTTTAAAAGGGCTTCACGTATTTCACGATAGTTATAAATCTCGCCGTTAAAAGTCACGTACATCTGTTTATTGGCATCCGACAAAGGTTGTCTGGCGGCACTGGATAAGTCGATGATGCTCAGCCGGCGATGTGCTAAGCCGATACCATGCTCGTCATCAATCCATATCCCTGCATCATCCGGTCCGCGGTGAGATAAGCTATCACGCATCGCAATCAATACCTTAGGGTCAATCGGGACCTTCCTATTCCCATATTGAAATATTCCAACTATTCCGCACATACTGCATATTCTCCTTGAAGTGGCCAAGTAATATTGGCTACAGTTTTATAATAAAGTTAGTCGTCTCTTTCTGACTCTTTTGGGCTTAAACCAGCGTTATACTTAGCTATCATAGTCAATAATATAATTCATTATGTGTTGCCTGGCTTTGGTAAAAATTCGATATCCATTGTTGGGTATCGGTAATCCCCCCGAAGTTAAAAATAGACCTTTATACAGCTAACGCCAATTTCTATTTTGGTGTAATGCCGCCTAGTCCCATATTGGGTCGTTCGTGGTTATATGGCCATAATCATTTTGTGGCTCGTTGCAGGACTTCTTGAATACTTTCAAATAGGTAATATCCCAACCAATCATAGCGAACGGTACGATTAAAATGTTCAATATAGGCATTCTGTTGAGGATTACCGGGTTGAATGAAGAGCAATTCAATGCCATTTTACCTGGCCAAGTCCGCTAGCGTATTGCTGAGATACTCAGGTCCGTGATAGCTATTTAATGAGGCAATTAAGGACAGTTTATGGTCAAAGGTCTACAAAGAGCTAACGATTAAATTTGCTGCTAAATTTTGGAGTTCATTGTTTAAGCTAAGTGTTCATAAAAAACACTCACGCTTTTACCGTACCTTGTTAGCAGCAGCATTGGATGTAATGGACTATTGAAGTGGAAAACTAACAACGTCTTGAATTTATGATCTTGCCCTGTATTTGCTAAGAAGTTAATATTTAACTACTATATTTGACAGGTATATGGGGACGCATTCATTGTTGGAATGAATCTAAAGATAATTCATTCGATCTTATGATGCCAAGTAAAGGCTAAAAAAACAGATGAGTGACTTAAAGGTATTACATTTAATCCCCTCCTTAGCGGTTGGAGGAATGGAGCGTTTAGTGTGTGATTTGGTTACCGCCAGAGATAAAACGATAACCTCCATCGTCTGTTTAAATACATTAGGTCTACTGGGTGAGCAAATAAGTCACGACATTGATGTTAAGGTATTGCATCTTTCTGGCGGCATATTTAGTGGAATAGTTAACGTCTATAACGAGTTAAAAAAACAACAACCCCAAATAGTGCATTGCCACAACTTACAAGCTCATTTTTATGGCAGTATTTGTGCCAAACTATTAGGGAACATGAAGGTCGTTCTAACAAAACATGGCCAACACATTCCCAAGACAGGGCTCGCCGCAAAAATTAATAGAATTACCCTAAAAAGCAGTAAAACGATAGGGGTTTCCGCAGATATTACCAAACTAATGAATGGCTGGATATATGACGGTCGTTATACCGCTGAATATATAGCGAACGGCGCACCTTTAAGGTCTAAAAAAATACTGAACGATGAAAAAATAACTAAACATTCTTTGGGTTTGCAAGACGACTACGTTTGTTTAGGCATTGTGGCGAGATTGTCAAAGCCCAAAGACCACGCCATTTTAGTTAAATCAATAAAAGCGCTATCGCGTAATTACCCTAACATTCATTTGCTCATCATAGGTGACGGTCCGCTAAAAGGTGATATCGAGGCATTAATAGAGAATTTAGACGCTAGTGCACAAATCACCCTGTTAGGTGAACGACAAGACATTCCAGACATTCTAAATATATTAGATATTTTTGTATTAACCTCATCATCAGAAGGCATTCCAATGACTATTTTAGAAGCCATGGCCGCCAAACTGCCCGTAGTGGCGACAAATGTTGGCGGAATCCCTCAAATTGTCATTGACGGCAAAACTGGCTTTTTAGTTACTAACAAGCAACAAAAAGAATTATCAGACGCCCTCGAACGTTTAATAGTCGATCCAAATTTACGCGCAAAATTTGGAAGGAATGGCCGCACACTACTTGAAAAAAACTACTCTATAAAACAAACCATGGAAAAGTATGAAGTAATTTATACCCACTTGATTGATCCCAACATAAATGTCGGTAATTAGGCTAGCTCATAAGCGCATGGATACACACAAGTAGAAGAGCTTTAATTTTGAGTGCTCTTACTAAAAATAATATAGGATCAAAAAATGTTAGGATTAGTCACAACCACATGGGCCGCCAAGGTTAATAAATATTTTTTATGAAAGACAGTCTAAATGCAACAGATATAACGTGGCGTGATATCACTAGTTTAGATGAACTAAGCGCAATTAAAGATGATTGGTGTGCCTTAAACACCCGCTGTGAAAAAGGTAATTTATTTACTTCCCCATTGTGGAATAGCATTTGGATTGAAACCTATTGGCAAAGTCATTGGCAATTGCAGGTTATCACCGGATGGCATGAAAAAAAGCTCATTGCCATTTTTCCACTCTATCGTCAGTTACAAAAACATGGCTTTACTACAAAATCAATATTTCCATTAGGGACTGGAGAACCTGAATCCTCAGAAGTGTTTTCCGAATATTTCGACCTATTATTACACCCACACTATGAAGATATTGTATTACCTGCGCTGGCAAAAAAAATCAAGCGACTGGATGTAGACCAACTGTGTTTCCGGGCTATTTTATATAACAGCCACTTGATAACACTATTACAACAAACGGTTAATTATGCTTTTCAGCCAAGTCATTCTCGCTACCTTGTTGAACGTTCAACATGGTCACTTGAAAGCCTAAGCAAAAACACCCGTGCGAGGTACAATCGCTCATGCAATCAATTAGCGAAAATTAACGCAAATTTTAGTTGGGTAGCTCCGCAGGATTACGAAGCCTATCTAAAGTTACTAAAAAAATATCATCAAATACGTTGGCAAAAAAAAGGCCAAAAAGGTGCTTTTGTTCACCCTGACTTTTCTGAATTCCATCATAAAATGAGAAACAACCCCAAACATGAAAACATTAGAATGAGTGCTATTGTAGTTGATGGTCATCCGGTAGCGATAAACTACTACTTGCTTGATACCAAGACTTTATATTTTTATCAATGTGGTTGGGATGAAACAAACTATGCCAAAATTTCACTGGGTATGTCATTACACCTTTGGAGTATCGACCATTGCGAACAACAGTATTATGATTTTATGATGGGTAGCAATAACGATAGTTACAAAGCAAGATTTGGGGGGGAGCAAGTCCCTATGGCAAATATCAAAATAGACCTAAATAAAGGGAAGATTTTCTTAAATAAAGTCTTTAAAAAACTCGGTTTTAATTGATTTACCCCTACCTCAAAGGTATTCTAAAGGCAATATAACTATTCAAGTAAGGAAAGAGTCCTAAATGGAATGGCAAGGTAAAATAAATAAAATAGCAGAAATTTATAAACTACTCTTTCAGTCTCCAAAATTATCGCTGTCTCTGATGCTTGAAAAAACACAGGGCAACGATCCTTTTTATAAAAAAATCACCGTTAATTTTTACAAATTAGTGACTAAAAGACGCAGAAAAATCCCCCTATTTAGGCAAATGACCCGCGCAGTGGGTGTATGCGTATTACCTGATAGTTATGCCGTGTATATAAAAAGCATTGAAAGTTCCGGCCATCGAAATGTTAAAAAAGCCCTAAAGAATGGCTATACATTTAAAACGATTAACTACAATGAGCACCTTGATGACATATGGGATATTAGACGGTCTACCAGAACCCGACAAGGCGATGTAGCTGATTCCTTTATAAACAATAGACCCAAAGAAAACGCTGACCCCAAAAGTAATACGGTATACCACGGTTATCCCTACTTCGGTGTGTTTGATCCCGAAAATAAATTAGTGGCCTATGCTGGGTGTTTTTTAGCGGGTGAAGTAATAGAAATGTCTCATTTTTATGGCCATGCCGAACATCAAAAAAATGGTGTTGTGCCGTTACTTATCACGTCGATTGCCAACCACACCATTGAAAATCACCCGCAGATAAAAGCCTTTATTTACGGTGGTTATATTGGTGCATCACCAACCTTGAAACGCTTTAAAAAGAAATTCAACTTTATGCCTTACCACATAAAATGGAGCCTTAATTAAATGCTGCAGCTTATCTATAAACTCGACTCATCAATAGACGTACCACCTTCAACACATCAATCAAAGGAAAGTAAGGCTGACTTCGTTTTTATAGCAAGTTTATTCAACTTGTGTAAGCATTTGCCACTGCTAGTGAAACGTTATGGTATGTCAAGCAACTTGCTAAAACTCATCATTAAAATAGCAATGGGTAGAAACGCCTATTATTTCGTGGTGTATGAAAATAAAATAGCAAGTGATGGCCTAGTCACTTTTGGGATATGTAAACATTATCCCATAGCAGCATCAGAACATGTTATTGGTCCGGTATTTACTTATACGCAGTTCCGCGGTAAAGGCTTAGCTACGTTAGGCTTGAGAGAATGTATCGCTTCTTTAAGAAAAAAATTCGCTCCCGATGCTATATATATTGATACCAGTGAAGACAATATTGCCATGCAAAGTGTTATTGCAAAGATGGGTTTTGGACAACATGTGCAATCTTTTGAACGCCCCGATATTGATTAAAAATATACCGTACTAATTTGCATACTTTCGAACTTTTTACCGCGTTTCGACAAAAGCAAAACTTACTTTTTAATGGATAAATATTACAATGGCCCGACAGTTACCGCCAAAAAAAGCTACTGACGCCTCCATCGCCTTTTTCTTTTTGTATCTTTATACCTTTTCTATTCTGATCCGCCCACATGAATTCTCTATAGCAACCGAAGAATATATATTTATTCAAATATTCGCCATAATCTCATTTGTTTTTACTATTTTCACCTTACGTCCTATTAAAATTATTCCTCAACACTTAATGCTATTTGCCTTAGCCCCGCTCATTGTACTATCGGGATTTTTTAACGGTTCAGGCATGGAAGGTATAGAAGAAGCGGAAAAACTCTTTATAAGTTCCATCATTCCATTTTTTCTCTTTAGCCTTTGTACCACTAGCATTAAAAGACAACATATGCTGATGTACCTTTGCATTTTTGCGGCGCTTATTATGGTCTACAACGGCTATTATCAACAAACGCATTTTAATGGACAGGCCGGATATGGTATCGGGCATTCACAGTCTGTTGGCGGTATCGAAATGCGTATCGCGTATTTAGGTTTTTTCGGTGACCCAAATGACCTAGGGATGTTTTTGGTGTTAAATGTTCCCTTTGTTGCCTATTTTTACAGTGAAGGTGGTTTTACCAAGAAATGGGTGATGCTTTTAATATTCGCAGCGCTTTGCTATGGCATTTATGCGACTGGCTCACGAGGCACCCTGCTTGGCATAATCTGCCTCATTTGTGTTTATTACCTCATCACTAAAGCTGGAGCAAAACTCATACTATTTGCACTCTTGGCTGCGCCCATCGCCGCAACACTGTTAACTAAGTTTGGCGGTTTATCATCTGACGATGACTCTTCACAGGGACGGTTGGAAGCTTGGTATGCCGGTGTACAAATGTTAATGGCAAACCCCCTACTGGGTGTTGGTATGGGTAACTTTTTAGAAGAACACGGCCTGGTCGCACATAATTCCTACATTCATGTTGCTGCAGAGTTGGGTGTGCCGGGTTATAGTTTATGGGGCGGCGTATTAATATTGTCTATGTTGGTAGGCTACTTATTGATGAAAAAATATATGACCTTTGATGAAGAAGATGTAACTGCAGAATTAAAACTTAAATATGCTGCTGAACTGAAAATAAATAAAACCCTCTTCTTTTCCATGGTCGGTTTTATGATCACGGCATTTTTCATCAGCAGGCACTTTACGTTGTTACTGTTCGTGTTTTTGGGTATGTTTACCGCTAGCCATTTACGTATTATTCAAATGAGACCAGAGCTAGAGCAACTATTCGAACCTCGCATGTTGATAAAATGTGCCTGGTATTCTTGGGCGATAATTGTTGCTGTTTATGCGGCGCTAAAAGTGGGTTTATAAGCCATTTTATTAAAAATTAGGGGAAAGGAATGATTTTAGGATACACAACCGGTGTTTTTGACCTGTTCCATGTCGGACATGTTAATTTACTTCGCAACGCAAAAGGCATGTGTGACAAGTTAGTGGTAGGCGTTACGACCGACGAACTGGTGAGTTATAAAAATAAAAAGTCTGTTATTTCATTTGAAGAGCGCATGGAAGTCGTCCGTTCTTGTCGTTATGTCGACGCGGTAATTCCGCAAGAAGATATGGATAAATATACTCAGTGGGAGAAGGTGAAGTTTGATGTTATGTTTGTTGGTGATGACTGGTTTAAAACCGAGAAGTGGGAAAGTATTGACCAGAAATTCCAAGAAGTAGGTGTACGTGTAGTGTACTTCCCCTATAGTAAAGGCACTTCCTCTACACTAATTAACAACGTATTGTTAGATTTACGTAAAGACTAATAACTCAGAAAGACATTCAAGCAAGGACAGGCAATATATGTGCGGAATATTAGCGACCATAGGTGATATCAAGCAAAACATCAGCCAGGCAGACTTTCATGCGGCGTTAAAGCTGCAGTCACATCGCGGCCCAAACGATATTGGTTTTGATGAATTCCATGGTAACAGGCTGGGGCATACACGTTTAAGTATTCTTGATTTGTCTTCGGCTGGTCACCAACCTATGTATTCTGAGTGTAAAGGTGTCGCGCTTATTTTCAATGGTGAAATATACAACTTTAAAGAAATTAGAGCGGAGCTAGAAAGTGCTGGAATTGTATTTAATACTCAGTCAGATACTGAAGTATTATTAAAGTCTTATCTACATTTAGGTATTGACTGTATTCAACAATTTATTGGCATGTTTGCTTTCATCATTGTAGATAAAAGAGTTGGGGTTGATTGTACTTATGTTGTGCGAGACAGGTTAGGTATTAAACCCTTGTTTTATCTTCCTAAGGGCAATGGCTATATATTTGCGTCCGAAGTAAAGTCTATTTTACCCTTAGCAAAACAAAAATTTAACCTAAATAAAAAAACGGTCTCGTCGTATTTTTCCTATCGTTATTCTATTTTAGACGAAACATTTTTCGAAGGTATAAAAAACCTAAAGCCGGGTAGTTACTTACGTATAACACCATCAGGCACCGAACAGCATCAATATTGGCAATTATCAAATTTTGTCGACCAAAGTGAAGATAAAGGCGAAGCCTATTACCTAAAGCGATTAGACGAGTTACTGCATTCTTCAATTAAATACCGTATGATTTCTGACGTACCTTTTGGTGCATATCTTTCTGGTGGGGTAGATTCAAGTTTAGTGACTGCGATTATGTCAAAGTATTCCGCACAACCAATTAAAACCTATACTATTGGCTTTTCTGAGCAAGGTTACAATGAATTTGAATATGCAGATTGTGTCGCTAAGCTTTATCAAACCGATCATAAAGCAATAAATATCGATGCCACTGAGTATTTTGATACCTTAAACAAGCTTGTTGCTTATAAAGATGCCCCGTTATCAGTACCGAATGAAGTGCCTTTATATTTAATGAGTCAAGAGCTTAAGAAGGAAATTACTGTTGTACTCTCAGGTGAAGGTGCAGACGAAATATTTGGCGGCTATGGCCGAATTTTTCGCTCAACTGATGATTTTATCAACCAAGATGCACTAAAAAATCAACAAGAAACTTCAGCGCTTTTTGAGAAAAAATATGGTGATCAGCAATTTGAAACAGATGTCGAGCACTTCATCTATAACTACAGCTATACCAAACCAGCATTAAAGCAAAACCTGTTAGCAAAAAATATTGATTGGCATACAATCGAATTAGCATTAAACCAAAAATTTAAACAAAGTTTTAATGAAGTATCAGGTGCTGATTATCAAACAAAAATGATGTATACGTTCGAAACGGTGCATTTACAAGGGCTATTATCTCGAGTTGATACGACGACAATGGCTACGTCAGTAGAAGCACGAGTGCCTTTTGTTGACCATCGCTTAGTTGAATTTGCCTTTAGCATTCCGAATAAATACAAGCTGAAATGGAATTCATCCAAAGACCAAGTGCTCGGTAAAAACAAATTGGCAGATCAAAGCTCAGAAATACATGACACCCCTAAATATATTCTTAAGAAGGTCGGTGAAAAATACTTACCTGATGATGTCTTATACCGTAAAAAAATGGGCTTTCCTGTACCCTTAGACAAATGGTTAGGTGGTAGCTTTGCCGACGATGCAAGAAAAATCCTTGCCGATAAAAACAACATTGCCAATCAAGTTATTGATACAAGTTTTGTACTTTCTTTATTAGACGATAAAAATTTAGCAAAAAATCATAGTTTGGCCATGAAGGTTTGGATGGTTTTAAACCTCTTTGCTTTTTGTAGTGCCTATAAAAGTCATTTAGTCAGCACTTAATTTTTAGAGGTCATTATGCACTTATCACATTTGATTAATTCTAAAGATAACAATTTCAACCTCATAAGGATGTTAGCAGCTTTTGCTGTATTGTTTAGCCATAGTTTTGCATTAGCTACGGGAAACGCCCAAAATGAGCCTTTACGGACTTTATTAGGTATTACTCCAGGCCACATTGCCGTCGATATATTTTTCATCACTAGTGGCTTACTGGTTGCTCGTAGCTTGTTCTATCGTAAAAACTTGCTTGAGTTCGCAGCTGCACGAGCCTTGCGCATATACCCTGGGCTTATTGTCGCGGTAATTATATGTGTGCTTATTGGCGCAGCTGTGAGCCAATTAACGATTAATGAATACTTCTCTTCAGGTATAACGCTTAATTTCTTCTTAAAAAATTCTTTTATGTTACTAGGTGATGTACAAATTTTACCGGGAGTGTTTGATACAGCGCCATTTGATAACAGTGTAAATGGTTCTTTATGGACCCTACCATGGGAATTGAGAATGTATGCTTTCCTTGGTGTTTTTGGCTTTATAACGTTACTACTCAACTTACTATACAAAGCCAACTGGCTAGCAATATTAGTAATATGTTTTTTTACTTTTTGCGTTGTAAATTATTTTCAGTTTCACTTTTTTACTGAAATTAGAGGAGAAAAATATAAAATATTTAGATTTGGAACAATATTTTTCTATGGTGCGGTAATCTATTTATGTCAAAGTAAAATTGCCTTTAAGCCTATACTATTATGGAGTTGCCTAGCCATTTTAGCGATTTCCTCATTTAACCATGATATCTTTTTTGTTTTATATACTGTGCTATTACCGTATATCGTACTTTACATCGCTTACATCCCTAAAGGTCGTATCAGAAAGTACAATAATTTTGGCGACTATTCATACGGAATATATATTTATGCGTGGCCGGTACAACAACTAATAGCCGTAAGTGTAAACGAGGTATCTATTGTGCAAATGGTCATGCTATCGACCCTGTTTACTTTTACTTGCGCCTATCTTTCATGGCACTTGGTAGAATCAAAGGCTCTAAAGCTTAAGCAGTATATTAAGCCATATGCCCTTTTTAATATTACACCTGAACCGAGATCAGCACCGAATAGCAATTGATCAATTTTAAACGAGGATAATTTTTCATAAACAAGGCGCTTGATTAAGTCATAGCGGGCTATTGGGATTGAAAGCAACGCATTAATGGTATTTAAACAGCTTTCATATGTAGGTACTTAAGCCTATTATTTAGCCATTCGCTTAAATATCAACCAGCGATATAACACCAAACTGATACAGCCCATCCCTTAAGTCTCGTTTAGGGGGGCACGTTCACATAACTTGGCAATGGTATCAATACACTCTGTGAGGGCAGCCATACTTGGAAGGCCTTGGCTAACGTGAACCACCAATAATAACAGCCAACTAGAAGCCATCCTCGCTGTTTTTTGCGTAGATATCCAGACTGACTTTAAGGCTTCTGTGCTATATGCCATAAGTCGCTTAAGCAATACGGTAATAAAACTTGCATAAATAAGGGTACTGACAATATCTTCATTGCTTGTGCTAAATTTTTTCAAATTACAATATGACTTTAGCTCTTTAAATAACAATTTTATCTGCCACCTTAATCGATAGAGTTCAACGACATCTGAGGCAGGCACTGTTTCTCTTGCTAAGTTCGTGACCAAATAACCGATGCGTTTTTTCTTCTTATACCAAAATGCAATGACACGAAAATTAAAGTCATATCTGGGCCAGCGTACTTTTAAATCAAGCGTGCTATTTTTATCACGTAATTTTAATGTGTTTAATTTTTTACCTTGTGCTTTATTTAAAGCGTTTCCTTGAAAGTCATAAGCTTCCACCACAACAGGATTAATGCTACAGGCTGCTTGAGTAATGGTATGACCGCCTTGTTTATCGATTTCTATGATTTTCTTGCGATCAAAATAACCTGCATCGGTGAGTAATAACGTATCGTGTAATGAGCTTGCTTGCGGTGCATGCGGTCTTTCTGGCGCGGTATCAGGCCCTAATGCTAGGTAGTCGATGCTGCCAGTGAGTAAGTCCATGGTAACGTGAAGTTCAACAGCCGCAGGAAAACGTTATTTAAAACGACCAGGGTAAATCTGTTGTAAATTATCGTGTACTTGAAATGAGCAACCATCATGTAACTTTATTTGCGAAAAAGGGAAAGCAGCCCCTGTTGAAAGTGACGTTAGTTTTAATGATTGGAGTACCCAAGACTGCATTACGTATGTAAAACATTCTTTGAAAAAGTCATGGCACTGTGTCTTTTTAATTTGGTTATGAAAAGGTTTATAGTTAATCGTCATGCCGCTGAGATGTTGATAATGACGGTGGATGTCCGCCAAGTTAGCTTTTGATTGGCTGCCTAAAGTCGTAATGGCTGATAACAGTAATTTCAAAGGATTGAGTTGACGAGAGCGTAGAAGAAACTTCTTTTCTCTAGCTAAAGCTAAAAGTTTTTTTTCATTAAAAATAGCATTGATTTTTTCTGTTAATATCGTAAGGTTCATTGGCTTCGTGTCTTATTTACTTGTTATTTTTGGCGAAACAATAAGATCATAAATAAGACACGAAAGCACCTTTTATTCAGAAGAACAGTGATACATTTTAGAACTAACCCTTAAGATCCTACATATGAAACCGCTTTAGAATGATCGACTACTTATTTCAATGGGGATAATCAGCCTTTGCCAATAGCAGCAAGATAAAAATAATGACCGCTTAGTTAATTTTAAGCTGCTCAAGGCGCTGATAGAGCTCCGCAGAAAATAGCTGAGCATTTCCAACGCTGGCTTGATGAAATTTAACTTTCAATAAATTGTAAGCTTGTTGGTAATTGGCGCTTATACCTTCTTGCTTAGTCGCGACGATATTATCAATCAATTCTGGCCAACTATATGCGTATGGCTCCAGCGTTACGTCTTCATACTGATAATATAAATCACGCTCTTGTTTTTTATATTTCTCCAGATCGAACGGCGCAAAAAGAATCGGCTTATTGGACAGCAGAAAATCAAAATAACCTCCTGAATAGTCAGTCACCATGCAGTCATATAAAGCTATAGTGTCAAAAATATCTGCTGAGTAATCAATCTCTATATTGCGGGAATGCTGAATTTGTTCAATAAGGGCTTGTGGAGGTTTGTTAACCGGGTGCATACGTAAAACGAGTGCTATATTATTTTCCGCGAGCACGCTATCTATAACGTTTACATCAAAACCATATTGAGCAAACAAATCACATTCACTGCCTTGACCACCGCGAAATGTAGGCATATAGATACATTGATAAGGTGTGTTTTCTGCTTTAACAGGTAAGTTTAAAAAAACATCATTCCTAGGGAAACCAGTAATCAATGTGCGTTCTATCGGTACACGAAAAGCTTTTGACAAGGTTTTTTGTGTTTCAGGGCTAGTGGCAATTAGGTAGTCATTTCGCTGTTTTTCATAAGGTGATAAGTAATCAAACAATCGACCAATAACATTCTTGTGAATGACTTTTTCACCAAAAACATCATACATAATTTTTTTAAGTGGCAAGCCATGCCATAAATTCACCACTATGGTTTGCTTGCTTATGCAAGGTGCGTAAAGATCGTCTTGTAACGCCTGACAAACAAAGGCAAATTGGGCGCGACTTTGCCACCATAAGCCTAGTATACTATTTGCGTGATAGGCCCTGTATCCTTGGTCACGCACACTTTGTACAACAGCATGGTCTTTACTTATCCAAATAGCGGTTATCTGCTTTTGATGTTGATTGGTATATTCAAAAAACGCTTTAGGATTATCGCTATAGCGACTGCCAAACCACGCGCCAAATACCCATAAACCTGATTTTTTAGTTATTAACTGGCTTATCCCATAAAGAAACAAGTTAATGCACAATAGAAATAGCTGTTTAACTTTTTCCATAAATTAAGCCCTTTTATTTCTGAGCATAGTACTCATTTCCACAAGCGATTTTTTATCCAGTAACCATATTGATGCCGCAAAGGTTACTGCGCCAATAGCGATTTGTCCAAGCAGGTTGGATATGACGACAGCGCTTAACCATTCCTTACTTAAGAATACAGAAACGATCATCAGTATGCCTGCAATAATAGGTGAGAGAAAGCTTTTCAAAATATCGGTTACGGGTATTTTAAAAGAACGACAATTTCTCGTTGCTATGATGAGGTATGAAAGTGGAAAGCCAACCCCCCATGCCAATGCCAAACCCGTTGCCCCCATATCCATGAAATAAAGCAGAAAAATGAGAATGATAACCAGCATAATGAGGATATTACCCAATAAGTGTTTCACCTTTTTTAGACTTTTTAAGGCTGGATTGAAAAGTTCTTCACTAAAACGCAGCGGCATAACAAATAAAATGATCATAGTGGGTATAATGGCACCACTCCATTTTTCGCCAATTATAATCGGAATAATTTGGTCAACTGTTGCCCCAAGGCCCCAAAATACCGGGATAGTAACCAAAAGGCTCAATTTTTGTGATTTCACAATATAGGCGTTAATACGTTTGGGTTGGTCTTGAATTTTAGAAAAGGCAGGGAACGCTACTTCTTTAAGTAAGGGGAGCATTTTCTTTTGTGGCATGAGGGCTATATGTAATCCTATAGCATATAACCCTACCTCAGCAGCCGACATAAACTGTCCGGCAATGGCGATGTCCATATGTAAAAACACATAAAATATAATAGAATGTAAGGTTAATATTCCACCAAACTTCATATATTGTGTGACTTCGGAAATTTTAAATTCAGGTAGAAATGTAATAGGTTTAATCGCTAGTATCAAAATAGTTCGCAAGATTAACGAGGCCATTTCGCCTATAATGAGTGCCCAAAAACCATAGCCCAAATAGGCCAAAACTAAGGTGGTGAGAGCTGCGGTAATATTTGCTATGGCAGCAATTATGGATATTCGTTTAAAGTCCATACTGCGCGCTAACAAGGCTGATGGGATAACGTTTAGTGCGATAACAAGATAAGCCCAAGCATTAACCTTTAAAATACTGGCGACGTTTTCTGATTGGTAAAAAGCCCCTATAGCATCAGCAAAGCCTATTTGTAAAAAGAAAATAGCAGAGTAGAGAATGATAATCATGCCAAAAGCTTGCTTGAGTGCTTTTTGGGACAAGTTTTTTGCTTGAATAAGCGCAGGCGTAAATAATGGTCCAATTAAAAGCGGCAGAAAGCCAAAAACTATGTCGGCCATAGCAACAACACCATAGTCTTCAGGCACTAGCATTCTTATAACCCAGAATGTCATTGCCCAGCGAACAACCTGAGTGGCAACTTTACCTAAGGCAACCCATTTAAGTGATTGTAATACCTGACTTTTAAGATCCTGAGTGTCTGTCATTTAGTGCTACTTATTTGACTTTTCAATGGTGATTTATTTAGCAGTAGTGCGTTTGGCATTTTGCAGGCTTTTCCAAACAAAATCAGGCACTAATTTTAGCATATACCCTTTGGCCCAAAATAAACTATTTTTTCTCGTTTGGTGGGCACGCATAAAAGTATCGCCCGCCAAATTGAACAAACCCGCAGACACATAACATTGCGCATAGCGTATATGTAGATTTTGTATGATATCAGCCCATTGAGCAGTTTTATCACATTGCGTGGCAAGCTCTTTAATTTTTACTAAGCAAACCAGTTCGGCTTGATGCATTTTCTCATCATTCGAGGAGTAATTGTCGCCATGAAAAACATGAACCGCCAAATGCTCAGGCACAAAATCAAATTCGCATATCAATGACATTTTCAACCATAAGTGCCAGTCGTCAACCCCCATAAGAGCCAAGTCGTCATCAAAACCACCTGCTTTTAATAAGTGTTTTTTACGTACCACAGCCGTGCAACACGTTAACATATTTAACTGCACTAACTGGTCAAACACATACCCTCTTTGCTTATTGGCTAAACTACCCTTGGAGGTTTTTCCATATAAAAGCGCTTCAACGACTGCACCGCAATAGACCAGTCCAACATTAGGGTTTTCAAAGAGGGGAAGCTGTTTTTCAAGCTTGTCTGGCAGCCATAAGTCATCTTGGTCACAAAAAGCTATCAGCTCACCTTTGGCAAGTGACACTCCATAGTTTCGGGCATTTGCTACGCCACCATTTTCTTTGGAGAAACCTTTAATTCGGTTATCTGTAGCAACTAAACTGTCAATCAACTTAGCAGAGCTGTCTATGGAACCGTCGTTGATTAGTAACAGCTCAAAATTTGAGTAAGTCTGCTCAAGAATTGATTCAATAGTTTTTTTAAGATACTTTTCACCGTTGTACACAGGTACAACAATTGATACTAATATTTCAGACACTGCAGAAAACTCCCAATAAATGCAAACGGCTAAGTATTATCCCTTGTTTAAGGTAAATTACCAGCATTATTCTTTGCTAGTATACGAGCCAAATTTCAGTGATTTTCCAGTATAAATTAATAAAATAAATCAATTACTTACATATGAATCATGTTGTTGATAAATAGTGTTCAGTACACAGCTAGCTATGAATTACCATTAAGTGCTATTGCTTGTGGCCAAGGTGAATTCGATGCAATTGATAGGATCAATTCAGGGTTGAACAACGGCTATTATTAAATCTTACCAGGTGATTTTTAGGTTAATTATTAGTGATTAATTTGTTAAAACTGTAATTTAGCGCTATTTTAATACTACTAGGTTCATAACATGATAAAGGTGCCATTGGCATTAATCGACCGGTATTAAGAATGCGCTTTAAGGCCCTGATATCGACAGAGACAATTCACAATTTAGATATGGTGGCTGACATTATAATAATGAATAGTCTTTATTTGGTTTCACAGGCTTGAGTTAAGTACATTGCAAAAAATTTGTATAAAGGATTAAACCATGCCATTTTACCCCTCGTTGCTGCAAAAATTGCTCATGCCTCTTTACGAAAAAATAAAAGGTAAAAATTTACTTTTTTATCTGAATGCATACGAGTCTCATCTAACCTGGTCATCTGAACAGCTAAAATCGCATCAATGGAATGAAGTAAAAAAGCTGCTTATTCATGCTTTTGACAACACAACATTTTACCCTGAGATGTGGGCCAAAGCGGGGATTGATTCAATTGATGATATTCAAAATATGAATGACTTTGAAAAGCTTCCTTTGGTCAGCAAAGACGATATTACCAAGCACTACCAAGGGTTAGTTGCTAAAAACTATGCTAATAATATCAAAAAAGCAACAGGAGGCTCGACAGGGCAACTCTTTAGGTTTGAATTAAACACCGACAGCAATACACGGCGTGAAGCTATTATGTGGCGGGGATACGGCTGGCTAGATGCAGGCCTAGGTCAAAAAACTTTATATTTATGGGGTGCTGATATAGGCCAGCCAACAAAGTTAAAAACACTTAAGAATAATTTATATCATGCTTTTTACAATCGAAAAATGCTCAATTCTTTTGCCATGAATACCCATAATATGCCTAGCTATGTTGAGGAGATAAATAATTATCGACCTACCGCGCTGGTTTCTTATGTGAACCCTTTATATGTATTAGCTCGATTTATTATTGAACACAATATTTCGGTATTCTCCCCGAAAACAATTCTTACTGGCGCCGAGCCATTGTACGAATTTCAAAGAAAAATTATCGAAAAAGCTTTTAACTGTGAAGTTTATGATACTTTTGGTTGTCGTGAATTTATGCTGATGTCAGCAGAATGCCAAGCATATAAAAACCTGCATATTAATAGTGATCACCTAGTAGTAGAAACCGTTAACGATACAGGCCAGTCAATAACCGGTGAATCTGGCGACTTGGTTGTAACCGACTTATATAATTATGGCATGCCGTTAATTAGATATATAAATGGCGATAGAGCGACTTTAACAGACCAACCTTGCGGCTGCGAAAACCCATTACCCATTATGAGCAGTATTGATGGTCGTAAACTCGATATTATTAAAACCGCGTCGGGTAAATTAATTCCCGGCGAGCTTTTTCCACACTTATTTAAAGAATTTATTGGTATAGATAAATTTCAAATTAAGCAAAACGAAATATCTAGTTTGCAGATACTATTGATTACCAATAAGCACTTTACTGAACAAAACAAAGATGACATTGCTAAAGAAATAAATAAATACGCTGAAAATGAATTACAATTAGTGTTTAATATGGTTGATGATATTCCGCTAACCGCCAGCGGTAAAAATAGGGTTACCATTTGTGAAGTCTAGTGACAACAAACCATCTTTAGTAATATTGACGAATTTATATCCGTTACCTTGGGAGCCTAATCGAGCGACATTTAACCGCCAGCAATTTGCTCAACTCGATGATGACTTTAGCAAAAGTGTTTTGGTGCCTATTGCCTTTCCAGATTGGTTTTTGCATAGAAAAGAGATTAAACAATCAGAAAGCTTACGATATGTGCCCTACTTTTATCTGCCAAAACTTGGTCGTCGATTTTATAGCGCTATGATGTTTGCCTCGATAATGCTGCATTCAGGTTTATGGTTAGTGCGTAATAAGCCTAAAAAAATATTAGCCAGTTGGGCTTTTCCTGAAGCCGTATCTGCTAGCTGGGTTAGCAAGTTAATGAACTGCGATTTCTATTTCAAAGTACACGGAAGTGACATTAACTTACATGGCAAAATACCTGCCCGTGCTAAGCAAATAGTTAATGCCAGTAAAAACGCTAAGGGTATTTTGTCAGTTTCTCAAGCGTTAGCGGATGAAATGATCACTATGGGTATCGACAAAGAAAAAATTCATGTGATTTACAACGGTGTAGATCATCAAAAATTTCAAGTTAAAGATTCCATATTCGAACCAAACAATCATAATTACATTTTATACGTCGGTAATTTAAAAAAAGAAAAAGGTGTTATTGAGCTACTTAACGGGTTTGCAGCTATAAGCGCAAAATATCCGACACTAAAGTTGCTGTATGCAGGCCCAGGTAACCTGAGTAGCCAAATAGCAAGCCAAGCAAAAAACATGGCAATTAGTGATAAAGTTACATTACTTGGCGGTGTTGATCACGATCAACTTCCTGGACTTATTAACCAAGCACGATTATTAGCATTACCCAGCTATAATGAAGGAGTACCCAATGTGGTACTTGAAGCAATGGCCTGTGGCACGCCTGTTTTAGCCACTAATGTTGGTGGTATACCTGAAGTAGTAAATGAAAATATTTGTGGAAAAATAATATCTGCTCAATCAGACTCAGCTGTAGCAGAAGGCTTAGACTATATTCTAGCTAGGTATTGGGATAGAGAAAGCATCAAGCTTCATAGTCAACAATTTTCTTGGGAAAACAATAAAAAACAATTAATCTCTTTGTTATTGAGGAATAACAGTTAGCTAGGTTCATAGTTAAAAATATTTTTATTCTTTTCTATGTTTAGTAACGGTAACCTGCAAATGTGATTTCTCATTTAAAATCAACAATAATAGTAGAAATATAAATAAATTTATAAATTTATAAATTTCGTAGTATGATAAGTTCATCTAGACAAAGCGTTGAATTAATAAAAGTATGCTAACTTAACATTGCATCGACTTTGAAACATAAAAAACGAGTGAATGTATGAGAATAGTACACTTTGTTAGTAGTTTGAATATTGGTGGCGCTGAAAAGTTGGTTTGCAATTTAGTAAAATATCAGAAAAGAAAAGGTTATGAAGTAGATATTATTTCTTATGGTTCACCCACAGATGTATTTGCGATTAAATTACAAAACACTAAGATAAAAGTGCATTACATATCCGGCTCATTTTTGAGTAGAAATAAACAAGTCATTAGCATTTGTCGAAACAAAGATATACTCCATTTTCATTCAAGCCCTGTACTCCGTTCTCTATGCTTAATTTTACCATTATGGTTTTTTAAAAAAACAATTTACACTATTCATGGTGAAACAAACCCGCCATTAGCTTTTTTAAAATTAGCTCATACTTTATCACGCCCATTTCTCAACACTATTACGGCTGTTTCTTTATCTGCAGGAAAAGCATCAAAAGAGCGCTTCAATTGGAGCCCTGAAAAAATCACCGTTATTGGTAATGGAGTGGTTATTCCCTGTAAAAAGGCGCTAATACCAAAGAGAGAAATTAAGATACGGTTAGGTGTAGTAGCACGGCTTATTGAATTAAAAAATATTTCATTAATATTTTCTACATTAAAAAATGGTAACATTAATTATAATATGGAAAATATCAGTGTCGAAATATTTGGCGACGGCCCCCTTTTGGAACAATTAAAAAGTGAAGCAATAGCTACAAATTTAAACATTGTATTTCATGGTATACAACCAGATGAAAATATCATCTATTCTTCCATTGATGTCTTATTAATCACGTCAAATACTGAAGGTTTACCCATGACTTTAATTGAAGCAATGGCCAATAACATACCCGTAATATCGACAAAAGTGGGTGCTATTTCTAGCATAATTACAAATCAGGTATCAGGATTACTAATAGATGTTAACAGTTCTCAGCAGCTAGAAACTGCAATTAATTATTTTATTGATAATGAAGAAAAAATAGTTAGCATGACGAACAATGCCCAAAAAATAGTTAGAGATAGATTTTCAATAGATGTAATTTCAAATATCTACGAAGAGCTATATACCCGTGTTCAATGAGATGCTTGATTTATATAATAATTAAGCTCATGATATCCCTCATGAAAAACTTAAAAATATCCACCGACCAAAAAATATATCTTGAAGCCCTGCATGATGCAAGTCTTGATGGCCGTGTTCGAGATCGAATTAAAGCAACTTTACTTCGTTCAGAAGGTTGGTCAACGTCGATGATTGCTCAGGCATTACGACTTCATGAAACGACTATCGCCTGGCATCTTGATGATTATGTAAGTAAAAATAAGTTAGCCCCTGAAAATGGTGGCTCACAACTTTATTTGAATAAAATACAAACAGATGAAGTTGTTGCTCACCCCATGCTACAAACTTATCGCTGCTCTTATGAAATTATTGAATATATTAGGATAACCTACGAGATTCGTTTTTCTATTTCAGGGTTAAATAAATGGCTTCATCAACATAGTTTTATCTATAAATATCTTCAAGGTGTGCCTCATAAATTTGATGAAGCAAAACAAGCTGATTTTATTGAGAGATATAACGAGCTGAAATCTCAAGAAATTGATAAGCCTATATTTTTCATGGATGCTATGCATCCAACCCAAGCGATGAAAGTAAGTTGCGGTTGGATAAAAAAAGGGCATGATAAAGCGAATGAACTTAATATTGAACTTCATAATTTTCCGCCTTACAGCACAAACTTAAACCCAATAGAACGGCTATGGAAGGTAATGAATGAGCATGTCAGAAATCATAAATATTTTTCAACCGCGAAGGAATTCAGAGATAAAATTGAGGAGTTTTTTATTAGTCAAACACTGCCTAAAACAAGTGATATTTTAGGCAGTGGAATTAATGATGATTTTCAGCTGCTAAATTCTGCATCTTGAAGTGTGGTGGGTACAATCAGAGAGAATTATAAAATGCTACACCTCAGCTGAAATACTGGGTTTTAGCTTTGAAAAATAAACTATTGTGTTACTGGGTTTAACTTTTAATAAGATAAAAAATCCCTCTATTATCGTTACAATAAGTTTTAAATTATACATTGCAGGGTATAAATCTAAATGGTTACTGTTACAATATATTTTTCTTTGACTAATGGTATGGTCATTTAATGCTCCATAAACTAAAGTATCTACTTAGGTCATATGTATTACCCGACCGATTGTTTTTATTAAGCAAAAATCAGCAAGAAAAAAATATTTATTTAACCTTTGATGACGGTCCAGTGCCTAATGTAATAAAAAAATTATTACCGTTACTCGATAAATATCAAATTAAAGTAACCTTTTTTGTTATTGGCAGTCGTGCTGAAAAAAACCCCAACTTAATGGCTGAAATACATAAACGTGGGCATACTATTGCTAATCATTCATACAATCACCCTGCATTTAATAAAATTTCACTTGCTGAAAAATTAATGCAAATTGACAAAGCAAACAAAATTATTTCACAAACAACAGAGCGGTCATGTACATTATTTAGAGCTCCACAAGGACGCTGGGATATGAGACTTCTGTTTGCTATGTTACAAAAAAAAATAACGGCCGTACATTGGAGTAGAGACTCGATGGACTTTTTAAAAGAGCCTACTAATAAAATTGTTGAGCGTTTTTTAAAACAACCCGTTAAGTCTGGCGATATTATTCTATTTCATGACGACCACGAACGCTGCATTGATGCACTCGATATACTAATTCCACAATGGCTTGCACAAGGCTATAGCTTTAACGCACTGGAGAATAAACACTAGTGAATATATTATTTCATCATAGAACCCGTGGCAGAGGTGCTGAAGGTGTGCATATTCGCGGGGTTGTTAAAGGCTTGAGGCAGTTAAATAATAAGGTTGATATTTTATCTTTACCTGGCGCAGAACCTGAAGCAGAAGAAACAGAATTAGCGTCTGAACAAGTTAAGCATACACCTGCCAAAAAAAGCAGTTTCGCTATACTGTCTGATCTTACCAAACATGTCCCACAGTTTGTTTTTGAACTGTTTGAGCTTGCATTCAATTTAATCGCAGTAATACGTTTACGAAAAACCGTAAAAGAAAAAAACATTACCCTTATTTATGAACGTTATTCTTTATTTATGTTTGCCAGTGTTTGGTGGGCAAAACGTCATAACTTACCTATAGTGTTAGAAATTAACGATTCTTGCCAAGTTCAAAGGGTGCGTGCATTAAGCTTTAAAAAGCTTGCGGCAAAAATAGAGGCTTGGACTTTTAAAAATGCTACTGGCTTAGTGTTTATTTCAACGCGATTTAAGCAAGTCGCTGAGCAAGCCTACGGTGAGATTGCCAACTCGGTTGTTTCACCCAATGCGGCCGACTTAGATAAGTTTGTCATTGATGAAAGCTCAGGCTGCGCTTTAAGAAGTAAACTCGGTATTGAAGACAAAATAGTGCTGGGTTATGTGGGTGCATTCGTGCATTGGCATGGTATTGACTGGTTTGTAGATTTAGTTTGCCATCGATTAAAACAAACACCTGAACTAGTATTATTGCTAGTAGGCGATGGTGTCGCTTTTGAGGGGATTAAAAACAAGGTGATTGAAGCCGGAGTTGAATCGCAAGTAATTTTACCGGGTAAAGTGCCACATCACCAAGTTTCATCCTATTTATCTGCCATGGACTTAGGGATATTACCCGATTCAAATGATTATGGTTCACCGATGAAATTATTTGAATTTATGGCGATGGGCAAAGGCATGATTGCTCCTGACTTTAGTCCTATTGCCGAGGTTGTTCGAGATAACGTTACAAGTTGGTTGTTTCCCGCAGGTGATAAACAAGCCTGTATCGACAAAGCTTTTGACATTGTTAATAATAGAAAAGCGCATAAAGCCGTCGGTATAAATGCCCGTGCTTATATTGAAAGCGAGCGCCAATGGCAGCATAACGCCGCGCAGTTATTATCGCTCGTTAATCTAGATATAAATCGAGATGTTAAGTGAAATGGATAATTTAAAAGCTGACTTAAGAAGAAAACAACAAATTTTTGCCCAAGATGGTGCTGATGTCAGTATGCTCAGGATTTTCATGGCTGACGGTACAAGCGCTAATGTGCTGTATCGATGTATGCGATGGTGCGCTACTCACCAACTTGGCTTATTGGCTTACTTTTTTCAATGGGCTAATAAATTTTTAAATGCGTGTGTTATCGGTAGTGGTGCTGACTTTGCCCCAGGTTTTGTCATTATGCACCCTATTGGCGTCGTTATTAATTCTAAGGTGGTTGGCGGCTATAATATCACCCTAGAAAGTGGCGTGGTTATTGGCGATGAAAAAGGTCAATCACCTATTTTAGCTAACAATATATTTGTTGGTGCTGGTGCAAAAATTATTGGCGGGCTCACCGTCGCTGATGATGTGAAAATTGGTGCTAATGCCGTACTGACTAAAAATGCTGATAAAGGCTCAACTATGCTTGGTATACCTGCCAAAGCGTATGTGAAAAAAAATCACGGGGCAGCACGTTAATGGAAAGCTTATTTTGGATTAGCGTCACAATAATTATCTACAGTTATTTTATTTACCCGTTAGTTTTATTTACTTTTAGTGGTATTAAACAAGCTTTCAGTGACACTAAGTATTTATGGCGCAGACATCAACGCCGGACCTTAAATATTAAGGATTACCCAGCTGTTACTGTCATTATTGCTGCATATAACGAAGAGTCTTGCATCAAAGCCAGAATAGAAAACCTATTAAGCTTAGATTACCCAAAAGAAAAGCTTACGTTATTAATTGGCTCAGATGGCAGTAACGATCAAACCGCAGACATACTCTCAGCCTTTGACATCGAAAATTTATATGTGCATATTTTTAACACCAACAGAGGAAAAATGAGTGTTTTAAATGACTTAGTTGAAAAAACCATTGACGATATCATCATATTTTCTGATGCTAATACCCATTTTCAATCTGATACTATAGCGCAATTAGCTCGGCATTTTAACAATGATAAAATTGGTGCGGTTTGCGGTGAGCTGCATTTAGTGGATGGCGATACGGGTGACAATAAAGACAACGTATATTGGCGTTACGAACAAGTGCTAAAATTTCATGAATCTAGACTGAATGCGCTACAAGGGGCAAATGGTGCTATTTATGCGATTAGAAAGTCACTGTTTATGCCATTGCCTGCAAACACCATTGTTGATGACTTTCAAATTGCTATGAATGTGGCAAAGCAAGGTTTTTGTTTAGTTTACGATCCTGAAGCCATAGCAGTTGAAGAGATAGCCCCAAACCTTGCCGAAGAAAAAGGCAGAAGAGTGCGCATTGGCTTAGGTAATTACCAAGCTTTTTTTAAGATGTATTGGGCTTTAAACCCGTTATTAGGTTGGCGCTTTGTCGCTTATATTAGCCATAAAGTCTGCCGATGGTTTGTGCCACATTTGATGTTGCTCGCCCTGATTAGCAATGTGCTGTTACTTGATAGTGGTTTTTATCAAGCGATACTGGCAGCGCAATTAATATTTTATGTCACTGCCTTTTATGGCATTAAACAACAGGCAGATGGCAAGAAAACACCAACGTTAATCGCACTTTTAGCATTTTTTGTAGCAATGAATCTGGCATTGATGTGTGGATTCATTAAGTATTTTAGTTCCAACGTGCAGGGAACATGGCAAAGGACAACTCGCTAGTGATCATTTTATTTTTATTTATAATAGCTTTATATCTATTTTTTCTTATTTTAAAGAAAAAAAATATGCAGGAGTGGCTGCCACAATACATTAAACAACGCATGAACAAGCCAGCCCACAACGCGGCAAATACCAAACATATTATTTTCTCCTTTGTTGATCACTATGAACCACAATGGGGTAAGCCAAATAACATTGATATTGAACGCAGCCGTGTTGACCGTTGGTGTAAAGAATATCCAGCCATGGCAAGTAAACACCTTGATGCCAACGGTGTACACCCTCAACATACCTTTTTCTACCCCGAGGAAGAGTATCGCGTTGAACATTTAGATAAAATCGCAAAATTATGTCGCGCTGGTTTTGGTGAGATAGAAGTACACCTGCATCATGACAATGACACTTCTGATAACCTAAGAGCCTCTATTAGCCAATTTTGTCATATTTTACATAATGACCATGGTGCCTTGTCTCATCACCCAGAAACGGGGCAATTAATGTATGGCTTTATTCATGGTAATTGGACATTAGACAATTCAGGCCATGACGGTAAGCTTTGTGGTGTAAACGACGAATTAATTGTTTTAAAAGAAACCGGTTGTTACGCAGACTTTACCTATCCGTCGGCCCCTCATAGTACACAACCTAAAACCATTAATAGTATCTATTACGCCAAAGATGATGCGCTTAAACCTAAATCGCATAACACGGGTGTTGACGTGAGTGTGGGAGGAAGCCCATGGGGTGACCTTATGATAGTGAACGGTCCATTGATGTTGAACTGGAAAAAATTAAAAAAAGGCATTTTCCCTCAAATCGAGAACGCTGACATTAGAAAAGGCATGGAGCCAACTGATAAGCGTGTTGATTTATGGGTAGAAGCTGATGTGCATGTTAAGGGCAAGCCTGATTGGATATTCATTAAAGTGCACACTCATGGTACACAAGAAAGAGATATGGACGTTTTATTAGGGAAACCTGTTGATGATATGTTTTCTTATTTAGAAGCTAAATACAACGATGGTGAGCGTCATCAACTGCATTACGTTAATAGCAGGGAAATGTACAATATGATTAAAGCAGCCGAAGCAAATGAGGCAGGAAGTCCTCATCAATACCGTGATTATATCTTACCCAAACCTGATTTCATTGCGAAATAGCGCATGCTGATGAATAAAATTAGAACGCGAATTTTCCGTCATTTAGGCATGACAAAAATATTATGGCGTTATCGACAAAATGGCATTTATTGCTTTAACTTTCACCGTATAGGTGACGCTAATAAAGGCAAGTATGACCCTAATATATTTTCTTGTAGCGTAGAAGACTTAGAAAAACATGTGTCTTTTATTAAAAATAATTTTGAAATCATCAATCAAGCTTACTTTATCGCCATAGTCAATAGTGGCCAGGTAGTTGATAAAAGGCTCGCTTACATTACCTTTGATGATGGTTATTTAGATAACTACGAATTAGCTTTTCCTGTTTTAAGGGCGATGAATGTTCCCGCAACCTTCTTTGTTGCTACTGGGCTAATTGAATCAGAAGTTGTTCCCTGGTGGGATGAAATTGCCTGGCATGTTCGCCAGTGTAATTTAGATGAACTGAGTCTGCCTTCGTGGCATAAACCGATTGTATTATCTAACACAACGTTAAATAAGAAAATTAGAGCCGTACTCAGCCAATTCAAGTTGGCATCGGCGCCTATAGAAAAGCAATTAGTAGAATTGCGCTACATTACTGGCTTGGTATTAGAGCATTATGACAGTGAATTTATGACTTGGGCGCATATAGCTGAAATGGAGTCTGCCGGCATGGCAATCGGTGCTCATTCACATTCGCATCGTATTTTTTCAAGTTTAACTGCCAAAGAACTATCGCATGAATTATCGCATGCAAAAATGTTATTAGAAGAAAAATTAACTCAAAAAATAGTGTCTATTTCTTACCCCGTGGGCAATGCCTCAACCTACAACAAAGACATGTTTGATGAAATAGATCGACAAGGATATCAACTTGCTTTCACTTTTAGGTACTTTATCAATCAACAATTAAAGCCTAACAAATTTCAATTAGGACGATTCTCGATTTCTGAGCCCTTTAATGAAAGAAGATTTATGGAGTTGTGTCTTAACGCACCTACCCTTTAAATGATAACAACAGCTTGAAGTTTTAAGTTGCTAGCTGTCAGCTTTCAGTTAACGAATAGCGGTTAACAAGGGGGTTTTAAGTGATTCATCTTACCCTGTAAAACCTACATAAATGTGGAATTATTCTTTGACGCTAACGCTTTAATTAAAATGCATATACACTTGAATTTAAAGGGCTTAGGACAGGAAATTTAGCGGCCCTTGCCAAATAAAACGACTTCAACTGTTCTTATTAAAATCAGTAAATCCAACATAAAACTGCGATGTTTGATGTAATACAAATCGTATTTTAGTTTTTCGAAAGAGTCATTTTCTGTAGCGCCGTATGGGTACTTAAGTTGCGCCCAACCTGTTAAGCCCGGTTTAACGTTATGACGTTCATTATAGTATGGAATATTCTTAATCAACTGCTGAACAAACTCTGGACGCTCAGGACGAGGGCCAACAAAACCCATTTCACCCAGCATTACGTTATATATTTGTGGTAGTTCATCAATACGATATTTTCGAATAAACCTGCCAGTTTTTGTGGTTCTATCGTCATTTTCTGAGGCCATTTGAGCACCATTTTTTTCTGCATCAAGTCGCATACTTCTAAATTTAATAATACTAAAAGCTTGGCCATCTGCGCCAACACGCTCTTGGAAATAAAAAACAGGCGCTTTCAACCCCTCATCTAACTTAATTAATAGGCTAGTCATTAGCATAATAGGCCAAGTAACCATCAATAAAATAAAGCCTATACCTGCATTAAAAATCCAGTCTAAAGTGTTTCGCAGATGATTAGATGATGCAAAGCCATTAGAATATATAACCCAACTTGGATAAATTAAATTAACAGCGATTTGACCTGTTTCACGCTCTATAAAGTCAAGGATTTCTGTTATCTCAACGCCCCTAATTTTACAGGCAAAAAGTTCATCCACAGGTAGGTTTTCTCGGCGCTCGTCGTTGGCCACAACAATTTCATCAATTTGATGCTCTAACACGTAATTAACTAATGAGGTCTCTAACTTAATGATATTTTCATTGATGATGCCATGGTCAGCATCGCCATTAATGACAACAAAGCCATGAATAAAAAAGTTTTTTCGGTCAACTTCACGACGCATTCGCCTTTCTATAATCGAGGCACGTTCACCTCCTCCTAATACTAGGATATTGCGCTTATTGAAACTAAAAAAGTCTATTTGTAGCGTTAAACACCTCACAGCACTTACTATGAAAAAACTTATCAATGACGCCGTAGCTAATAACTCAATAGCTACGGCGCCAGCACCGTAAATAGGGTTGAGCAAAAAAACAATAAAGAAACCGATAACGAGCGATACCAGTAATCTTTTCATTATGCCTCGCAAGTTCTCCCTTAATTTTGAGTTATAAAGTCCCATTGCCAAACATGAAAGCTGAACCATTAAAGCAAACACAATTGCCTGGATAAACAACACGTTTAGCGCAATACTTTGTGTATCGTAAACAACAAAATTAAATAAACTATTTAAGTATAGGCTCAGCAAAAGTGCGCCCGCAAAACAGAAAAATTCAATTAAGACTAAGGACTTGCTACCCGCAGATAAGTCGCGAAATTTAAGGCTCGACATAAGATTGGAAAGCTCCTTTTCAGTGAATAAAAATAAACCCGCATGCAATGCTTGTATTTTCTAGGGTGTGTATTAGAGTTGATGCATTATTAGAGTTGATCCATTACTAAATGTAAAGATTTGTATTTGAAATGTTAGTATATTTAATTCACTTCATTAACAATATCTTTACAATGCTTTAGATTTTACAATATCCTTACAATACATTAAATAATGTGCATCAAATGTAAAAATCACATACAATTTGATCGCTTATATAAAAAACAGTTACAATCTGATCGCTTATATAAAAACAGTTGTAAATAAGAAGGTTCATACCATGGAAAAATGCATGACTCATACATTAAAAGCACTGACATTTCTTGCACTAGGTTATATTGTAACCGGATGTAGTTCACCTACATTACCTCCTGCCCAGCTTCACCCGTCAAATACTGTTGATGTTAACTCATACAAATATTTAATTGGTGCTGGCGATGTGGTCAATATTTTTGTTTGGCGTAATCCTGAGGTGTCTGGCACCTTTGTCGTCCGTCCTGATGGTATGATCACCACTTCGCTAGTCGAAGATATTCCCGTATCAGGCAAAACACCAACGGAACTTGCCCGCTCAATTGAAGAAATACTTGCTACCTATTTGCGAGAACCTGTGGTGACCGTAACGGTTAATAATTTTGTTGGACCCTTTAGTGAGCAAGTCCGTATTATTGGTGAAGCAGCCCAGCCCCAGTCGGTTAGTTATATTCAGCATATGACGTTATTAGACGTAATGATCAGGGTTGGAGGCTTAACCGAGTTTGCCAATGGCAACGGCGCAATACTAGTGCGAATAGAGAACGGTCTACAAAAACAATATGATATATTTATTGAAGACTTAATTAAAAATGGGGAAATATCAGCTAATGTTGATGTATTACCTGGCGATATTATTGTAATACCTGAAACATGGTTTTAAACATAATACCTTTTTTACCTGTTTTAGAGGTCAGGAATGCAAGAAATTATAGAACAAATTGTAGATTACCTTAAAGGCATTTGGCTTAAGCGACGCTTTATTATTATATCTACTTGGTTAATATGCCCACTGGCATGGGTTTATATTGCCCAACTGGATAATGAGTATGAGTCTGATGCCCGAATTTACGTTGACACTCAATCTATCCTAGGTCCGCTGTTAAAAGGCTTAACGGTTAACACGAACCCTGAAGTGCAAATTCGATTAATGATTAAAACGTTGCTAAGTCGTCCGAACTTAGAGCGAATTACCCGTATGACTGATCTTGATGTGCAGGCTAAAACCCCAGCAGATTATGAGTCATTAATCGATGGATTAAAATCTAATATCATTATTAAAAAAACCGGCGGTCGAAACGATAATATATTTACCATTACCTACCTACATAAAGATCCTGAAATGGCCAAAAATGTTGTTAACTCTGCCTTAACGGTGTTTATTGAAAACACTTTGGGCGAAAATCGCAATGATTCTAATTCAGCACAGAAGTTTATAAGTACGCAAATAAAAGACTATGAAAATCGCTTATTAGCCTCTGAATCTAGGTTAACTGATTTTAAGCAGAAATATAGTGGTGTATTACCTGATCAATATGGTGGTTATTATCAAAAATTAAATATTGTAAAAGAACAGCTAAAAATAACCGAGTTGAGTTTACTAGAACAAGAAACGCAATTAGAGTCAGCAAAAGCACAATTAGGCTCTTCACCGTCAAGTAACGATAATGCCCAAAATAACATTATGAACTCTAATAGTATTCAAACCACTTATGACGAGCGTATTGCTGAATTAGAAGCCACTTTAGATTCGCTACAATTACGTTACACTGAAATGCACCCCGATGTAAAAGAAGTTAAACGTAGGCTTGACCACTTAAATAATAAACGTTCTAAAGAGATTGATGAATATTTAAATGCCACTCATAGTGGTGATAGGAATAAACTTTCAACGAGCCAAAACCCTGTTATTCAACAGTTACAAATACAAGTGAATCAGTTAGAAAGTTTAGTTGCGTCCGCTACGGTACGAGCGAAAGATTATCGTGAGCAAGTTAAAGCGCTAGAAAGTAAAATTCATATACTGCCGGAAATTGAAGCGGAATTAACCTCACTTAATCGCGGTTATGACATTACTAAAAACAAGTATGAAGAGCTACTAAATCGTCAAGAAACTGCTAAATTAGCGCAGCAAGCAAGTGATACAACTAATCCTATACAGTTTAGAGTGATTGATCCGCCTAGAGCCTCTACAGAGCCCGCAGGACCCAAACGCATACTATTTTTATTTGGCTCGACTATATTGGCTTTTGGTGTTGGTGTTGGTTTATCTCTATTATTTAGTCAAATTAACCCCGTGGTTACTTCCAGTAGTCAGGTATCAAAAATCACCGGCATTCCTGTCTTTGGGATTGTATCAGCGACAGAAAATCTTGGTCTGCAGCGCTGGCATAAAAGAAAAACCCTGATATTTATTATTTCTAATAGCGTGCTATTAATTATACTGACATTTTTTATACTTTATGCCATAGCGCCCAATGCGATATTAGCGCCGTTCCGAGGAATTTTATAATTTATGAGTATCATCGAGAAAGCGCTTGCAAAACAACAGCAGAAAAATACCGACACTTCAGGGTATATAGGACAACCTTCTCCACAGGAGCAGGTTAAAAAAGATACTACTGATTTAGGTCCCAAAGAGGTATTGGCACTTGATAAAATAGGCTTAGCCCAACGTGGTTACTTAATTGATAATGGCACCCGAGAAAGTATTAAAAACGAGTTTCGTCAAATTAAGCGCAAACTACTCAATAATGCTTTCGGCAATGCGGCAAAAACACTTCACCATAGTAATTTAATTATGGTGAGTAGTGCTAAACCCAATGAAGGTAAAACCTTTGTTGCTATAAACTTAGCCTTAAGCATTGCCTTAGAGCAAGATAAAGCCGTATTACTTATCGATGCTGATGTATTACGTCCGAGTGTTGTACGTGAACTGGGTGTTAAAGAAAACCCAGGTATTATCGACTACTTACTGGGTGATTCAGAACGAGTAAGCGATATAATTTACGATACTGACATAGATAAGCTAAAATTAATCCCTGCTGGAAAACCCCACCATTTATCTAACGAGTTATTGGCTAGTGAAAAGATGGCAAACTTCGCTAGTGAATTAGCTAACCGTTACCCTGATCGCATCGTTATTTTTGATTGTCCGCCGTTAATTGGTACAACAGAAACATTAGTTCTGGCGAATTTAATGGGGCAAGCACTGATTGTTGTTGAGGAATCAAAGACTTCGATTGCTGATGTTAAAGCTGCTACTGAACACCTCAATGAAGATTTAGCATTGGGGATAGTGCTTAATAAAGCAATAAAATCTCATAAGGATTTGTATGGATATTACGGTTATGGGTATGGCGAAAAAAACTAAACTCAATGCTGTTTTTATTTCATTGATTTGCTCTAATTTCGTCTTTGCAGGTGACTGGCAATTTGATCCGAGCATTCATCTTGATGAAACCTATACTGACAATGTTAGTTTAGGTTCTAATAATCAACAAGCTAGCTTAGTAAGCCAAGCTGGGGTTGATATAGAAACCAGTTATACCGCACAACAAGCAAAATTCACTTTGTCGTCGCAAAGTAATTCTGCACTTTATAGTCATGATCATAAACTTGATAATGACTACCACACGGTAGCGAGTGATTTACGGTTTCAGCTTTGGCCTAACGGCATTATACTTTTTGGTACTGTGAATATTTCAAACCAATCCCGTAATGGCAGTAGAAATGCCTTAGCAGATATCGTCTCAGCCGATACTGTGCGAGTAGAAACCTATAACGGTGGCCTTGAGTATAATATTGATAATAGTGATTTTATCTTAAATTCTACTCTGGGCTATCGTCAAACCAATTCAGAAGATAACATTGGTAATCGTCAAGGTGTAGTTGCCAATATCAACAGTACCAACGGCACAAGCGCTCGACATGTCTTTTGGTCACTACAGCATAGTTATCAAAAGCTAAGCAACAATAACCAGAATGGTAAACAGAGCCAAAGTGAAGCCATAATAGGGTTAATCTCTGACTATAAAATCAATCCTTTTGTGCGCTACTATAATGAAGACAATAGTGGTGCTTTTAATAATTCAAGTCGTTCAATGGAATCAAATTCATATGGTTTAGGTCTACGCTGGTTAATTTCTCCCCGACTGCGTCTCACTACTTCGTATAATAAGCCAAATGGTAAAAAACTCGATATTGATGGCGATGAGCAAAAAGCCTATGTTGATGCTGCAGTGCTATGGCAACCATCACCCCGTACCAAACTATCAGCAAACTTTTCTGAACGCTTTTATGGTAATAGTTATGGCGTTGATTTAACCCATAGCAATAGGCGCTTAACCAACACCATTAGTTATGTTGAAGATATCCAGGCCTTAACTCGTAATAATTTTGCGGCTAACATTGTCGGATTTTATTTATGTCCTAATAATAATTCGTTACTGATAGAGGAGTGTATTCTCAGTGAGGGTGACACTATTATTCCTGAAAATCCTAATGAACCTGATGATCAGGGCTTTGTGATATTGACAATTCAAGATTTTACTTTAGTAGAAGATAACGTTTTTTCACTTAATAAAACACTTAGCTGGAACTCTTCACTAACACTGCCGCGCACAACGATTAGTTTTAGTGCGAGTCAGCAAAATCGCGAAAATCTCGACACCCGTATTGAAGACGAATTGAGCTCAGCTAGTTTAAGCATAAAGCGAAAAGTCAGTGGTCGTTCTAGTCTTGGTTTTGAATTATCTTATACTGAAACTAGCTTGCAGATTGCTACCGAGCTAGAGCGTACCGATAGGTATCGACGTTACCAACTAAACTACGAAACATCATTAAATAGTGTATTGTCTTTTAATTTCGCTCTGAGCTATCTAAACAGAAGCTCTGACAATGCTCCACTCAATTATCAAGAAGGCCGCGTTAGCGCCAAAATCACCAAAGGCTTTTAGCAGTATGTATGAAATTTACTATGGTTTTAAAGAAAGACCTTTCCAATTAAGTCCTGATCCGAGATTCTTTTTTGCGTCTAGTCATCATCAAAGAGCGTTGTCTTATCTACAGTATGGTTTAGACCAAGGTGAAGGTTTTATCGTGGTCACTGGGCCTATAGGTACAGGTAAAACGACTATTGCCCGCAATTTATTAAATAACTTAGCCGATAAAAGTATCGTAGCAGCGCAGCTTGTTACCACTAGGCTTAATCCTCAAGAATTACTCGAATTAGTCGCTTCAGAGTTTGATATCTCTGTTATTGGTAATAGCAAAGCAGATTTACTGCAAGGCATTGAAAAATTTCTGATTCGATTACATCAGCAAGGAAAAAGAGCCTTATTAATTGTTGATGAAGCGCAAAACTTACCGAGTGAATCCGTTGAAGAGTTACGTATGTTGTCTAATTTTCAGCTGGATAATAAACCTTTAATACAGAGTTTTTTACTTGGCCAAGAAGAGTTAAAAGGCATTATACAAGCGCCTAATATGGAGCAATTTCGCCAACGTATTATCGCTTCTGCACATTTGAAACCTTTATCAAAAGCAGAGGTGAAAGAATACATAAATCATCGCTTGCACCAGGCCGGTTGTATTAAAGATGATTTGTTTTCAAATACGGCATTTGACCTCATTCATGAGAAAACACTCGGTGTACCACGAAAGATAAATATTTTTGTCGACCGGTTACTTTTATTTGGTTTTTTGGAGGAACTGAAAAGTATAGACACTGATGCGATTAATGAAGTTGCACAAGAAATGGAAGTTGAACTTACCGGCTCACTAAATACCACAGAGCTGGCCAGTAATGAGCCAAGTCAAGTTGTGGTAAATTCTTCAGAAAAAGTGGAAAGCATTAAAGAGATATTAAGAGAAGTAGAAGAAATACTGGAAGGTAATATAAAACAAAAAATAAAAATGGCCCGTTATGTTGATAAAATACTCAAACATAAAAGCCGTATTTACACCAATACAGACGAGAGCACACAAAAATAACCCACTTTATGGTTATAGCTTTGCCTGCGCAGATTAAGCGTAGGTTGAGCTAAATGCCAATCGATAAAATAGTAGCCACTGCGAATGTTTTTTGGCCTATCAAGTTAATTTCCCACTTAACGATTGACGGACTGAAGTCCGACTTAAAAAAAATGACCCAGGCTAGATTATCAGCCCTAGGATCCATGTAAGCTAAATTTTAGTCCATCAAGTTAAATGAAATTTAAGCATTAACTTTTAACTCATACTTTTCTATTAATGAATAAAGTGTTGGCCGAGTTACACCAAGCAAATCAGCTGCTTTAGACATGTTGCTGTCAGATAGCCTATAGGCTTTTTGAATGGCGATTGATTCAGCTTGCTCACGAACTACACGTAAATTAAGTGAAGGTTCAAAACTTTTCTCTTGCTCTTGATGCTCAAAGAAACCTAAATCTATTGCGGTTACCTGTGTGCCCGTCGTCATAATAACCGAACTCTTTACCTTGTTTTGTAACTCACGTATATTACCTGGCCACTTGTGCACTTTAAACGCGCTTAGTGCATCTTCAGAGAAACTTTTAACGTTACGCTTATATTCCATAGCATAATGTTGAAGAAAGTACTGTGCAAGGATGATGACGTCTTCATCTCGATCACGTAACGGCGGAATATTTAAAGTGATTTCACTAACACGATAAAACAAATCTTCTCGAAAGGTCTTATCCGCAACCATCTGTTCAAGATTTTGATTTGTCGCGCAAACAACTCTGACATCAACTGAAATTTCTTGTCGGCCGCCAAGACGCTCTATATTTTTTTCCTGCAAAAAGCGTAACAATTTGGCTTGTAAACTATAGGGCATATCACCAATTTCATCGAGAAATAATGTCCCGCCTTCTGCACATTCAATTTTTCCTTTAGTGGCCCGATGCGCGCCAGTAAAAGCGCCTTTTTCAAAACCAAATAATTCACTTTCCAATAAGGTCTCTGGGATAGAGGCACAATTTATCGCAATAAAAGGCTTTTTTTTACGATCACTCGCTAAGTGCACAGCATTAGCCGCTACCTCTTTACCGGTACCACTTTCGCCTAACAGTAAAGCCGTTATGCTGGTTGGAGCAATACGTTTTATCATCATGCGCAAACGTTCAATACTATCACTGTTGCCAATAATACCCATATCACTGCTGGCAAGCGCACGCATTTTCAGGTTTTCTTCTTCAATTGCTGCCAAACTAAATGCACGAGAAACAATGACATTAATCACGTCAGTTTCAATCGGCTTTTGATAAAAGTCATACGCGCCAGCAGAAATCGCTGCTAACGCATGGGTTCGATCATCATTGCCGGTGATGACAATAACTTTACTATGAGGTGCAATAGTCAAAATTTCTTGCAATGCAGCGAGACCTTCTGAGGCGTTTGCTGCATCAGGTGGTAAGCCCAAATCCAAGGTGATAACTTTAGGTTCATGACGGCGAACCGCAGCAATCGCGCTTTCACGATCGCCTGCGAGTACAACATCGTAATCAGATAAACTCCATTTTAATTGCTTTTGGATTCCTTTATCATCGTCTACGATTAACATCTTTTCCATGCTGGTTGGATCCTTATAGTAAATCTTGACCGCTTATTGCGCCCGCTAATTTTAATGGCAGATCAATAGTAAAAACTGTTCCTTGTTTAGGCGTACTTGCTACTTTGATCATACCCGCCATATTTTCAAAAAACTGCTTTGCTTCGAATACCCCAATGCCCATGCCAGCATTGCCTTTGGTCGAGTCAAAAGGTCGAAACAATCGACTTTTAATAAATTCTTCACTCATGCCACAGCCATTATCTGCAATGATAATTCTAATGGTACGTTTTTTTTCAACAAGAGATACTTTTATCCAACCATCCTTTGTTGTTGCCTCTTGTGCATTTTGTATCAAATGATGCATAACAGACTGAAAGGATTCACTATCTATATAAGTCACACAACTACCATGTTGCTCAAATTCAATCCTTGGTAAGCTTTGATTACATTGCGAAACAACTTTTTGAACGATTGTAGCTAAATCTGTATGGCGATGAGAAGACTGCTCAATCTGTTTTTTTCGCAGTTGAGACAATACTTTTCCTAGCCTTTGTGTTGCTGATTCGACCGTTTCAAAAACGTCATCAATAAATTCAGGATTATTTCGATGCTTTTCGGCATTCGAAGTAATTAAGGCTAATTGCGCCTGAACATTTTTCAGATCATGTACCAAAAATGCTGACATACGATTAAAGGCATCAAATTGCTTTGATTCACTGAGTTTATCGGTGGCTTCATAGAGTGAAATAAAGTTGCCAAGTTGTTTAGATATGGCAAATAATAAGTCTCTGTCCTCCCAGTTTAGTCCTTTGAGTTCATTTTCATCAGCAAGTAAAAATAAGCCATAAAATGCTTTGCCAATAAATATTGGCACTATAATTTGAATCTTGTTAATCCGATATAGCGCAACATCTAAGGTTAACTCAGGATAAAGCAAAGGAGAATTTGCGTATTCATTGACGTCAACTATCCAACCTTTTTGGTGGCAGAATAGCCCTACTTCCAAAAACTCCTGTTCCATCTCTTCATTGATTTCAAGCCCATGACTGTATTGAATTTGATATTGCTGGTTGGTAAGATTTTTAATGATCGCCCCACGTGAAGCATCTACTTTAGACATCATAAATTGTGTTGCCATTTGATAATGGCTTTCGCCGCTAGCCGTTTCAATTTTTTCAATCAGGTTTAACCACTCGTCGCGATATTCATATTTATTGGCAAAAAAGTTTTTGGCGATAAAAACTTTAACACGACGGCGCAAAGACTCTGTAATCAGCAAAGCAACAAGGACAATACCACTGAGCATTAAAAAGCCAATGCTAACTAACCCACCCCATTCTCCACCTAGGTAATTTATAACATAACCAGTAACTGACATTAGCAGTAAGTAAGCGCCTGCTATCATCAACATCGAGCTGTAGAAAACAACGTGACGAGAAACAAAAATACGCACTTCGCCATTGTTAATACGGCGAATGCTGATCAATAAAAATGGTGCCACAAATAGCGCTAAGAAACCTCGGCTAAACCAAAAGTTAAAATTAATGCCATCAACCATAGCGGCTTGTGCATATAGCACAAAGTCAAATATAGCGACACTGGCAAGAGCGACGACCAATGGCCAAATAGCCCAACGTACTTCTCGGCTAGCATTGCGATAAAGCGGTTCAAGCAACACCAATATCCACAAATTAAGCACGAGAAACAGCAGGAATATATATTTGTAGGCGTGATCTAACCAGTAACTTGCCAACCAACAAGCCAACATCAACAGTAGCCAAATACTAAGGTATTGGCGAACGTAGTAATTGCTCACCAGTGCTTTAAAGTCACGATGCTCAGTATTAAATAAAATAATTAATAACGACCAACAGGCTATTTTAAAGCCATCTGCTAACATAGCCCATTGCAGGCTATAACCTAATTTAATTTGCAGGGCAGCTACTAGATTACTGCTTAACGTGGCTAAGGTACAAAATAATACCGCCTGTGCAACTAAGCTGCGGTTACGGGCAGCAATAATGAGCAGTGCGAGTAATGCATAGACCACGACGGCTAAAGAGAAGCCTAATAAACCAATAAAATCCATAAATTATACTTAGATCTTTCTTGAAGAACCTGTTTTTGTAAATAACTCGGTGAGTATGGGCACAATAATAAAAATCGCAATAGCCGAGACACATAAGCCAGAAATAATAACGACACCCAAGGGTTGCCACAAACTGCCACCAAAAAGGGTTAAGGGTAATAAACCGCCAATAGTCGTCATTGTTGTTAATAATATCGGCGTAAAACGCGTGGCACTGGCAGATAAAATAGCTTGTTTTTTATCTAAACCTGTTGATAAATTTCGGTTGGTTGTGTCGATTAAAATAATAGCATTATTAACCACAATACCAAAGAGACTTATCAAGCCAATAAAAGCCATCATAGAAAATGACAGGTTAGTTAAATACAAGCCAAATACTGCGCCTGCCATAGCAAAAGGTATTGAAGTAAAAATGATCAGTGGCTGTGAAAATGATTTAAATTGCAAAACTAGAATAGCAAAAATACCGATAGCTGTTATTAACATAATTTGTGACAGGCCGGAAAAAGATTCTTGTCGAGACTCTTCTTCTCCCCCTAAGCGGTAATACATACCTGCTGGCAATGTATATTTGTCTAGGTAGTTAACCACTTCACTGGTAATGGCTTGCACAGAATAACCTTGGGCTGCATCAGATGATACACGTGCCATACGTAACTTTTGATAATGAAAAAAATCTGTCCGGCCTTTCTGTAATTTTATTTCAACAAACTGCCCTAAAGGAATACTCTCACCTTGTTGATTAACAATCGTTATATCAGAAAGCCCGGTTAAACCACTTTTAGGCCGACGCACTAAAATAGGATAGTTTTCACCATTAACATCATTAAATTGTCCAATAAATGTGCCCGAAAGCGCGGTTTGAATACTATTATCCAACTGGTTTATGTCAATGCCTGACAGTGCAGCTTTATCATAATCTATCACTAAGGCTAATTCAGTATTGGCAATACCAATAGGATTATCTAGATTAATCACCCCTTCAATTGCAGCCATTTTAGTTTGTAAATCACCAGCAACATCTTCAAGATCAGATAAGGATTCGCTGATCAATCTAACGGTAATCGGCTGATCAGTCACCGGGCCTTGAGTAAATTCTTTCACGGTAATTTTTGCTTGATGCCATTGTGAAAATTCTGCTCGTAACGCCTCGACTAAAGTATTTACTGCTGTTTCATCATATGACTGCAACACCAATAGCACTTGACCATAACTTGCTACACCACGTTTAGGAATTTCGTTGTAATAAATACGGGGATTAGAGCTACCAACATTAAGGGCAACTTTATCAACATAGGGTTGAGTTTTAATAAATGCGGTCATCGAGTGCATAACATCGTTGGTATAATCTAATGATGAATTAGCCGGTGTTTCAACGTCAATTAACAACATTGCTTTCTCAGCTTTAGGAAATAAGCTCACCCCTACTTGCCCAAAGAGAGATGCCATAGCAAATAAGGCGACGAAGGCGAGCACTAACATGATAAGTTTTACATTCATTAAACGATCTAGCCACCCAACATAATAGCGCTCAGCAAATAGGTTGGAATAATGTTGTAGCGCTTTAATTTTACTGGGTTTTTGACTAAAAATCTTACTAGCCAGTAAGGGGGTAAGTGTTAAGGCAATTAGTAAAGACGCCAACAGTACCAATACCACAGTCACGGGCATCGAACGCACAAAATCACCTGTATCGCTCGCCAGCATAAGCATGGGTAAAAAAGCCAACATGGTCGTTACTGTGCCACTCGTAATGGCCCAACCGACTTTACTGGTGCCTAATGCCGAGGCTTGCGCCAAAGTTGGTACATTTTTCTTTTCCCGGTGAATACTCTCTGTCACGACAATGGCATTATCAACTAACAATCCTAAGGCAATAATTAAGCCCACGATAGACATTTGTTGCAGGCCAAAACCGGCAAAATCGAGCCAACCAATAGCAATTAAAAAAGACAATGGGATGGCAATAATGACCACAATAGCTTCGCGTAAGCCTAAAAATATTAATGACATTAGCCCGACAAGTACTAAACCTTGCCATAAGTTATCAAAAAAGCCATTAACGCGACTTTCTACACCGTCAGATTGTTTAAACAACATGGCTGTTTTAATGGTGTCTGGCAGGGTTTGTCTAAACGCCAATATTTCTTCATCAATAGCTTCAGTGAGCGTAAATATATTGGTATTTGACCTTTGCTCTACCGTCAAAAATATCACAGGCTTGGTATCGTAGTAAGCCAAATAGCTAGGCTCTCTACTAGAAAAACCGACACTGGCAACATCTTTCAAACGAATAACGCCAGTGTCATTCGAAAATACCACTGTGTTGTTTAGCTCGTCAATATGTTGAAAGTTACCACTGGTTTTAACGTTAAATCGCCGTGTATTAGCGTCAACAAAACCTGGTGTGATGTTAATCGCTCGCTTTTGTAGCAAACTATTAATGGTGAGCATACTAATGCCATAGTGTTTTAACATCGCAAGGTTTAAATCTACGGCCACAACTTGTGTTGGATAACCCCATATATCGGCTTTTTTTACCGCTTCAATGGCTTCCAAGCGTTTTTCAAGTTGTTTTGCGTGAAACTCCATACTTTTATAGTCAGTGGTTTCACTCCAAAGAGCCAACTGAATAATAGCAGCACTAGTGGGTGTTGCTTTTAACACTAAGAGATCTTGCACACCTTCAGGTAAGCTTGGTTTGACCTTTGATACCGCTTGCTTAATTTCGTTATAAGCGGTATTTGGATCGCTACCATATAAAAAAGTTACCTCGATGCGGGCGCCACCATTTTTAATTTGTGACTCAATTTTTTTAATGCTTTCAATATCAGAAAATTCTTCTTCAAGCGGGTCAACCACTAAGGTTTCAATATCAGTAGGTGACGCGCCTGGGTAGATAATTTCCAGCATGGTAATTGGAATATCAAATTGAGGGTCTTCAGAACGAGGCATATGAAAATATGAAAATATGCCAACAAGTACCATCAGCACAACAATAGTGAAGGTAAACTGAGCATTTTTTATGGCAATACCAGGGAGCTGCATAATAACTAATTTCCAGCCACGACGATATTTTGCCAACCTGTAGTAACTACTTTTAAAGCTTGGTCATTACGCACTGCTTTTAAGTAGACATAATCATTGCCTATCTGGAAGACTTGGAAACTATGCTGTTTAAAAATTGAATCATCTGATGACTGTACAATAACAATGGCTTTACCTTCGTCATCAACAGCAACAAGTGCTGCTATTGGCAGCTGATAAACAAACTGGTCACTTTCAAAAGCAATACTAACTCTGGCAAGTTGTCCCGCGATCATACCTGAGGTTATTTTTATTTTCGGTAACAAAACCTCAATAATGAATAAGTGGCTGTTTTCATTAGCCATGGCAGGGATTTTACTAATAACGCCTTCAACCATACCGGTTTGACTTAAAGCGACGCTGGCTGTTTGACCTAATCTAACTTGGCTAATTTCTTGGCCCGTTAGTGCCACTTTTACCACCCAGTCTAGCTTGGCAACTTTCAGTGCTTGATGGCCTGGGCTTTGGAACTCACCAAGCTCTGTATCGCGGGCTAAAACAACGCCTGAAAACGGTGCGTATATTTTGGCTTTGACTAAATTATAATAAGCGACTTGATAGGCCGCCTGAGTAGTTTCTACTCGAGTGATAGCAGCGTCCATATCGCGCTCAGAAGCCAGTTGATTATCCATTAAACCCGTAATGCGTTTAACTTCACGTTTTGCTTGTGTCATTTGTGCATAGTTGGAATTTTTCTGTTCTGTTAACTCAGTAATATCAAGCGACGCTAACAATTGCCCTTGCTTAAACTTCTCGCCCTCGTCAATACTGAGTAACGTTAAATAACCACTAGTTTTAAATGACAGGCTCAATGTTCTCTTGTAATCAAGCTTTCCAGTACGTTCAATGGTGTCACGGTAAAGTTCAGCGCTGATAACTTCTGTATCATATGACTGAGCCAATAACGGTTTCGCTATTAAGATAAGTGATAAGGTAAATACAATTAAGAATCGTTTCATAGGCAAGTGTTTACTTATAGGGTCTTGAGATAAAAGATATTATGGCCTTAACTTTAGGCATCTTCATAACGAAAGTACATCTTTCCCCCCATTTAATTAACAATGTATTAATCTTATGTTAATGTGACGACCTATTCGTCGCATAGTGCAAACCGCGTAAACACCTTGTTATACAGCCAGATTAATAGTGCATTTAAAGCTAATTTACATAAATAACTCACAAGTGAAGCTTTTAGATAATAAATTTCGCAATCTTCTAGACATAAACGACGATAATCTATAGTATTTGCCGCGCTTAAATCTTTTCAATAAGCTCCTAGGGTTTAGCTAGATACAGCACTGCCTCTAAAAGGAAAGTTGAATAATAAAGCGTTAACAATCAATTTGATCATTAGATGATTTTATTCTTATTGAATGATAACTTATTGTTTGTTATATCTACGTAACACAAATCAAAAACCACCCGTAGCTCAGCTGGATAGAGTACACGCCTCCGAAGCGTGTGGTCACAGGTTCAATTCCTGTCGGGTGGGCCACTTTCCCAATAGATGCCTAGATTAATTTCAGTTATTTACCAGACGCTTATTCAAACCTCAGATTATGACTGTTCTTAAATCAAAAGAGCCCTACTAAGTAGTGCTCTTTTGATAATAAAATTTAACCTTCTAAACTAAATACTAAATACTAAATACTAGAAACTAGTGTCTAGAAACTAAAGTTTACTCATGCGTAATAGCTCATACCATCGAAGCCATAAGGTAGCGCTCTGACTAGGTATTTAAAGGCGCTATTGGTAATGAAGTTTAAGACTTCATCCTCACCAAGCTCATCGGGTGTCTTATCAAATAAGTTATTTATACCGGCCGATAATTGTAAAGTATCGCTAAGCTGATACGCTAAATTAACGTCAATTAATACCGCTGACTCTACGACACTGGTCGGTTTAAAACTGTCTGTTGGTGATAAAATCCTGGTAGTCCGATATGATCATTACCAAAATACATAATGTCAGTTTCACCTAACCGCCATTGATATGATTTCAACAACAAATATCATTGGAGTTAGTAGCTAATGTTATTATAACTAGTTAAAATTCAGCTGAATTTAACACTCAGGAAGATATAAATGAAAGCACAAGTAAAATGGATCGGCGAAGAAATGTTTATCGGCACGTCTGAAAGTGGCCACACAATTGTATTAGATGCGAACGCAGGTGCTCTGGCCCCTAGCCCATTAGAAAGTGTTTTAATATCTCTAGGCGCTTGTTCTTCAGTTGATGTGGTGAGTATATTAGAAAAAGCACGACAAACTATTACCAGCTGTAAAGTTGAAATATCAGCTCAGCGCGTTGATTCTGTGCCAAAATTATTTTCTGATATCCACTTACATTTCGTTATTCAAGGTGACGACGTTGGTACTAAACATGTTGAGCGTGCGGTCAGTTTATCTGCCGATAAATATTGCTCGGTAGCATTGATGCTTAATAAGTCGGTTAATATTACTCACGACTTCGAGGTTATTAGCCTATAACACATTGGCTATCATTATCATTGTGCCGGCTAGGGTAACCTTCTTTTACCCTAGTGACGCTTTGAGCTTTTTATATTGCCTGTTTAATCATCCTGCAGAAGCTAAAGTCAGCTTAATGATTAAACAGCAATATCAAGATACCAAGGCTTAGATACTAGCCGGTATTCATTGACTTGTTATAAATACCGCTTGCCCTTAAATTCTTTAAGTCGTACTCATTGTTTCCTCCCTGCAAAAAAATAAGAAATGATTCTCAGGGAGAAAAGAAGAAGAACGACAGGAGCAGTAAAGGTCAAATCAAACAATTTGTTACAGGCTTAAAAAATATCAGCTTTTGGTTACAAATCACTCATCCAATCAAGTTGTTTGTTTGCTTCACTCTTTCTAAGCATTAAGTCTTTAATTAACGGGGTTAATAATAATTCCATCGCTAAACCCATTTTTCCGCCTGGGACAACCAAGGTATTCATGCGGGACATAAATGATCCATCGATCATGCTGAGGTAATAGGGAAAGTCGAGTTGACTTGATTCACGGCAACGAATCACTACAAAACTCTCGTCTAACGTTGGAATTGCTTTAGCACTAAAAGGATTTGAAGTATCAACAGTGGGGACTCTTTGAAAGTTAATATGGGTCCGCGAAAACTGTGGTGTGATAAATGAAATGTAATCTTCCATACTTCTAACAATACTTTGGGTTACAGCCTCACGACTATGACCACGCTTGTCGGTGTCACGTATTATCTTTTGTATCCATTCTAAGTTAACGATCGGTACCATACCAATGAGTAGATCAACATGCTTTGCTACGTCATTATTCTCGGTAACAACCCCGCCATGTAACCCTTCGTAGTAAAGTAGATCAGTGCCCTCACCCAAAGTTTCCCACGGTGTAAAAGTACCGGGCATTTGGTTATAAGGCACAGCTTCATCGAATGTATGCAGATAACGGCGCACTTTGCCTTTACCTGTTTCTGAGTAATCTTTAAATAATTCTTCTAAGGCGTCAAAATCATTGGCCGCAGCGCCAAAGTAACTTAATTTAAGTTGCTGTTCTTTCGCTTTGCGCTTTTCTAAATCCATTTCTTGGCGCGAGTAGCGATGGAAACTATCTCCCTCAACGGTTGCGGATGTAATGCCTAATGAGCGAAAAATATGTTCAAACGATTCCGTTGTCGTAGAAGTGCCAGCACCCGAAGAGCCGGTAACAGCGATGATAGGATTTCGTGATGACATAATGGCTGACCTTATTATTAATGGACAATTGTTATACGAGGTATTACTAGGCGGGTCAAGCTTTAGCTAATGTTCTTATCTTACAGTAGCGATTTTAGCACACAAAAAAGCGGAGCCTAAGCTCCGCTTTTAATATCGTCAGAATAAATTTAGTACAAGTACTAAATTATGCTTCTGTGCTAACTTCTTCAACTACTTCAGCTGCATCTTCTACTGCTGGGCGGTCAACAAGTTCAACATAAGCCATAGGGGCTTTATCACCAGTACGGAAACCACATTTTAAAATGCGAGTGTAACCACCAGGACGATCTTGGTAACGAGCACCAAGTTCGTTGAATAAAATACCTACTACTTCTTTATCTTGTGTACGAGCAAACGCTAAACGGCGATTTGCAACACTGTCGGTTTTGGCCAATGTAATTAGTGGCTCAACAACGCGACGAAGTTCTTTAGCTTTAGGAACAGTCGTTTTAATAACGCCATGTTTTACTAAAGAACTTGCCATATTGCGGAACATCGCCTGGCGATGACTGCTATTACGGTTTAACTGGCGACCGCTTTTACGATGGCGCATAAGTTAATCCTTATCTCAACTATTAAAAAACGATGATCGACTTAGTCGTTATCAGCTATGCTTTCTGGTGGCCAGTTTTCTAGGCGCATGCCCAGAGACAAACCACGAGACGCCAAGACGTCTTTGATCTCGGTTAAAGACTTCTTACCTAAATTAGGTGTTTTAAGAAGTTCAACCTCAGCACGCTGTACTAAGTCGCCAATATATTGAATTGCTTCTGCTTTTAAGCAGTTTGCTGAACGAACAGTAAGTTCAAGGTCATCAACAGGACGAAGCAAAATAGGATCAAACAGTGGTTTTTCCTCTTTTGGCTCTACTTCAGTTACATCACGAAGCTCTACAAACGCATCTAGCTGTTCAGCTAGAATAGTTGAAGCGCGACGAATTGCTTCTTCAGGATCTAACGTACCGTTAGTTTCCATGTCTAAGACTAATTTGTCCAAATCTGTACGTTGTTCAACACGTGCAGAATCAACGTCATAGGCAATTCTTACAACAGGACTGAATGAAGCATCAACTAACAAACGTCCAATTGCACGATCTTCTTCCTCGGCATCACGTCGAGTTGAAGCAGGAACGTAACCACGTCCCATTTCAACCTTTATACGCATACTGATAGAGCCATCACCTGTCAAATGACAGATTACATGGGTTGGATTTGCAATTTCTACATCACCATCATGTTGGATATCGGCTGCCGTTACAGGGCCTTCACCAGATTTAGTTAAGGTAAGAACAGCTTCGTTTTTACCTTCTAAACTTATAGCTAATCCTTTAAGGTTTAACAGTATCTCGATGATGTCTTCTTGCACACCTTCTTTACTACTGTACTCATGAAGTACACCGTCAATTTCAACTTCAGTTACAGCACAACCTGGCATTGAAGATAAAAGAATGCGGCGTAACGCATTACCTAAAGTGTGACCAAAACCACGTTCTAATGGTTCTAAAGTTACTTTAGCACGAGTAGGGCTAATAGTTTCGATACCAACCAATCGTGGTCTAAGGAATTCGGTTACAGAACCCTGCATTATGTCCTCTCTTAAAGTGCAACTTTACTTAGAGTAAAGTTCAACAATCAACTGTTCATTAATTTCGGCAGACAAGTCAGAACGATCAGGAACACGTTTGAAAACGCCTTCAAGTTTCTTGTTATCTACTTCAATCCAAACTGGCTTCTCACGTTGTTCAGCTAATTCTAAAGCAGCGATGATACGCGCTTGAGTTTTAGACTTTTCACGTACAGAAACTGCATCTTCAGCTTTAACAGTGAAAGATGGAATATTAACAACAACACCGTTAACTACGATAGCTTTATGGCTAACGAGTTGACGAGCTTCAGCACGAGTGCTGGCATAGCCCATACGGTATACTACGTTATCAAGACGTTTCTCTAAAAGTTGCAACAAGTTTTCACCTGTATTGCCTTTTAGACGAGCCGCTTCTTTATAGTAGTTGCGGAATTGTTTTTCTAGTACGCCATAAATACGACGAACTTTTTGTTTTTCACGAAGCTGAATACCGTAATCAGATAAACGACCGCGACGGGCGCCATGTTGACCTGGTATTGTTTCGATTTTACATTTAGTGTCAATTGCTCTAACACCGCTTTTAAGGAACAAATCTGTACCTTCGCGGCGACTAAGCTTTAACTTAGGACCTAAATATCTAGCCATTTTCTTTCTCCAACAATCCTAAAAAAGTACGATTAAACGCGACGTTTCTTAGGAGGACGACAACCATTATGAGGAATCGGTGTTACGTCTGTAATGTTGGTGATTTTAAAACCAGCAGCATTTAAAGCACGGATAGCAGATTCACGACCTGGACCCGGACCTTTAACGAACACTTCAATATTCTTCAAGCCAAACTCTTGTGCAGCTTTACCAGCACGATCTGCAGCTACTTGCGCAGCAAATGGAGTAGATTTACGTGAACCACGAAAACCTGAACCACCAGCAGTCGCCCATGATAAGGCGTTACCTTGACGATCTGTAAGAGTTACGATTGTGTTGTTGAAAGATGCATGGATATGAGCCATGCCGTCAGCAACTTGTTTTTTAACGCGTTTACGCGTACGTACAGGTGTTTTAGCCATTATCTAGTTCCTCTTACTTCTTAATTGGCTTACGAGGACCTTTACGGGTGCGCGCATTAGTTTTAGTGCGTTGACCACGTAGAGGAAGACTGCGACGGTGGCGAATACCACGGTAACAACCTAAATCCATAAGACGTTTAATGTTCATTGAAACTTCACGGCGTAAATCACCTTCTACGGTGTATTTATCCACTTCTGCACGAAGCAAATCAATTTGAGCTTCGTCCAATTCACTGATCTTAGTTGACTCTGCAATACCAGTTGCAACACAAATTGCTTTCGCACGTGTTGCTCCGATACCGAAGATCGCAGTAATGGCGATTACTGCATGCTTACGATCAGGGATGTTAATGCCAGCGATACGGGCCACTAAACACATCTCCTATTTTTAAATTAAAATTTACCAGTTGAAAAGCCCGTTAGGATACTCAACCAGCCGCATTTCTTTGTAAATCGAAGCGGCATTATACAGACTTATCTGCATAATGCTACTGCTTAAAGATTTAGCCTTGACGTTGTTTATGCTTTGGCTCTTCGCAGATTACGCGAATAACACCAGCACGTTTAACAATTTTACAGTTACGACAAATCTTTTTTACGGATGCACGTACTTTCATTCTATATACTCCGTTACCTAACGACCGTAGCCCTTAAGGTTTGCTTTCTTAAGTACATTGTCATATTGATGTGACATCAAATGGGTCTGTACTTGTGCCATAAAATCCATTATCACAACTACTATAATAAGTAGTGATGTGCCGCCAAAGTAAAAATTGACGTCCCATGCCATGATAATAAACTGAGGTACCAAACAGATAAAGGTAATATACATCGCACCAGCTAAGGTTAAGCGAGTCATAACTTTATCGATATATTTTGACGTTTGCTCACCAGGACGGATCCCAGGAATAAACGCACCGGATTTTTTCAGGTTATCTGCCGTTTCACGCGGATTGAAAACAAGCGCCGTGTAAAAGAAACAGAAAAATATTATCGCAGCGGCAAGTAACATGACATACAACGGCTGTCCTGGAGAAATAGCAATTGATACTTCTTGTAGGAAATCAGCAAGCATGCCTTCACCTTGGCCAAACCAGCTCGCAAGCGTGCCTGGAAACAAGATAATACTTGAAGCGAAAATTGGTGGAATAACACCTGCCATATTGACTTTGAGCGGTAAATGCGTGCTTTGAGCAGCGAAAACCTTACGGCCTTGCTGACGTTTAGCATAGTTAACAACAATACGTCGTTGACCACGTTCCACAAATACTACAAAGAAAGTAGTAGCAAATATAATTACGCCAATTAGCAATAATACTAATAAGTGCAATTCACCTTGACGCGCCGCCTCTGCTGTTTGAGCAACAGCTGACGGCATACCAGCCACTATACCTGCAAATATCAAAACAGAAATACCGTTACCAATACCGCGTTCAGTAATTTGTTCACCTAACCACATCAGAAACATGGTACCAGTAACCAAACTTACTACCGCAGCAAAGTAGAATCCGAAACCTGCGTCCATTACTAGACCTGGCATCATTCCCGGTAGACTTCTTGCTATTGCAATTGATTGTACAGTCGCTAGAACTAAAGTGCCGTAGCGGGTGTATTGACTGATTTTACGTCGTCCAGCTTCACCTTCTTTTTTCAATTCTGCCATTGCCGGGTGCATGACCGTAAGCAATTGCATTATGATTGAAGCTGAGATGTACGGCATAATACCCAGTGCCAATACAGAGGCTCGCTCAAGTGCACCACCAGAGAACATGTTAAACATCTCTACAATGGTGCCCTTTTGTTGATCAAACAACTGAGCTAATACAGCGGCGTCAATACCAGGGATTGGCACAAATGTTCCCAAACGAAGCACAATAAGTGCACCGAATACAAACCATAATCTTTGTTTAAGCTCAGACAAGCCGCCCTTTGCTTTATTATCAATTCCTGGTGTAGCCATAACCTGTACTATTCCTCGATTTTTCCGCCTGCCGCTTCAATAGCTGCACGTGCGCCTTTAGTAACACCTAAACCACGTATAGTAATTGGACGAGTGATATCACCAGAAAGCATGATTTTCACCGCGACAATGTTACGTGTGATTAAGTTAGCATCTTTAAGGGCAAAGATATCGACAACATCACCTGTGATGTTGTTTAGTTCATGTAAACGTACTTCAGCGCGAACTAAAGATTTACGTGACGTGAAACCAAACTTAGGTAAACGTTGTTTCAATGGCATTTGACCACCTTCGAAACCAGGACGAACACTACCGCCAGAACGAGATTTCTGACCTTTGTGACCACGACCGCCTGTTTTTCCTATGCCTGAACCAATACCACGCCCACAGCGTTTCTTGGCTTTCTTAGCACCTGGTGCAGGAGATAAAGTATTTAAATGCATTATTAATCCTCCACTTTAATCATATAAGATACTTGATTAATCATACCACGTACAGAGGGAGTATCTTCTAACTCGACTGTATGACGGATACGACGTAAACCAAGACCCTTTAATGTAGCTCTATGCTTCGGCAAACGACCGATAGAACTTTTTAACTGAGTTATTTTAACTGTTTTAGCCATGCTCGATTACCCCAAGATATCTGAAACGCTTTTGCCACGTTTTGCTGCAACAGCTTCAGGCGAATGCATATTCGCAAGAGCAGATACAGTAGCGCGAACTACGTTGATTGGGTTAGTAGAACCGTATGCTTTTGACAATACGTTCTGTACGCCTGCAACTTCAAGTACTGCACGCATAGCGCCACCGGCGATAATACCCGTACCTTCAGAAGCTGGTTGCATGTAAACTTTAGAACCTGAATGCTTGCCAATGATGACATGCTGAAGAGTAGTACCCTTCAAATCTACGGTTACTAAGTTACGACGCGCTTTTTCCATTGCTTTTTGGATTGCAGCAGGCACTTCACGTGCTTTACCGTAACCAAAACCAACGCGACCAGCACCATCACCAACTACGGTTAATGCTGTGAAACTGAAAATACGACCACCTTTAACCACTTTTGAAACGCGGTTAACTGCGATTAGCTTTTCAGCCATATCACTTTGTTGTGAGTTTTCTTGATTATGATTAGCCATTATCAACCCCTAAAACTGAAGACCAGCTTCGCGAGCTGCATCTGCTAACGCTTTCACGCGACCATGGTAACGGAAACCTGAACGGTCAAAAGCAACACTTGTGATGCCTTTAGCTACTGCACGTTCTGCAAGAGCCTTACCTACAGCCGTAGCTGCTTCAACGTTGCCTGTTTTTTCTAACTGAGCACTAACTTCTTTATCTAAAGTAGACGCTGATGCGATTACTTCAGAACCTGTTGGTGCAATCAATTGCGCGTAAATATGACGAGGAGTACGGAATACAACTAAACGATTCGCACCCAACTCGCTAATTTTTGCACGAGAGCGTTTAGCTCTGCGCAAACGAGATGTTTTCTTATCCATAGTATTACCCTACTTCTTCTTAGCTTCTTTACGACGGACAATCTCATCGCTATAACGAATCCCTTTACCTTTATAAGGCTCAGGTTTACGGTATGCGCGAATGTTCGCTGCAGTTTGACCGACCAACTGTTTATCAGCACCTTTCAGTATGATTTCAGTTTGGGTAGGAGTTTCAACGGTAATCCCTTCAGGGATTGCGTGCTCGACCGGGTGCGAAAAACCTAAAGATAAGTTTAAAACCTTACCTGCAGCTTTAGCACGGTAACCAACACCGTTTAACAATAATTTCCTTTCAAAACCTTTACTAACACCTTCAACCATATTATTGATTAAAGAGCGTACAGTACCGGCTTGAGACCAAGCGCCTTTTGTATCAGCTACGATATTAGTGATGATCTTGCTCTCTTCTTGAGAAACAACAACAGCGCTATGGATCGTATGCGATAATTCGCCAATTGGACCTTTAACTTTGATGTCTTGACCTGATAACGTAATAGTAACGCCAGCAGGGATTGCGACATGTGCTTTTGCAACACGAGACATAATTCTGCTCCTTTACTCTACGAAACCAAGAACTTCACCGCCAAGACCCGCATTGCGAGCGGCGCGATCAGTCATTAGACCTTTAGAAGTAGAAATAATTGCGATACCCATGCCTGCTAATACTTTAGGAAGCTCTTGAGCACCTTTGTATACGCGAAGACCTGGACGTGAAACACGTTTGATCACTTCAATTACTTCTTTACCTTCAAAATATTTCAATTCAACAGTTAATTCAGGCTTTGCATCGCTTGAAACTGTAAACTCTGAAATATAACCTTCTTCTTTAAGCAAGTTGGCAAGTGCAACTTTTACCTTAGAAGATGGCATTTTTACTGCAGTTTTTGCTGCAGATTGACCGTTGCGGATGCGTGTAAACATGTCCGCGATAGGATCAGTCATCATAACCATTTACTCCCGTGAATTACCAACTAGCTTTCTTAAGACCTGGAACTTCACCGCGCATCATAGTTTCGCGTAATTTAATACGGCTTAAACCAAATTTGCGTAAGAAACCATGTGGACGGCCAGTAATGTTACAACGGTTACGTTGACGACTACTACTCGAATCACGAGGTAAACTTTGAAGTTTCAATACAGCATCCCAGCGTTCTTCATCAGAAGAATCGGCACCAGAGATGATAGCTTTTAGTGCACTACGCTTTTCAGCATATTGTGCAACTAACTTGGTTCTTTTAGCTTCACGAGCTTTCATTGACGATTTTGCCATAACTCTACACCTTCTTCTTAAATGGGAAGTTGAAGGCAGCCAATAATGCATGACCCTCTTCATTGTCCTTCGCACTTGTAGTGATAGTGATATCCATTCCGCGAATTTTATCGATTCTATCGTACTCGATTTCAGGGAAAATGATTTGCTCACGTACGCCCATGCTGTAGTTACCACGACCATCGAATGACTTAGGATTTAAGCCACGGAAATCGCGGATACGAGGAATAGAAATAGAGATTAAACGCTCTAAAAATTCCCACATACGTTCGCCACGTAGAGTTACTTTTGTGCCTATAGGATAGCCTTCACGAATTTTGAAGCCCGCAACTGATTTGCGTGCTAATGTCGTGACCGGCTTTTGACCTGAGATTGCAGTAAGATCATTTGTGGCGTGTTCTAAAACTTTTTTATCAGAAATAGCTTCGCCAACACCCATGTTAAGGGTGATCTTTTCAATCCGAGGGACTTGCATGACACTTTTATAACCAAATTGCTTTTGCAATTCAGCTACAACTGTATCTTTATATAAATCATGCAGTTTCGCCATCGTTTACTCCAATTAAATTAATTCGTTATTAGATTTGAAAAAACGCGTTTTTTTGCCGTCTTCATCTCTAAAACCAACACGATCTGCTTTGCCAGTAGCTGGGTTAACAATCGCAACGTTGGATACATTTAAAGGTGCTTCTTTTTCAACAATCCCACCAGGCTGCTGTAACTGAGGTACAGGCTTAGTGTGCTTCTTGATTAAGTTAATACCTTCAACAAATACTTTGCCGTCTTCAACAAGAACTTTGGTCACTTTACCAGTTTTGCCCTTGTCTTTACCTGCAAGTACGATTACTTCATCATCACGACGAATCTTAGATGCCATTATCGTGACTCCTTATAGTACTTCTGGTGCAAGTGAAACAATTTTCATGAATTTTTCATTACGAAGTTCACGAGTCACAGGACCGAAAATACGAGTACCAATTGGTTGTAAGTTAGCATTTAACATTACAGCCGCATTTTCATCAAAACGGATGGTAGAACCATCTGAACGACGAACACCTTTCTTAGTGCGCACCACTACTGCAGTTAGGACATCACCTTTTTTAACTTTGCCGCGAGGAGTTGATTCCTTCACTGCAATTTTAATGATGTCACCAATGCGTGCGTAGCGACGGTGCGAACCACCAAGAACCTTTATACATTGTACACGTCGAGCGCCGCTGTTATCAGCTACGTTCAGTTGTGATTGCATTTGGATCATTTAATATGTCTCCGCTAAATTATCTTTATAAAAGATTAAATTCAAGGCCAGAAATTTGACCCGTCACTGCCTTCTAAATCCCACTCACAACGAGCGGGCGCGAGATTATAACACCGGTGATTTAAAAGTGATACTTTATTTAGCTAAAAAGTAACCACTATGCTAGGAGCGGTCTGCAGGATGATTGCTGCCACAGTCACCAAAAAATGCGCTATACCAGCGGTTTAATACACTTAATTATCCAGTATCAATATGACGTTTAAAAATCTAGATATAAATTTTTGTTGAAAAAAAAGGCCCTGCAGAAGCAGAGCCTTTTCAAAGTTCTTATTGTGAATTAGATCAGGCGATTAAGCTTTCTCTAATACGCTTACCAAAGTCCAAGACTTAGTCTTAGAAATTGGAGCACATTCACGAATAGATACTAAATCACCAGCTGCACATTGGTTAGTTTCATCATGCGCTTTCAACTTAGTTGAACGCGTCATGTACTTACCGTACATAGGGTGCTTAACACGTCGTTCGATCAGGACAGTGATAGACTTATCCATTTTGTCACTGACGACACGACCTTGTAGTGTACGAATTTTTGCTTCGCTCATTACTTACCTGCCTTCTCAGTTATGATAGTCTTAACACGCGCGATGCTACGGCGTACATTTCTTTGCAAATGAGTTTGCGTCAACTGGCCTGTGCTTGCTTGCATGCGATAGTTAAACTGTTCGCGTAACAACTCAAGCAATTCAGCGTTTAGCTCTTCAATGCTTTTTTCTTTCAATTCACTAGCTTTCATTACATCACCGTTCTAGTTACGAAAGTTGTTTTGAACGGAAGTTTAGCTGCTGCTAAAGCAAATGCTTCACGAGCAATCTCTTCCGAAACACCTTCCATTTCATAAAGAACACGACCAGGTAGAATTTGGCATACCCAATATTCCACTGAACCTTTACCTTTACCCATACGAACTTCAAGAGGTTTTTTAGTAATTGGCTTATCAGGGAATACACGGATCCAGATTTTACCTTGACGCTTCACGTGACGAGTCATTGCTCGACGAGCCGCTTCAATTTGACGCGCAGTCATACGACCACGTTCCATTGATTTTAACCCGAAAGTACCGAAGCTTACTGAACTACCTACATGTGCAAGACCGCGGTTACGCATTTTAAATTGCTTGCGGAACTTAGTACGTTTTGGTTGTAACATTACTTATTCCCCTACTTACTGGTCTTGCGGTTAGGTTTTCTTTTAGGCTTAGCAGCTGGTTGCTCTACTTGTAATGGCATGTTGCCAATTACTTCGCCTTTAAAGATCCATACTTTGATACCGATAACACCGTAAGTGGTATCAGCACGCGCAATTGAGTAATCAATGTCAGCACGTAAAGTGTGTAATGGAACACGACCTTCACGATACCATTCAGCACGTGCAATATCTGCACCGCCTAAACGACCACTTACTTGTACTTTGATGCCTTTTGCGCCTAAACGCATAGCATTTTGTACAGCACGTTTCATCGCACGACGGAACATTACACGACGTTCTAATTGACTAGCGATGCTATCAGCAACAAGCTGCGAATCCATTTCTGGCTTACGCACTTCAGCAATGTTGATTTGAGCAGGAACACCAGCAATTTTAGAAACCGCTAAACGTAGTTTCTCAACATCTTCGCCTTTCTTACCGATTACAACACCCGGACGAGCCGTGTGGATTGTAACGCGGATAGATTTAGCTGGACGTTCAATTACAATTTTTGATAATGAAGCACGCTTAAGCTTTTCAGTTAAATATTCACGAACCAAATGGTCACCGTGTAAATTAGCTGCGAAATCTTTAGTACTTGCAAACCAAGTAGACGCGAAAGGTTTCGTGATACCTAAGCGAATACCATTTGGATGGACTTTTTGACCCATTCTAATATCTCCTAGCTATCAGATACAATCACAGTAATGTGACTTGTACGCTTAAGGATTCGATCCGCGCGACCTTTCGCACGAGGCTTAATACGTTTCATTGTTGGACCATCGTCAACCATAATAGTTTTTACGATAAGCTCGTCAATGTCTGCACCTTCGTTGTGCTCTGCGTTAGCAATAGCTGAATCAAGTACTTTTTTAACCAAAACAGCAGCAGATTTATTGCTGAATGTTAAGATCTCAAGTGCTTTTTCAACATGCAAGCCGCGGATCTGATCCACAACTAAGCGTGCTTTTTGTGCAGAGCCACGGGCAAATTTATGTGTAGCAATAGCTTCCATCTAATTTCCCCTATCTCTTCGCTTTCTTATCCGCGACATGGCCACGGTAAGTACGAGTTGGTGCAAATTCACCTAATTTGTGACCGATCATTTCATCAGTTACAAATACAGGTACGTGTTGACGGCCATTATGGACGGCAATGGTCAATCCGATCATCGTAGGGATGATCATTGAACGACGAGACCAAGTCTTAATTGGCTTTTTAATCCCGCTTTCCACCGCTGTCTCTACCTTCGTCAACAAGTGTAGGTCTATAAATGGACCTTTCTTGAGAGAACGTGGCATGGTGATTCCTCTTTAATTAAAAGTACTATTATTTAGCACGACGACGTACGATAAATTTATCGGTACGCTTGTTAGAACGAGTCTTGTAACCTTTAGTTGGTACACCCCAAGGTGATACCGGGTGACGACCGCCTGATGTTTTACCTTCACCACCACCGTGTGGGTGATCAACTGGGTTCATGGCAACACCACGAACAGTTGGGCGAACACCACGCCAGCGTGAAGCACCAGCTTTACCCAAAGAGCGAAGCATGTGTTCAGCGTTGCCGATTTCACCTAAAGTAGCACGACAATCTGACTCTATTTTACGCATTTCACCAGAGCGAAGACGTAAAGTGACATAAGCACCGTCTTTCGCAACTAATTGCGCGTAAGTACCAGCAGCACGTGCGATTTGAGCACCTTTACCTGGTTTAAGTTCGATTGCGTGAACAACACTACCTAATGGTGTGTTGCGAAGTGGTAAAGTGTTACCTGGCTTAATAGGAGCATCGACACCAGACTGGATTGAATCTCCAGCACTTAAGCCTTTAGGGGCTAGGATGTAACGACGTTCACCATCAGCGTAAAGTACTAGTGCAATGTTTGCACTACGGTTTGGATCATATTCCAAACGTTCTACTTTAGCAGGGATACCATCTTTATTACGTTTAAAGTCAACCATACGATAATGTTGCTTGTGTCCACCACCAATGTGACGAACAGTAATGCGACCATTATTGTTACGACCACCAGATTTAGACTTAGTGTCTAACAATGGTGCGTAAGGCTTACCTTTATGCAACTCCGTGTTTACCACTTTAACAACGTGGCGACGACCCGGAGAAGTAGGTTTACATTTAACTATAGCCATTTTCGTAAACTCCTATGATTCCGCGCCAACGAAGTTGATTTCACTGCCTTCAGCAAGTGTAACGTATGCTTTTTTCCAATCGCTTCTGCGACCAAAACGAGCACCAGTACGTTTCACTTTACCTTTGACATTTAATGTACGAACACCATCAACTGAAACTTCAAAAAGTTTCTCAACAGCAGCTTTGATTTCAGCTTTAGTAGCAGTAGTGGCAACTTTGAAAACAACTGTGTTGTTAACTTCAGCGGCCATGGTGCTTTTCTCAGAAATGTTCGGTGCTAAAAGCACTTTCAGTAAACGTTCTTCGTTTATCATCCTAACATCTCCTCAAGTTGCTTAACTGCTGATGCAGTCATCAAAACTTTTTCGAAACCTACCAAGCTAACTGGGTCAATACCGTCTACGTCACGCACGTCAACTTTATACAAGTTGCGCGCTGATAAGAACAAGTTCTCATCAACATCTGGAGTAACGATTAATACGTCTTTTAGCTCCAATGCGTTAAGTTTAGCTACTAACTCTTTAGTTTTTGGTGTTTCAACTGTAAAATTTTCTACCACGATCAAGCGTTCTTGACGAACTAACTCAGAAAGGATGCTTTTAATCGCACCACGGTACATTTTACGGTTTACTTTTTGGCTGTGATCCTGTGGCTTAGCAGCGAATGTTACGCCACCTGTACGCCAGATTGGACCACGACTAGTACCAGCACGTGCACGGCCAGTACCTTTTTGACGCCATGGTTTTGCGCCACCACCACTAACTTCTGAACGAGTTTTTTGAGCACGAGTACCTGCACGAGCACCAGCTGCATAAGCAACTACTACTTGGTGTACAAGAGCTTCATTAAACTCAAGTCCAAAAGTTGTTTCAGAAACTTCAAGAGCGCCTGAAGCGTCTTTTAATGCTAATTCCATCACAAATCTCCTGGACTAGGCTTTAACAGCTGGTTTGATGATTACGCTACCGTTGATTGCACCCGGAACCGCACCTTTAATAAGGAGCAAGTTACGTTCTACATCAACACGAACCAATTCAAGGTTTTGCGTTGTAACTTTTGCAGCACCCATGTGACCAGACATTTTTTTGCCTTTGAAAACACGACCTGGTGTTTGACACATACCTATCGAACCGTTTGAACGGTGAGATAGTGAGTTACCATGAGTTGCATCTTGCATTGAAAAATTCCAACGCTTAATACCACCTTGGAAACCTTTACCTTTTGAGGTGCCAGTAACATCTACTAATTTCGTGTCATTAAATAACTCAACAGTGATTTCACTGCCAGTTACAAGACCTTCGCCTTCATTTGCATTTAAGCGGAATTCCCACAGGCCACGGCCTGCTTCGATACCAGCTTTCGCAAAATGACCAGCTGTTGGCTTGTTAACACGGTTAGCTTTTTTGCTTCCCGTGGTAACTTGAAGCGCCGAATAACCATCGTTGTCAACAGTTTTAACCTGAGCAACACGGTTCGCTTCAACTTCTAGGACGGTGACAGGAGTAGATACGCCATCTTCAGAGAAGATGCGAGTCATGCCCACTTTACGTCCAACTAGACCTATAGTCATGTTAAAACTCCTATTAACCCAAGCTGATTTGAACGTCAACACCAGCTGCAAGATCTAAACGCATTAATGCATCTACAGTCTTCTCAGTTGGTTCTACGATATCAATCATGCGTTTGTGAGTACGAATTTCGTACTGATCACGTGCATCTTTGTTAACGTGTGGTGAAGTCAAGATAGTGAAACGTTCTTTGCGTGTAGGAAGTGGAATTGGACCACGAACCTGTGCGCCAGTACGTTTAGCAGTATCTACGATTTCAGCTGTTGATTGATCAATCAAACGATGATCGAACGCTTTCAAACGAATGCGAATTCTTTGATTTGACATTAAGACAAATCCCCATTTTAAAGAACAACAAAATACTGCCCATCACCTTTTTATATAAAAGGGGGGAGTATCGCTATAACATTCAACTCCATATCGGAATTGCTGTGTGTTAACTATTAATAATTAAAACTAATACGTTAACTGATAAACACGTTGAGACGAGCTCGACGTGGAGGCGTATTATACAGAGAGCGATGATAATTTCAACTATTTATTTAACAACTTTAACATCTATAGTCTTTTCTAGCCTTTTCGTTTCTAGATACAGGCTTGCCCGTCTAGCAAGGCTCAGCTATATACGGATTGAGGCTAGATTATCGATGATAAGTGTCGCGTAAACTAGGCTGTCTGAATCAGAAATAATTGTGATTTTTTGCAATCAATAATATAGCCGATGAGCCTGTAATAACTTGTCTGTGCGAAGTTAAGCTCGACGCTAGCAAAATCTCTTCCTGCCATCATATTTAATCAAATTCTCATATAAATATGGTATCAAGCTAATCATCTTCCCAACTACCTAGTAAATTTAGTCTGTCAGAGCTTATAAATGTTGGGGAAGACAAACACTCAATAACCTTGGGACCCGCAAGCAACACCATCTATAAATAGCTTGAATAGGCAAGATCAATGATTTGCTGCTCATGTCGATGATTTTTTACTTTATCAATGAAGCTGTCTCGCCACTGTTGCCATTAAAGCAGCACTGACCCCATTACTGAAGATGACACATACCTTCAAATTGTCCCTTAATCTAATTGCCTAGTTTAGTGCTAAAACAGTATATTGAAATAAGTCGGGTAGAGTCTTATGACACTATTATGGTTTTAGCTCATTAGAGACTAATACTAGAGGGTTAATCTAGGCTAAAAATAATAGCTCCAGCGGTATAGACAATATCAAAACACTTTAAAACACCGTCAAAACACTATTGAAAGCCATATGGCCTTGATGCAAACTTCATTGCAGTTTTCAAACTGCTATATTTAATAGCCATATATAAGCAGAGCTATTGGTTTGTTATTTTTTTATTTATTATCTCAATATCACCAAATATGCTTCACAACTGATATTTTTAACTGCGCTGAGCAGAAATAAGCAAACTTAAATGATTTTTTATGTCGATTCGTCTTGAGTAATGGTATACTCGCGCGCAAATTTTCAACAATTCCGCTTTTTTAGTAGCGACTTAAATAGAGTAAAGTAATGGCAGATTTATCTAAATACAGAAACATTGGTATCTTCGCTCACGTTGATGCTGGTAAAACCACAACAACTGAACGTATCCTTAAACTTACCGGTCAGATCCATAAAACAGGTGAAGTACATGATGGTGAATCTACGACTGACTTCATGGAACAAGAAGCTGAGCGCGGTATTACCATCCAGTCTGCTGCGGTAAGCTGTTTTTGGGACGATCACCGTTTTAACGTAATCGATACTCCTGGTCACGTAGATTTCACCGTTGAAGTTTACCGTTCACTTAAAGTACTTGATGGCGGTATTGGTGTATTTTGTGGCTCTGGTGGTGTTGAGCCACAATCAGAAACTAACTGGCGTTATGCGAATGACTCAAAAGTTGCCCGAATTATCTTTGTAAACAAACTAGATCGTCTCGGTGCTGATTTTTATCGTGTTGTTAAACAAACTGAAACAGTACTTGGTGCTAACCCACTTATCATGGTATTGCCAATTGGTGAAGAAGATGAGTTTTCTGGTGTTGTTGATCTACTTACCCGAAAAGCATGGATATGGGATGCAACCGGTCTTCCAGAAAACTTCGAGATCACTGATGTACCTGCGGACATGGTTGATAAAGTAGAAGAATATCGCGAAATGCTTCTTGAAACAGCTCTTGAGCAAGATGATGAACTTTTCGAAGCCTATCTAGAAGAAGGCACAGAGCCATCTATGGAAGATATCAAACGTTGTATCCGTAAAGGAACACGTACTATGGACTTCTTCCCTACTTACTGTGGTTCTGCTTTTAAAAACAAGGGTGTTCAAAACATTCTTGATGCCGTTGTTGATTATTTACCGTCACCAGTGGATGTTGATCCACAACCACTGACTGATGAAGAAGGTGAGCCTAATGGTAAATACGCAATCGTTTCTGCAGATGAAACATTCAAAGCGTTAGCATTCAAAATCACTGATGACCGTTTTGGTACATTAACTTTCGTACGTATCTATTCAGGTACGTTGAAGAAAGGCGATAGCATTCTTAATGCTGCAACAGGAAAAACTGAGCGTGTTGGCCGTATGTGTGAACTGCAAGCCGATGAGCGTAAAGAACTTACTTCAGCACAAGCCGGTGATATCATCGCGATTGTTGGTATGAAAAGTAACGTTCAAACAGGTCACACATTATGTGATCCCAAACACCCAATCATCCTAGAAGCTATGGTATTCCCTAAGCCTGTAATTTCAATTTCTGTAACACCTAAAGATAAAGGTTCAACTGAGAAAATGGGTATTGCAATCGGTAAAATGGTTGCTGAAGATCCAACATTCCAAGTTGAAACTGACATAGATTCAGGTGAAACAATCTTATCTGGTATGGGTGAACTTCACCTAGATATCAAAGTAGATATTCTAAAACGTACCTACGGTGTTGAATTAGCTGTTGGTAAACCACAAGTTGCTTACCGTGAAACTATTACTCAAGAAATTGATGATAGCTATACGCATAAGAAACAATCAGGTGGTTCTGGTCAATTTGGTAAAATTGATTATATCATCCGTCCAGGTGAACCAAATTCTGGTTTTACATTCTCATCAAAAGTTGTTGGTGGTAATGTACCAAAAGAATTCTTCCCAGCTATTGAAAAAGGCTTCAAGGGCATGATGGATACTGGTGTTCTTGCTGGTTTCCCTGTACTTGACGTTGAAATTGAATTATACGATGGTGGCTTCCATGCTGTCGATTCATCTGCTGTTGCATTTGAACTCGCTGCTCGTGGTGCTTTCCGTCAATCAATTCCAAAAGCGGGTGCCCAGTTAATCGAACCTATCATGAAAGTTGATGTGTTTACGCCTGATGATCACGTTGGTGATGTTATTGGTGATTTAAACCGTCGTCGTGGCATGATCGCAGGTCAAGATGCTGGTGTTTCTGGTGTTCGTATTAAAGCTGATGTACCTCTTTCAGAAATGTTCGGTTACATCGGAACTTTACGTACAATGACATCAGGTCGTGGTCAATTCTCTATGGAATTCTCTCACTACTCTCCATGTCCAAGCAACGTAGCAGAAGCCGTTATTGCTGAAGTAAAAGAAATGAAAGCAGCTAAAGCTAAAGCTAAAAAGTAATTCCCTTACTTTTAGTCTTTTTATAAAAGGATGCTTCGGCATCCTTTTTTATTGCCTAAAACATCCTCAGCAAGCGCGCGGAAATCTAGCCATCAGATAAAGCACATGATACTATTTTCTTTAAGTGCTGATGTTTTATGAATGTTTCATCCATTTGTTATTACTGACGTTGTTACTGATGTTAGTACAATTTACCCTCTTAATAATAAGATTCATCAAATAGGTATAAAATAGTATGTTCAATTTTTTTAGTCGATCTATAATGCGCCAATTGGTGATTACCATATCAAGTGCAGTTGCCATACTACTGGTCATTACCTCATTCTTTATTCTATCCAATGTTAGTGATAATACCAGAGAGCAACTTATCTCTGATATAGAGAACATTGTTACTTTACAATCAAACAAAGTGAAAGAATTTTTTGTCGCAAAAGGCCAAATAAATCATAGTGTATTTTCTAACCCCTTGGTTATTGATTGGTTTAATAATTACGATAAACGACTTTCCAATATCAGTGATAATAAGCAATACCAAGATGTGACTCGTTATTTTAAATACTTCTCAGAAAAAGATCCCGCGATAAAAAGTGTATTTTTTGGTAGCGAAAATACCCATGAATATTTCGACTTAAATGGTCGTTATGACGATGAGAAATATTTCACCAATCAGCGGCCTTGGTGGTCAAGCAGTCTTAGCGCGGCTACAATGTATGTTACTGAACCCGCAGTAGACAATAATGACGGTTCCATTTCAGCCACTATTACTTCACCCTACTATTTACCCAGTGGACAATTATTAGGTATTGGCGGTATGGACATTTTAATTACCACCATAGGACGTGATTTACTCGCCCCTATTAAATATAAAAACGAAGGAGAAGCCTTCTTAATGACAGGCACAGGAAAATTAGTCTTCTTCCCTGGCTTTGATGATAACTTCAAACCTGGAGACTCTATGGCCAGTGTAGATAACCAATTCTCAAACACATCGGGCTTTTCACAATTGCAAGCGACCCTTGTGCAGAACGATAGTGGCATTACGCAGGTATCTCTGCGAGGCATAGACTATCAAGTCGTTTTTAATCAAGTGAAAAGTGAATATCCGCTAATGAATTGGAAACTTGGCTTTCTGGTCCCTGAGCAACTCATATCAAAGCCGGTCGAAGCAGCTTTTAGGTCTTCTGTGGCTATTGTTATCGCGATTATTATTATGATTGCTATTGTGGTTTGGCTAAGCGTATTACCTTTCGTTAATCGCATAACAAGCCTTAGAAATGCTATGAAAGACATTGCCGATGGCGATGGTGATTTAACCCAAAGAATAGCGCCATTAAAGAATGATGAAATTGGCAAGTTGGTTGATGAATTCAATCTCTTTGTTGATTCAATTCAACAACTGGTCAGTCAAACTATCATTATTACTAAAGAAGTGTCAGCTTCAAGTGACGCCGCAGAGAAAATCGGCAAAAAAACAGTTCATATTGTTGAAGCGCAAAAACGAGAAATAGATCTTGTAGCCACCGCAGCCACCGAATTAGCTCAATCAAGCATCGACATATCTAACAACACAAATTATTCAAAACAATTGGTGACGAGAGCTGAAGAGAAAGTAGCGTTAGGCTCTGGCGTCGTTAAACAAGCTACCATTGGCATTCAACAACTTTCAAATAATGTTGATGATGCATCACAAGTTGTGCAACAGCTAAAAACAGGCACGCAAACCATTGGTGATGTTGTCACCGTGATACGCAGTATCGCTGAACAAACAAATTTATTGGCGTTAAACGCAGCCATTGAAGCAGCTAGAGCCGGAGAACAAGGCCGAGGCTTTGCTGTTGTTGCAGACGAAGTTCGTACCCTGGCGTCACGTACACAAGAATCTACCGCCAATATCCAACGCATCATTGAAGAGCTACAAGCAACCGCGTTAAATGCAGTAGCAGTGATGGAGTCTAGTTGCCTGCAGGCAGAAAACAGTGTCCAGCTAACACACCAAGTACAGCAAGTATTAGCTGATATTGCTGAGGTTATTGGTCAGTTTCAGAGTCAAACGTTTGAAGTAGCCCATGCAGTCGAACAACAAGCCAATGTCGCCGAAGAAGTATCGAAAAACATTGAGAACGTCAGAGTGTTAACTGACGATACTGTTGATGTCTCCACAACGATGAAAACTAGTCTGGCCAGTTTATCTGATCAAGCTAATTCATTGTCAAAAGTGGTCAACCAATTTAACGTTTAGCCTAGGCGAAAACTCTCTTACAGACTCAACACCGCCGTGGTGTAAATTCATGCCGCGGTTAACAAACTACTTAGAGGCTTACTTTCTGATAAAGTTACTTGTTTCAGCATTATTCTCATCACCACATTAGCTTTGTGATGAAAGTAAAGCTGATAAGTCAACACTAACTATACCTACCTATGATTTTTGAAGGCATTGATAGATACGACACTAGCAAATATTGCCCTATTTCCATTTCACTATAACTCAGCTACAAAACAAAAAAGGCACCTAAGCGGCTTTTTTTATCATTTTAATCTTTACTATAATCAAGCAATGATTCGTTAAGGTAACAGCAGATACCAGACCAAGAACTATTGACCTATTGCCAATTCACTATAACTCAGCGATAAAAAAAGACGCCTAAGCGTCTTTTTTTATCGTGTTAATGTCTTTTAAAATTAAGCGACAATTCGTTAAGGTAGCAGTAGATACTACACTAGCAACTGTTGAGCTATTTACACTTCACTATAACTCAGCTACAAAACAAAAAAGGCACCTAAGCGGCTTTTTTTTATCATTTTAATCTGTACTATAATCAAGCAATGATTCGGTAAGGTAACAGCAGATACCAGACCAACAACTATTGACCTATTGCCAATTCACTATAACTCAGCGACAAAAAAAGACGCCTAAGCGTCTTTTTTTTATCGTGTTAATGTCTTCTAAAATTAAGCGATAATTTTAGATACAACACCAGCACCAACGGTACGACCACCTTCACGGATAGCGAAGCGTAAACCTTCGTCCATCGCTACTGGGTTGATAAGCTCTACAACAAACTTCAAGTTGTCGCCTGGCATTACCATTTCAACACCTTCAGGAAGCTCTACTGCACCAGTAATATCCGTTGTACGGAAGTAAAACTGTGGACGGTAGCCTTTAAAGAATGGCGTATGACGACCACCTTCATCTTTGCTTAGTACATATACTTCTGACTCAAACTTAGTATGAGGAGAAATTGAACCAGGCTTACATAGTACTTGACCACGTTCAACGTCTTCACGCTTAAGACCACGAAGAAGAACACCACAGTTCTCGCCAGCACGACCTTCGTCAAGTAACTTACGGAACATTTCAACACCGGTACAAGTAGATGTTTGTGTATCACGAATACCAACAACTTCAACTGCATCGCCGATTTTAACAATACCGCGTTCAACACGACCTGTTACAACCGTACCACGACCTGAAATTGAGAATACATCTTCGATAGGCATGATGAATGCTCCGTCGATTGCACGCTCTGGCTCTGGAATGTAGTTATCTAATGCATCAGCAAGTTCAATTACTTTCGCTTCCCATTTCTCGTCGCCTTGAAGAGCGCCAAGTGCTGAACCTTGAATTACCGGTAAATCATCACCTGGGAAGTCATATTCAGAAAGAAGTTCACGAACTTCCATTTCTACTAATTCTAATAATTCATCATCATCAACAACATCACATTTGTTCATGAATACTATGATGAAAGGTACGCCAACTTGACGTGACAACAAGATGTGCTCACGTGTTTGTGGCATAGGACCATCTGTAGCAGCAACTACTAAGATAGCGCCATCCATTTGTGCAGCACCGGTGATCATGTTTTTGATGTAATCGGCGTGACCAGGACAATCTACGTGCGCGTAGTGACGTGCAGCTGTATCATACTCAATGTGAGAAGTATTAATGGTAATACCACGTTCACGTTCTTCAGGAGCGTTATCGATTTGTGCGAAATCTTTAACTTCACCACCGTGAACTTTAGTTAATACTGCAGAGATAGCAGCTGTTAAAGTTGTTTTACCGTGATCGACGTGACCAATAGTACCAACGTTAACATGCGGTTTTAAACGTTCAAATTTTGCTTTAGCCATTTTTCAATTACCTTAAAGTTTATTAAAAGCCCGGCCAAAAGACCGAGCCAGACTTTCAAAAAGCCTTACTAAGATTCAATTATTTTGTCGGCAACAGCCTTTGGTGCTTCACTGTATTCGTGAAACTCCATTGAGTATGATGCGCGACCTTGAGTTGCACTACGCAATGCAGTAGCGTAACCAAACATTTCAGATAGCGGCACAAATGCATTCACTATCTTCGAACCAGCTGGACCTTCGTCCATGCCATCGATCATGCCACGGCGACGGTTTAAGTCACCAACAACATCACCCATGTTTGCGTCTGGCGTAATAACTTCAACTTTCATCATTGGCTCAAGAATTACCGGTGACGCTTTTAGCGCCCCTTGTCTAAAACCCATTGATGCAGCGACTTTAAACGCCATTTCGTTTGAGTCAACGTCATGAAAAGAGCCATCGTAAAGCGTGACTTTGATGTCTAATAACGGGTAACCCGCTAACACACCACTGTCCATTTGCTCTCTACAACCTTGCTCAACTGAGGGGATAAATTCTTTTGGAACACTACCACCGACAATTTCATTAACAAACTCGAAGCCTTCGCCTTTTGGCAAGGGCTCCATTTTCAACCAAACATGACCAAATTGACCACGACCACCTGATTGACGAACAAATTTACCTTCCACTTCAACTGTCGAACGAATGGTTTCGCGATAAGCCACTTGTGGATTACCGACATTACATTCAACGCCAAATTCACGTTTCATACGTTCAACTAAAATATCGAGGTGTAATTCCCCCATACCTGAAATGATGGTTTGACCCGTTTCTTCATCAGAGACTACTCTAAATGACGGATCTTCTGCGGCCAACTTACCTAACGCCACACCCATTTTTTCTTGGGAGGCGACAGTTTTTGGCTCAACTGCTACAGAAATGACGGGTTCAGGAAATTCCATTCGTTCGAGCGTGATCACGTGATTCACATCACATAAAGTATCACCTGTAGTGACATCTTTAAGACCAATAGCCGCAGCTATATCGCCCGCTCTTACTTCTTTAATTTCCTCACGGTCATTTGCATGCATTTGCACAATACGACCTAAACGCTCTTTTTTACCTTTCACAGGATTGTATATACTGTCGCCAGTTTTTACTACACCTGAGTATACGCGAAAGAACGTTAACGTACCGACAAATGGGTCAGTGGCAATTTTAAATGCTAAAGCAGCAAATGGTGCTTTATCATCAGCCTCGCGACTACCTTCAGTTTCGTTTTTGTCGTTATTAATACCTTTTATCGCTTCAACATCAGTTGGCGAAGGTAAAAATTCTACAACAGCATCAAGTACTGCTTGAACGCCTTTGTTTTTGAAAGCTGAACCACAAGCACAAAGGACAATTTCATTGTTTAGCGTACGGGTACGCAGCGCAGATTTTATTTCTGCTTCGGATAAGTCACCTTCTTCAAGGTATTTATCCATTAATTCTTCAGAGGCTTCTGCAGCTTCAGAGACTAGATGTTCATGCCAATGTTCGGCTTGCTCTAGCATCTCTGCTGGGATGTCTTCATAAGTAAAAGTCATACCCTGGTCACTTTCGTTCCAGTTAATCGCTTTCATCTTGATCAAGTCAACAACACCAGTAAAGTCATCTTCAGCGCCGATTGCTAAATGAATGGGCACTGCATTAGCTTTCAAGCGAGAATTAAGTTGCTCAACTACTAATAAGAAGTCTGCACCAGTGCGGTCCATCTTATTAACAAAAACTAGCCGTGGAACAGAGTATTTCTCCATTTGACGCCAAACAGTCTCTGTTTGTGGTTGAACACCTGAAGAAGCACATAATACTAATACCGCACCATCTAATACACGTAATGAACGTTCTACTTCAATCGTAAAATCTACGTGACCAGGGGTGTCGATGATATTAATGCGATGGTCTTCAAACTGGGCTTGCATGCCTTTCCAGAAACAAGTTGTTGCCGCAGAAGTTATGGTTATACCACGCTCTTGCTCTTGCTCCATCCAGTCCATAGTAGCTGCGCCATTATGAACTTCGCCGATCTTATGTGAACGACCAGTGTAGAAAAGTACCCTTTCTGTTGTTGTCGTTTTACCGGCATCGACATGAGCACAAATACCAATATTTCGGTAACGCTCGATAGGGGTTATACGTGCCACAATTACTTCCTCTTTCTGAGACTTTATCTCAGATTATAAAACAGTTGTGGTTATCACTTTATATCAATACTGATATTCGGTGATAACCACGGCATTACGCTTGTTACTATAAAATCAGCAAATATTGCTAATTCATAGTGCCTACCAACGGTAGTGAGCGAATGCTTTGTTAGCTTCGGCCATACGGTGAACGTCTTCACGTTTCTTAACCGCTGAACCTTTGCTGTCAGACGCATCTAACATTTCGTTAGCTAGGCGCTGAGCCATTGATTTTTCACCACGTTTACGAGATGCTTCAACTAACCAACGCATGGCTAGTGCATTACGACGCACAGGACGAACTTCAACTGGAACTTGGTAAGTAGAACCACCAACACGACGAGACTTTACTTCCACTTGTGGGCGGATGTTGTCTAACGCTGTTTCGAATAACTCAAGGTGAGTCTTCTCAGTGTTTTTCTCAGTTAAAATGTCTAATGCACCGTAAACAATTTTTTCTGCAGTAGATTTTTTACCATCAACCATAAGGATGTTGATGAATTTTGCTAAAAGTTCGTTATGGAACTTAGGATCTGGCAATATCTTACGTTGCCCTACGACGCGTCTTCTTGGCATCTTAATTCTCCGTTTTTTTCAGGTATAACCCAAAATTTAATATTTTATTTGGCCTTACTTAACGCTTTCTATCTCTAATTAAAGAAATAAAATAGCTTAAGATTTAGGTCGTTTAGCACCGTATTTAGAACGGCCTTGTCTTCTGTCGCTTACACCTGAACAATCAAGTGCACCACGAACGGTGTGGTAACGCACACCTGGTAAATCTTTAACACGACCACCACGAATCAAGATAACACTATGCTCTTGTAAGTTATGACCTTCACCACCGATGTATGAAGTTACTTCGAAGCCGTTAGTTAAACGAACACGAGCTACTTTACGTAATGCTGAGTTAGGTTTTTTTGGTGTAGTTGTATACACACGAGTACATACGCCACGACGTTGTGGACAAGCTTGTAACGCTGGTACGTTACTTTTAGTTACTTGTCTTACACGTGGTTTACGTACTAATTGGTTAATAGTTGCCATTAAATAGCTCCCGATTAGTTAAATTTGTGTAAATTCCAATCAATGGGGAAATTTACACCCTTATAAACGTGAAAATCCGCGACCTCATATTCAATACCTAAAAGTAGGGAATACAGGGTCGCGGAATTCTATAGGTCAAGCTTTAACCTGTCAAGCTTTACTCGCAATAGACAGGTTAATCATCTGCTTTAACCACTTTTTCAATACGATTGACTAAGAAGACAAATCTGCATTCAAAGCATCCGTTAATGCTTGCGCTGCGTCGTCAGCTGATACTGTTACTTCTTCTACAGGAACGGCGTTTTTAGCACGCGCACGTTCTTGATGATAAGAATAACCTGTACCTGCTGGGATTAAGCGACCAACAATAACATTCTCTTTTAAGCCACGAAGTTTATCTTTCTTACCAGCTACCGCTGCTTCAGTCAGTACACGCGTCGTTTCTTGGAAAGAGGCTGCCGAGATGAATGACTCAGTGGCTAATGATGCTTTAGTAATACCCATCATTTGCATTTCGTATTCAGCGGGTTGTTTACCTGCAGCTTCTAATTCACGATTAGAGATATTGACACGGGCAACTTCCAGGACTTCGCCTTTAAGGAAGGTACTATCACCGGCATCTAAGATCTCACACTTGCGGATCATTTGACGCACGATAACTTCAATATGCTTATCGTTAATCTTAACACCTTGCAAACGGTACACTTCTTGTACTTCGTTAACAATATAGTTAGCTACTGGTGCCACACCACGTAAACGTAAGATATCATGTGGAGACTCTGGACCATCGGCAATAACTTCACCTTTAAGTACAGATTCACCTTCAAACACGTTTAATTGACGCATTTTAGGGATCATCTCTTCGTATACTTCACCACTGGGTTGTGTGATTAATAAACGCACTTTACCTTTAGTTTCTTTACCGAAGGCGATGATACCTGTCTTCTCAGCTAATATCGCTGGAAGTTTTGGCTTACGCGCTTCAAATAAATCAGCTACACGTGGCAAACCACCCGTAATATCACGCGTTTTCGACGACGCTTGAGGAATACGCGCTAACGCATCACCGATCCCAACTTCTGCACCATCTTCTAGGTTAACAATTGCATTACCGGGTAAGAAGTATTGCGCTGGAATTTCAGTGCCAGCGATCATCACATCGTTGCCTTTAGCATCAACCAATTTAACTGCTGGGCGCATTTCTTTACCCGCAGTATTACGTTGACCAACGTCCGTGACTACAATACTTGATAAACCCGTAAGATCATCAGTTTGGCGAACCATAGTTACGCCATCAATAAGCTCAACGAATTGCACCTTACCGGCTACTTCTGTGATAATAGGATGCGTATGCGGGTCCCAGTTGGCAATGATATCGCCTGAGTTTAGTACTTCGCCATCTTTCTTATTAAGAATGGTACCGTAAGGTACTTTATAACGCTCTTTCTCGCGACCAAGCTCATCAATTACGGTTAGCTCAGATGAACGAGAAGTAATCACTAAGTGATCTTCAGAGTTAGTTACAAATTTAGCATTTTGTAGTTTCAGCGTACCTGTATTCTTAACCTGTACGTTATTCTCTGCTGATGCACGAGATGCTGCACCACCAATATGGAACGTACGCATAGTTAACTGAGTACCGGGTTCACCGATAGATTGTGCTGCCACAACGCCAATCGCTTCACCTTGGTTGATCATGTGTCCACGAGCCAAATCACGACCGTAACAATGAGCACAAATACCAAAATCGGTTTTACAGGTAATGATTGAACGTACTTTCATTTGATCAATTGAATTTTCTTCAATGAAATCACATAAAGCTTCGTCAATTAGCGTATTACGAGCTAATAAAACTTCATTGGTACCCGGTCTAACCACATCTTCAGCTACAACACGACCCAGCACACGTTCACGTAACGGTTCAACAACATCGCCACCTTCAATCAATGGCGTCATTTGTAGCCCGTCTAATGTGCCACAGTCATGTTCGGTAACAACCAAATCTTGTGCAACATCAACTAAACGACGAGTTAAGTAACCCGAGTTGGCTGTTTTCAATGCCGTATCAGCCAAACCTTTACGCGCACCATGAGTAGAGATGAAGTATTGTAATACATTCAGACCTTCACGGAAGTTAGCTGTGATTGGCGTTTCTATGATTGAGCCATCTGGTTTCGCCATCAAACCACGCATACCTGCAAGCTGACGAATCTGCGCAGCACTACCACGAGCACCTGAATCGGCCATCATGTAGATTGAGTTGAAAGAGTCTTGCTCTTCTGGCTCACCATCACGGTTAATCACAGTTTCTTTTGATAAGTTGTCCATCATAGCTTTCGAGATTTTCTCGTTGGCAGATGACCAAATATCAATAACTTTGTTGTACTTTTCACCCTGAGTTACAAGACCTTGCTCGAACTGAGTTTGAATTTCTTTAACTTCTTCTTCTGACTCTTCGATGATGGTGTATTTCGCCGCTGGAATAACCATGTCGTCGATACCAACTGAAGCACCCGCGATCATCGCGTAGTGGAAACCTGTGTACATAATTTGGTCAGCAAAGATAACGGTATCTTTAAGACCTAAGTTACGGTACGCATGGTTAATCAGTTTTGAAATTGGCTTTTTACCTAGTGGCTGATCAATAAGATCATAAGGCATGCCGTCTGGACATACTTGCCATAAGATCGCACGACCGACAGTAGTATCGCGCAGCTTAGTTACCGGCTCAAGTACACCATCGCTATTACGAACATGTTCAGTAATACGAACTTTCACGCGGGCATGAAGTTCAGTAAAACCTGTACGGTAAGCTTTTTCAACTTCTTTGATGTCGGTAAAAATCATACCTTCACCTAAACCATTAACACGATCGCGCGTTAGGTAATATAAACCTAATACAACATCCTGTGATGGTACGATGATTGGATCACCGTTCGCTGGAGAAAGTACGTTATTCGTTGACATCATCAACGTACGTGCTTCCATTTGTGCTTCGATTGTCAACGGTACGTGTACCGCCATTTGGTCACCATCGAAATCGGCGTTATAGGCCGCACAAACTAATGGATGCAAATGAATCGCTTTACCTTCAATTAGTACAGGTTCAAACGCTTGGATACCCAATCTATGAAGTGTAGGTGCACGGTTAAGCATAACCGGATGTTCACGAATTACTTCGTCAAGTACATCCCAAACTTCAGCGCCTTCACGTTCAACTAATTTTTTAGCTGCTTTAATCGTAGTCGCTAAACCACGAGCTTCTAATTTACCGTAAATAAATGGTTTGAATAATTCAAGTGCCATTTTTTTCGGTAAACCACACTGGTGTAAACGCAGTGTAGGACCAACAGTAATTACAGAACGACCAGAGTAATCAACACGTTTACCCAATAGATTCTGACGGAAACGACCTTGCTTACCTTTAATCATATCGGCAAGAGATTTAAGAGGACGTTTGTTAGAACCGGTAATGGCGCGACCACGACGACCGTTATCAAGAAGTGCATCAACAGACTCTTGTAACATACGTTTTTCGTTACGTACGATAATGTCTGGTGCTACTAAGTCTAGAAGACGTTTTAAACGGTTGTTACGGTTGATTACACGACGGTATAAATCGTTTAAATCAGACGTTGCAAAACGGCCACCATCCAATGGTACCAAAGGACGTAAGTCTGGTGGTAAGATTGGTAAAACGTTCATGATCATCCACTCAGGCTTGTTGCCTGATGCTGCGAATGCTTCCATCAATTTTAAACGTTTTGTGATCTTTTTACGTTTTGTTTCAGAGCCAATTTCAGGTAGCTCTTCACGCATTTGCGCGACTTCACCGTCAAGATCAATCTGTTGTAATAACGCAAGTACCGCTTCAGCACCCATTAGGGCGTCAAATTCGTCACCGTGCTCTTCTAACGCATCAAGATATTCTTCTTCAGTTAGAATTTGGCTTTTCTCTAATGTTGTCATACCAGGTTCGGTAACAACGTAAGATTCAAAATAAAGCACACGCTCAATATCACGTAGCGTCATGTCTAATAATAGACCGATACGAGATGGTAATGACTTCAAGAACCAAATATGGGCAACTGGACTTGCTAGTTCGATATGACCCATGCGGTCACGACGAACTTTAGTTAATGTAACTTCAACGCCACATTTTTCACAAATTACACCACGGTGCTTAAGGCGTTTGTATTTGCCACAAAGACATTCGTAGTCTTTAACTGGGCCAAAAATACGCGCACAGAACAAACCATCACGTTCCGGCTTAAAAGTACGATAGTTAATCGTCTCAGGTTTCTTTACTTCACCAAATGACCATGAACGAATCATGTCAGGTGAAGCTAGTCCGATGCGAATACCATCGAACTCTTCTGTTTGATTTTGTTGCTTAAGAAACTTAAGTAAATCTTTCACACACTCTCTCCTGTCGGAGTTAAATACCGGAGAGAACAGTTATCTGTTCTCTCCCTGTACTGACTTCAGCTGGTGCTAAAAGTCAGCAATGTAGCTTGAGGTAGCTTAGTCCTGATCTAATTCGATGTTGATACCCAACGAACGAATTTCTTTCAACAATACGTTGAATGATTCAGGGATACCCGGCTCCATGCGATGATCACCGTCAACTAAGTTTTTATACATCTTAGTACGACCGTTAACATCATCAGATTTAACCGTTAACATTTCTTGCAAGGTGTAAGCAGCACCGTATGCTTCAAGTGCCCAGACTTCCATCTCACCGAAACGCTGACCACCAAACTGTGCTTTACCACCTAGAGGCTGTTGCGTTACTAGCGAGTATGAACCCGTAGAACGCGCATGCATTTTGTCATCAACTAAATGGTTTAGTTTTAGCATATACATGTAACCAACCGTCACAGGACGCTCAAAGTTACGACCAGTACGGCCATCCGTCAACGTAAATTGACCACTTTCAGGCATATCAGCAAGTTTAAATAAGTCTTTAATTTCTTTTTCGCTGGCACCATCAAATACTGGTGTCGCAATAGGAAGACCTGCTCGTAAGTTACCCGCTAAGCGCATGATTTCATCATCCGAGAATGAATCAATATCAACTTCTTGGCGAGATTCACCTAGGTTGTAAACTTCTTTTAAAAATTCACGTAATTTGTGAATTTCTAATTGAGCTTCCAACATACGGTTAATTTTTTCACCGATACCACGTGCAGCCATACCTAAATGTGTTTCTAGGATCTGACCAATGTTCATTCGTGATGGTACACCCAATGGGTTAAGTACTACATCAACAGGAACACCATATTGGTCGTAAGGCATGTCTTCAACAGGGACTACGTTTGAAATAACACCTTTGTTACCATGACGACCGGCCATTTTATCACCTGGCTGGATACGACGCTTAACCGCTAAATACACTTTAATAATTTTCAACACGCCTGGCGCTAAATCAGCACCTTGAGTGATTTTACGACGCTTAACTTCATACTTTTTATCAAAGTCTGCTTTAATGTTGTCGTATTGTTCAGCAATTTGCTCAAGCTCTGACTGTTGACCTTCATCAGCTAAGTTTTGAACTAACCACTTATCACGAGACATGCTGTTAAGATCAGATTCATTTAAACCTGAGCCTAACAATAATTTTTTCGCACGTGCATAAATACCATCTTCTAAAATACTAAACTCATCACCCAAGTCTTTCTTAACTTGTTTAAGTTGCATTTCTTCGATTTCAACAGCACGAGCATCTTTGTCTACACCGTCACGGGTGAAGATTTGTACATCTATGATGGTACCAGACACTGAGTTAGGTACACGTAAAGAGCTGTCTTTAACGTCAGCCGCTTTCTCACCAAAGATCGCACGTAATAGTTTTTCTTCTGGCGTTAACTGTGTTTCACCTTTAGGAGTAACTTTACCCACTAAGATGTCGCCACCATTAACTTCAGCGCCAATATAAACAACACCCGCTTCATCTAGTTTAGATAATGCAGACTCGCCCACATTTGGGATATCAGCCGTTATTTCTTCGCTGCCAAGCTTAGTGTCACGAGCGATACAAGTTAGCTCTTGAATATGAATCGTAGTAAAACGATCTTCAGTAGCTACACGCTCAGATAACAACATTGAATCTTCGAAGTTGTAACCGTTCCAAGGCATGAAAGCGATACGCATGTTCTGACCAAGGGCTAATTCGCCCATGTCCGTTGAAGGACCATCAGCTAAAACATCACCACGCACTACAGGTTCAGCCATACGACAAGTTGGACGTTGGTTGATACAAGTGTTTTGGTTTGAACGGGTGTATTTAGTTAGGTTATAAATATCAATACCCGCTTCACCAGCGTGCATTTCATTTTCATTAACTTTAACGACAATACGTGAAGCATCAACGTAAGCAACAACACCACCACGTTTAGCAACAACAGTTACACCAGAGTCAACAGCAACAATTTTCTCCATGCCGGTACCCACAAGTGGTTTATCCACTCTTAGTGTAGGTACTGCTTGACGTTGCATGTTCGAACCCATCAAGGCTCTGTTAGCATCATCGTGCTCTAGGAATGGGATAAGTGACGCCGCAACAGAAACGATTTGCTGTGGAGAAACATCCATATACTGAACTTGTTCAGCAGACATCAAAGTAAATTCGTTTTTATGACGACAAGCCACTAAGCCTGCAACTAATTTACCCTCTGCATCAACTTTAGCAGTGGTTTGTGCAATAACGAAGTTACCTTCTTCAATAGCAGAAAGGTAATCTATGTCGTCAGTGATTAAACCATCAACAATTTTACGGTAAGGTGTTTCCAAGAAACCGAAATCGTTAGTACGTGCATAACACGATAACGAGTTGATCAAACCAATGTTTGGACCTTCCGGTGTTTCAATTGGACAAACACGACCGTAGTGAGTTGGATGTACATCACGTACTTCAAAACCAGCACGTTCACGTGTCAAACCACCTGGCCCTAAAGCAGAAATACGACGCTTATGCGTCACTTCTGATAACGGGTTGTTTTGATCCATAAATTGTGACAATTGTGATGAACCAAAAAATTCTTTAACGGCAGCAGAAATCGGCTTAGCGTTAATTAAATCTTGTGGCATGATCGCATCTAAGTCGCCAAGACTTAAGCGTTCACGAACAGCACGTTCAACACGAACTAAACCAACACGGAATTGGTTTTCTGCCATTTCACCTACAGAGCGAATACGACGGTTACCTAAGTGATCAATATCATCAACTTCACCTTTACCGTCACGTATGCCGATTAAGGTTTTCATCACTGAAATGATATCTTCTTTAGATAACACACCGGTACCAATATCATCAGCATTGCCAACACGACGGTTGAACTTCATACGACCTACTGTTGACAGGTCATAACGCTCTAATGCAAAAAATAGGTTGTTAAATAGCGTATCGGCTGCGTCTTTTGTTGGCGGCTCGCCTGGACGCATCATACGATAAATTTCTACTAACGCTTCTAGGCGGTTAGTAGAATTGTCAACACGTAGTGTGTCTGACATATATGAACCAACATCGAATTCGTTCATATATAAAGTAGAAAGTACTTTATGGCCAGCTTGGCTTAACTCAGCTAACATTTCTAGCGTGATTTCAGCATTCGCTTCAGCAATGACTTCACCCGTAGATTTGTCAATGTAAGCTTTAGACAGTACTTTACCAACGATATATTCAGCAGGTACTTCTAATTTTTCAAGCTTAGCTTTTTCTAGCGATTTAATATGACGAGCAGTGATACGTCGGCCTTGCTCAACTAAAACATCACCTTTAGGTAATTTTATGTCGAAAGTAGCCGTTTCACCACGTAAGCGTTCTGGAATTAAATCCATTACTAGCTTATCGCCTTTAATAGAAAATTCTGTTGTATCGTAGAAGATATCTAAAATTTCTTCCGTTGAGTACTCTAAAGCACGCAAAATTATCGACGCAGGTAATTTACGACGACGGTCAATACGAACAAACAAGTTATCTTTTGGATCAAATTCGAAATCTAACCATGAACCACGGTAAGGTATAACACGAGCGTTATATAACACTTTACCTGATGAATGCGTTTTTCCTTTATCGTGATCGAAAAACACACCTGGAGAACGGTGTAATTGTGAAACAATAACACGCTCAGTACCATTGATGACAAACGTACCGTTGTCAGTCATTAATGGTATTTCACCCATGTATACTTCTTGTTCTTTGATATCTTTTACTGTGCCTGCCGCCGCTTCTTTATCATAAACGACTAAACGTAATTTAACGCGTAATGGCGCAGAGTAGGTGATACCGCGAATTTGACATTCTTTTACGTCAAATAACGGTTCGCCCAAACGATAGCTTACAAATTGTAATTCTGAGCTACCAGAATAAGCTTTAATTGGAAAAATAGAATGAAATGCAGCCTCTAGGCCTGTTTCACCTGTTGGATCAATATCAATAAACTTACGGAAAGATTCGAGTTGGATTGATAACAAGAATGGATAATCCATTACTTGAACACTTTTACCAAAGTCCTTACGAATACGTTTCTTTTCAGAGTAAGAGTAAACCATGGGGTTCCTCAGCTTGCTGGTTATGGCCGAATCTGTCTTAAAAAAGACAGGATATAGCAGTGATACTTTTTTTATCAAGCATCAAATAATGCGCTGTTTTGGTTCAAAAAAAAACCACTTTCTTTAGCGCAAAAAGGCCGGTGACGTTTAAATCACCAGCCATTGCCTTTTCAGGCAAATAATCTGTTTAAAAACAGACTATTTGATCTCAACAGAAGCACCTGCTTCTTCAAGAGTTTTCTTAAGCGCTTCAGCTTCAGCTTTATCAACGCCTTCTTTAATTGCTTTTGGAGCTGACTCAACTAAATCTTTAGCTTCTTTTAAGCCAAGACCTGTAGCGCCACGAACTGCTTTGATTACAGCAACTTTCTTCTCGCCGAAGCTAGTCATAACTACATCAAATTCAGTTTGTTCTTCAACAGCTTCAGCAGGTCCAGCAGCGGCAACAGCAGCTGATGCAGATACGCCAAATTTTTCTTCCATTGCTTCAATAAGTGCAACAACGTCCATTACTGACATTTCAGCAACTGCGTTTAGGATATCGTCTTTAGAAATAGACATTTTAAATTTCCTGTTCAATTAACAACCTGTTGGCTGTTATAAATAACTATAAATACAAAAAGTGCAAATTGTGCTCTTAAATTTAAGAGATAAACAATTATTAAGCAGCTTCTTGTTCTTTCTGATCGCGTACTGCAGCAATCGTGCGGACCAATTTGCCTGCAGATGCTTCTTTCATTGCGCTCATTAAACGGGCAATTGCTTCGTCGTAAGTTGGTAGCTTAGCTAACATATTTACGTCTACTGAATTGCCTTCAAATGCGGCGGCTTTTAATTCAAACGATGGATTTTTCTTCGCAAAGTCTGTAAATAAACGCGCTGCTGCACCTGGATGCTCGTTTGAGAATGCAATTAACGATGGACCAACCAATGTGTCAACAACACATTCAAAGTCAGTACCTTGTAAAGCACGACGTGCTAACGTGTTACGGATAACTTTCATCCATACACCGTTTACACGAGCTTCTTTACGTAAAGTCGTTATTGCTTCAACTGCAACACCGCGAGAATCCGCGATTACAGCTGATTGAGCGCCATTAGCAGCTTCTTGAACTTCAGCAACTATTGCTTTTTTGTTATCAAGATTGATAGCCATTGGCTTTACTCCTGGTTCACCGGCAATAAAAAACCGGTATTTACTATCCCTAAGCAAACTAAGATTCGCTTAGGCCGTTACGGCGAGGACCAGAATTAGGAAATACTGGGTAATCACCATCTACGTAGGAAAAATTAAGCTTTCAACGAAGAATCGTCTCGGCTCCTACGGTCTTTGACGGGGTTGTCTAAAGTTAGTCAACGTTAATTTACGCTAATTAAGTAGACAACACCTACCAAAATTTAAGGGGCGAAATTATAGTCTACAATTTAACCCCTGTAAAGCATCGATTACCGACACTTTATTGAAAACTATAGCGTCAAGCTAGCTTGGTTAACGGCAACGCCGGCACCCATAGTAGTTGAAACAGAAATTTTCTTAATGTACTGGCCTTTAGCATTAGCTGGTTTTGCTTTTTTAAGCGCTTCCAATAATGACTCAAGGTTTTCCTGCAATTTAGCATCGTCGAAATCAGCCTTACCAATTGTAGTATGGATGATACCGTTTTTGTCATTGCGGTAGCGGACTTGACCCGCTTTTGCGTTCTTTATTGCAGTAACAACATCAGGTGTAACTGTGCCAACTTTCGGGTTAGGCATTAGACCACGTGGACCTAAAATCTGACCTAGTTGACCAACAACACGCATAGCATCTGGTGAAGCAATTACAACGTCAAAGTCCATGTTACCGGCTTTAACTTGTTCTGCTAAATCTTCCATACCTACGATGTCAGCACCGGCTTCTTTCGCTTTATCAGCGTTAGCGCCTTGCGTAAATACAGCAACACGAACGTCACGGCCTGTACCATTTGGTAATACAGTCGCGCCACGTACGTTTTGATCTGATTTACGAGCATCGATGCCAAGGTTTACGGCAACATCTACGCTTTCACGAAATTTAGCAGTAGCTAATTCTTTTAATAAAGAAAGTGCTTCAGCGATGTCATATTCTTTTAATACGTCTACTTTTTCACGGATAAGACGAGTGCGTTTTGATAATTTAGTCATAATTAATCCTCTACCACTAAACCCATTGAACGAGCAGAACCCGCAATGGTGCGCACTGCAGCTTCCAAAGAACTAGCAGTAAGATCGGCTTCTTTCATCTTAACAATTTCTTCAAGTTGTGCTGTAGTAACAGTACCAACTTTATCAGTGTTAGGACGACCTGAACCACTCTTAACACCAGCAGCTTTTAGAAGTAAATAAGCAGCGGGTGGAGTTTTTGTTTCAAATGTAAAAGAACGATCAGCATAAACAGTAATAACTACTGGTACTGGAGCGCCTTTTTCCAAAGAATCAGTTTTTGCGTTAAACGCTTTACAAAATTCCATGATGTTGACACCGTGTTGACCTAATGCAGGACCAACTGGCGGTGACGGATTTGCTGCACCAGCAGCAACTTGTAGCTTAATTAAAGCTGTGACTTTTTTAGCCATGGTTTTAATACCTTTAGTATGGGTTCAAACGCTGATGATTAAAAACAGCTCCCCGTTAACAAAAAATCGATTTTTTCTTCATCAGATAAAATCGGCAGCAGATTATATATTATTACAAGGTGATAGTGCAAGCTATGATGCTTGATTTGTATAAAAAAAGACCACGGAGCGCTGTCACTAAGCGAATGGGGGGATCTACTCATTCCTTTCTCATTTTTTCCTCCCTTAAAAACATAATAAAATAATTCACAGGAAGAAAAAAGGAAGACTGCAGGAGCAGGAATAGATCACAGGATATAAAAAAGCCAGAGTGAAGACTCTGGCTTTTTAGGGAATATTTATTGCTAGCCTTTTTCGACTTGCCCAAATTCCAAATCAACAGGTGTTGAACGACCAAAAATAAGCACAGATACTTTAATGCGATTTTTCTCGTAATCAAGTTCTTCAACCACGCCATTAAAGTCAGCAAATGGACCGTCAATAACGCGTACCACTTCACCTGGTTCAAACAATGTTTTAGGTTTAGGTTTGTCAGTGTCCTCAAGGCGTTGTAAAATTCGATCCGCCTCTTTTTGTGAAATAGGTGCTGGTCTTTCTTTAGTGCCACCAATAAAACCTAACACACGCGGCACACTTTTAACTAAATGCCATGATTCATCGTCTAATTCCATATGAACTAAGACATAGCCTGGAAAGAATTTACGTGAACTTTTACGCTTTTGCCCGGCGCGCATCTCAATAACTTCTTCAGTTGGCACAAGAATATCACCAAACTTTTCTTCTAAACCATGAATACCAATATGCTCAAGCAATGTTTTTTGCACACGGCCTTCATAGCCAGAGAAGGCTTGGACTACATACCAACGTAATTTAGGATTGTTATTTTTTTCAGGCGTATCTGTAATTGTAATTTCTTCAGTCATGACGGTACCTTAACCTACTTTTAATCCAGTAATTAATCCAACTACCCAGAACAGAACTGAATCTAAACCCCAAAGCAATAAAGACATAATTAATGTTGCTACTAATACTATACCCGTTGTTTGCACGGCTTCTTGACGTGTTGGCCAAACCACTTTGCGTACTTCAGTGCGAGACTCTTTAGCAAATGCTACAGCTGTACGGCCTTTAACTGTTTGCATAGCAATAAGCCCTGCAATGACAATAGCAGCAACTACCGCTATAGCGCGAACGAGAACTGATTGTTCAGCAAAAATGTAATTACCAAAAACAGCGCCAGCTAGAAGTAAAACGATTACGCTCCACTTTAAAAAATCAAATGAACCACTTGGTTCAGCTTCAGTACTTGCATTCATATCTACTACCCGTAATTACATGTCTAATCTAAGACAAAGCACTCCGATACAATCGAAGTTAAAATCTAAAGCACCTATTATTTTATTAATAAGCACTTTACTCAAAAATGGCAGGGGTAGAGAGATTCGAACTCCCAACCGTCGGTTTTGGAGACCGCTGTTCTACCAATTGGAACTATACCCCTTCAATCTGTACTTACACTTACCGAGTGATTCTTAGTTGTTTGGGAATTAAGAGAGACTCTAGAAGTGAGGCGCTATTATACTAATCAAAATATTTTACTCAAGGACTATTTTCGAGTTTTAACTAGATGCTGCATCAGCCTTACTTTTTCACTCGTCTTATTGGCTTTTATAAATAGCATTGACACGCAAAAATCTGCAAAAAAAAGACGTCTAAGCGGCTTTTTTTATCATTTTAATCTGTACTATAATCAAGCAATGATTCGGTAAGGTAACAGCAGATACCAGACCAACAACTATTGACCTATTGCCAATTCACTATAACTCAGCGACAAAAAAAGACGCCTAAGCGTCTTTTTTTTATCGTGTTAATGTCTTCTAAAATTAAGCGATAATTTTAGATACAACACCAGCACCAACGGTACGACCACCTTCACGGATAGCGAAGCGTAAACCTTCGTCCATCGCTACTGGGTTGATAAGCTCTACAACAAACTTCAAGTTGTCGCCTGGCATTACCATTTCAACACCTTCAGGAAGCTCTACTGCACCAGTAATATCCGTTGTACGGAAGTAAAACTGTGGACGGTAGCCTTTAAAGAATGGCGTATGACGACCACCTTCATCTTTGCTTAGTACATATACTTCTGACTCAAACTTAGTATGAGGAGAAATTGAACCAGGCTTACATAGTACTTGACCACGTTCAACGTCTTCACGCTTAAGACCACGAAGAAGAACACCACAGTTCTCGCCAGCACGACCTTCGTCAAGTAACTTACGGAACATTTCAACACCGGTACAAGTAGATGTTTGTGTATCACGAATACCAACAACTTCAACTGCATCGCCGATTTTAACAATACCGCGTTCAACACGACCTGTTACAACCGTACCACGACCTGAAATTGAGAATACATCTTCGATAGGCATGATGAATGCTCCGTCGATTGCACGCTCTGGCTCTGGAATGTAGTTATCTAATGCATCAGCAAGTTCAATTACTTTCGCTTCCCATTTCTCGTCGCCTTGAAGAGCGCCAAGTGCTGAACCTTGAATTACCGGTAAATCATCACCTGGGAAGTCATATTCAGAAAGAAGTTCACGAACTTCCATTTCTACTAATTCTAATAATTCATCATCATCAACAACATCACATTTGTTCATGAATACTATGATGAAAGGTACGCCAACTTGACGTGACAACAAGATGTGCTCACGTGTTTGTGGCATAGGACCATCTGTAGCAGCAACTACTAAGATAGCGCCATCCATTTGTGCAGCACCGGTGATCATGTTTTTGATGTAATCGGCGTGACCAGGACAATCTACGTGCGCGTAGTGACGTGCAGCTGTATCATACTCAATGTGAGAAGTATTAATGGTAATACCACGTTCACGTTCTTCAGGAGCGTTATCGATTTGTGCGAAATCTTTAACTTCACCACCGTGAACTTTAGTTAATACCGCAGAGATAGCGGCTGTTAAAGTTGTTTTACCGTGATCGACGTGACCGATAGTACCAACGTTAACATGCGGTTTTAAACGTTCAAATTTTGCTTTAGCCATCTTAAAGTACCTCTGGGTAGATTAAATCTATTAATTTTTTAGTCAACATTGATTAATCTATAGAAGGCCTAAAGAAGTGGTGCTGATAGGCAGATTCGAACTGCCGACCTCACCCTTACCAAGGGTGCGCTCTACCAACTGAGCCATATCAGCATTTCTCTATAAAGACTGGAGCGGGTGGCGGGAATCGAACCCGCTTCATCAGCTTGGAAGGCTGAGGTAATAGCCAGTATACGACACCCGCTAAATTCTATCAGATTATCTCTGTTAAAATGGTGGAGGGAGGTGGATTCGAACCACCGAAGGCTGAGCCGTCAGATTTACAGTCTGATCCCTTTGGCCACTCGGGAACCCCTCCAAATTTTATGTCACATTACAAGTAATGTATTAATGGTGCCGACTGCCGGAGTCGAACTGGCGACCTACTGATTACAAGTCAGTTGCTCTACCAACTGAGCTAAGTCGGCACTACATTAAGTGGTGCGAATTCTAGAGCAATGTTTTCGTGCTTGCAACAGCAAAATGAAAAAAATAAGCATGTTTTTATGCGTTTGATGGTTTTTTACCCATAATGACAAATTTTTAACTATAAACACTGACCTTAACTCGCTTGAAAACAACTTAAACCAAGAAAAACCAACTTGGGTTCAAGTTGACACTGCTCAGCCATTAACTTTGCAATCTGTTCACCATTGCCACCGGTTATCAGTACCTTGTCGAGTGTTAACAAACTATTTGCTTGAATAATAGCTTCTTTAATCGCCCCTATGGTCATGGCCCAACTACCATGGTTCAAACAATCTGAGCTGTCCTGACCAAAGGCTATACTTGCGGTAACTTTAGCTGTGGCGATAATTTTAGTGGTGCGGGTTAATAAACTATCAAATAGGGTTTGTACACCCGGCATGATCCAGCCACCAATATGCTGACCATTCGCCGCTAATAAATCAACCGTTGTCGCAGTCCCGGCATCGATAATAAGTAAGTTTTGTTGCGGATAAAGCTGTTTCGCCCCTATCATAGCTAGCCAACGATCCACGCCTAGGCTTTCTGGCTGCTGATAAGACGAGGATATTCCAAACGCACGTGCTGAACTGTGTACTTGTACAAAAGCAATATTATAGTCTGCTACCCACTTTTCGATCGCATCATGCACTTGGTTACCATGCACGTTAGCAAGAATAACTTCGCTCACCTGTGAGAATTTACCTTGCGATAACTGTACTTTAAAAGCGTGATAGTTGAGATAAACAATGTCAGAAAGTGGCGCAGAAACACCCAAGGCTTGAAAAACATATTTTACCTGGGTATTACCGACATCAATTAACAATCTCATAACCCGGTCCTTAGACTAACTTCACCACCATACACCGGACTTACTTGGCCATTAACCTCCAACATCAATGCCCCTTGACCGTTAATACCACGACAAATACCCCGAGTGACTTTCTCACCTGTAACCAAAGCAACGGCTTTGTTAAAGTAAAAGTCTTGTGCATGCCATTGAGTCACCATAGTATTGATGCCCGTTTCGCTATGGACTTTTAAACGCTTATGTAAGGCTGTAATGATGCTAGCCGCTAACATGTTTCGATCAATATCAACACCTATAGCGCTCGACAAATCAATCCATGGTTGATCGACTAATACTGCACTCTTGATTGGCATTTTAATATTGAGACCTATGCCAATAACACAATGGCAAGGCTCCATCGCTTGACCTTCGAGATCAATTAAAATGCCGGCAAGTTTAACACCATTGAAATAAATATCATTTGGCCACTTCAATTGAACATCCACTTGATAAAGGGCTTTTATTGCATCACTCACCGCCAGTGCCGCCACAACACTTAACCCCATGGCTGCTGACATACCTTGTTCTAAATACCAATACATTGACAAATAAATGTGTGAGCCAAAAGGTGAAATCCATTTTCGCCCCCTTCGTCCTCGACCAGCACTTTGATATTCAGCAATACACACTTGCCCGATAACATTTTGGTTGGGCAAACGGCGCATTAAATAACTATTAGTTGAGTCGATTAAGTTATGAACTTCTACCTTGGCGCTAGTATCTTGCTCGGCCAATTCTGCCACTATGAGACTTTCGTTGAGCAGTTCAATGGGTTCAGCTAATCGATAGCCTTTGCCGGTGACACTAAAAATATCAAAGCCCATTTCTTGTAATACACTAATATGCTTTGAAATAGCCGCGCGACTGACACCGAGTTCTTCGCCTATGGCTTGCCCTGACAAAAATTCACCTTTAACCAATTTTTTAATCAACTGCTCACGAATTGCTTTCATTGTTGACACCCTGTGTTGATATGACTTAGCTCACCATCAGCGCCAATAAATCTAACTTCTGGTATCAATTGAAGCTTAAATTTGGCCATGACTTTTTCCTGAATATAAACTGACAAGGCGACAATATGTTCACCCTGCTCACTGTCATAGTTAATAATCACTAAGGCTTGGTTTTCATGCACACCCACCCCCCCGTCACGAAAACCTTTAAGACCTGCTTGCTCAATTAACCAACCTGCGGCTAACTTTATTTCACCACTTTGTTGTCGATAATAAGGCATCTTCGGATACTGCTGCTGTAAAGCATGAAAAAAGTCTTCACTCACCAGCGGATTTTTAAAAAAGCTGCCCGCATTAGGTAGTAGTTTAGGCTCAGGTAGTTTCGCCTGACGTAACTGGATAACTTTTGCCATAATAGCCTGCGGAGTTACAGGGGCCATCATAGCGTTTAAGCCCTGATAACTGTCGACCGGCTGCCAAGCTTTTGGCAATGAAAAATGCACCTGGGTAATAATACCTTTGCCGTTTAATGCCTGTTTAAAAATACTGTTACGATAGCCAAATTGACACTCAGCGTTATTATAATCTATCAACTTTTTCTTGGTAAAATCAAACCAAGTAACACGTTCAATAAAGTCACTCACCTCAATACCATAAGCACCGATATTTTGTACCGGCGCGGCACCAACACTGCCGGGGATTAGCGCCAAATTTTCTAAACCGTATATAGCACGATTAATGCAAAACAAAACCAAGTTATGCCAATTTTCACCACAAGCGGCACTGACCTGAAAATATTCATCGTTTTCAGTGACCTCAATACCCATTAAGCTGGGCTTAATAATGGTTGGCGCCTGCGCTTGGCAGAATAAGGTGTTTGTGCCTTCACCAAGAATATAAGACCTGAGTGTTTTATCCGTACTTATTTCAAACAGCTCTTTAACGGTAGACGGGAACAGTATCTCAGCGGTGACGGCTGGCACATTTAAGCTATTTAATGCTTGTAAAGGGAAGTTAGCGCGTATTTTCATAACAGTGACTATAATAAGTTTGCCTTATTGTACGCAAAAATAGCCTGCGCATAAACAGTGCTAACCCTAGTTATACTAGTAAGGTTAATTTATTAATTCGTTTGCTATAAACTGAATGCGGGGGTAATTGCTCGATAAGCAGCGGAGAATTTGTTGTCTGCATGGCAATGCCAGTGACCAAGTGTGAATAATTCATCGGGTGTTTTACCAAGTAAAGCCGGCTATTACTTGATACAAACACCGATAAAATATTATATTGCTTTAGTAAAGGCTTTAGATTTCCGTTGAATATTATATAGTTGTTGCTTACCTTCTGGTAACTTGTCAATCGCCTGTTCACTGTAACCTTGCTCAATAAACCAGTGTGCGCTAACCGTAGTCAAGACAAAAATTGACGTGAGATTCTGCCTTTTCGCCGCCTGCTCTAGTGCTTGAATAAGACGAATACCCCGATTGCCACCACGATAATCTGGGTGAATAACTAAGCAGGCTATTTCACCTGTTCTTGCTTCTGGGTAAGGGTAAAGGGCCGCACAAGCGATGATAACATCTTCTTTTTTAATCACAGTAAAGCGGTCAATTTCAATTTCAAGCAACTCGCGTGAGCGTTTAACCAACACACCCTCTTCTTCCAGTGGCGCGATTAATTCTACTATGCCGCCAACGTCATCAATACCGGCAGCTGACAATTGCTCTTGATAGTCTTTGGCAATCAAGGTTCCTGCACCGTCACGAGTAAACAGCTCCTGTAATAACGCGCTATCACTGGTATAACTGACACTATGACAACGCTCTACCCCTTGTTTACCACATTGTATAATCGCTTGTAACAGTAACTGTTGAACATGATCTTCTTGCTCTGCAAGTAAATCACTAACGGTCGCTACCCCACAACTTCGAATTAAGGCCCCCTGCCTATCGAGTAACCCTGATTGTTCAGTTAACGTGATAAGTTTGTCCGCTTTTAACGCTATCGCGGTTTTTGCTGCCACATCTTCTAACGCTAAATTAAACACTTCACCCGTTGATGAGTAACCCACAGGCGATAACAAGACTATTGAGCCAAAATTTAATTGGGTATTAATACCTTCAGCGTCAATTCGACGCACCAAGCCAGTATACTTAAAGTCAATGCCGTCACGCACACCAATAGGCTTAGCAATAACAAAATTACCGGTACTGACCCGAATTTGCGCACCATGCATAGGTGAGTTAACTAAGCCCATAGTTAACAAAGCTTCAATATGAATACGCAACGAACCTGTGGCGTCTTTTACCGCCGTCAAGGTTTCTGCGTCAGTAACACGTATATTACCTTCAATTTGTTGCACTAGGGCACGAGCAACAAGTCGCTCTTCGATTTGCACGCGCGCACCATGCACCAAAACCAACTTAACGCCCAGACTTCTTAACAAAGCTATATCATGAATGATATTGGCAAAATTTGGGTGTTGTATCGCCTCACCACCAAACATCAAGACAAACGTTTTACCACGATGGGCATTGATATAGGGCGCTGCATTTCTAAACCACTTTACATTATCTTCATTACTATTCATAACATCTGATCACTAATATCTATCGCTTATCTTAATACGTATATATAACTTATGAATAACTTATATATACCCGCTCGACTTTAGGTGTAAATTTGTGCAAGTCGAGAACGGGTATAAACATTAAAGTGGCTAAACTTTTTCAGCACCACGATTAACAATATATTCCATGGCAACTTCATCTTCAGGGTTTTTATGTGGGCTTTGCTCACTGTCTTCTATGATGTTGTCTGCTAATGAATTTTTATCAATCAAATTAAAACCTAACTGCTGGAAATAGCTTGGAATATAAGTCAGCACAATAATTTTTTGTAGTTGCATTTGATGAGCAAATTCTAATAAATATTGTACCAGTGCTTGGCCTTGACCTTGACCATGGGCGGCTTTATCAATCACTAGGCTACGAATCTCGGCAAGACCGGTTTGGTAGATATACAGTGACGCACAGCCAACTACCGCGCCGTCAACTTCAACAACAACAAAATTTTGTACCGCATGAATAATATTATCGCGACTGCGTGGCAGTATTTCACCGCGCTCGGCCCAATAATCGACCAAGGCTGAGATACTATCAATATCTGACATTCTTGCTCTGCGCACCGACATAGCGGCTGCTCGCTGGGCATTTAAACGTTGTTTTACTTGTTTTAAGGTTAAGTTAATTTGTGTTTTACTTGGCGCACCTAAAACTTGGGTATTTAAGGTGTCTTGGCTGTCAGCTAAAATATTGCCTGACTGAACCTCTGCTAAGGCTTTGTCGACTTGCTGACGAGAAGTGCCGCCGATAGCGTCGCGCTTATCTAAACAAGATTCAATCGATAAATGTTGATAGACATCTTGTTCAATTCTATCGCTAAATGTTTGCAGTTGTGCAATTGAAAAATCTTCCAAAGCATGTCCCGCATCAATAGCCGCCAATACAACTTCACCAACAATGTGATGCGCTTCTCGAAAGGGAATATCTTTACTAACAAGGTAGTCAGCAAGCTCGGTTGAATTGGCATAACCTTGCTGAGCCGCCGCTAAAGTACGCGCACGATTGACCGTTAAGCCTTCAGCAATTAATACGGCCATCTGCATGCATTCTTGCCAAGTATCAAGCGCATCAAATAAGCCCTCTTTATCTTCTTGCATGTCTTTATTGTAAGCCAGTGGTAAAGCTTTCATGGTCATCATCATACCGGTGAGTGAACCCATCACTCGCCCAGCTTTACCGCGTAGTAATTCACAAGCGTCTGGGTTTTTCTTTTGTGGCATTAATGACGAACCTGAGCTAACTAAGTCGCTCATTTCAACAAAACCGGCTTCACCTGAATTGTAAAAAACCAAGTCTTCTGCAAAACGCGATAAATGCATCATGCTAATACTGGCGGTTGATAATAATTCAATCACATGATCACGGTCTGAAACTGCATCTAAGCTATTGAGTGTGGCACTACGAAAGCCAAGATTATGAGCCAGTTTTTCACGATCAATCGGATAAGCGGTACCGGCTAAGGCGCCAGAGCCTAGGGGTGAAGTGTCAGCGCGATACAAGGCGTCTTTTAGGCGACCAATATCACGGTTAAACATCTCAACATAAGCCAAACACCAATGGCCAAAGGTGATCGGTTGTGCACGTTGTAAATGGGTGTAGCCTGGCAATACGGTATTACGCTCACGTTCAGCTAGGTCTAATACTGCCTGTTGCAAATTCACTAAGGCATAAAGTAAATCATTGCCGGTTTCTTTACACCAAAGTTTTAAATCAGTGGCTACTTGGTCATTACGACTGCGACCTGTATGTAATTTCTTGCCTAAATCACCGGTTTTTTCTATCAGGTTAATTTCCACCCAACTGTGAATGTCTTCCGCGTCAGACGCTAAAATTTGCTTTGGATTTTCTTCAACTGAAGCTTTTAATGCTAACAATGCCGCTTTTAATTCTTCAAACTCAGCTTGGCTTAAGACATTAACTGTAGTTAATGCTTCTGCCCAGGCAATAGACCCAACAATGTCTTGCACTGCCAAACGATAATCAACAGGTAAAGAGTCATTAAACTTTTTAAACTGCACACTGGCTTGCTCTTTAAACCGTCCACCCCATAATGCCATTACTAAATTCCTCTACCTTTATTTTTTTGCAGTAATTACTGAGTCTGCTTGTTTAAGCGCGGTAATTCTACTGGATAAGCTAAACAAACGAATAAAACCTTCCGCATGTTTTTGGTCATAAACATCGTCAGCGCCAAAAGTGGCAAACGCTTCTGAATATAAGCTATTTGGTGAACGACGTTGAGTCACTTGTGCCATACCTTTATAAAGTTTGACGACGACATCGCCAGTAACTTTTTCAGCAAAAGAGGCGGCAGAGGCAAGTTGTGCTTTCGCAAGTGGTGTAAACCAACGACCGTCATAAATGACGTGTGAGAACTCATGACCAACGGATTCACGATACTTTAATGACTCTTTGTCTAGTATTAATGACTCTAGCCCTTTATAAGCTGCCATTAAAACAGTGCCGCCTGGTGTTTCATAACAACCACGAGACTTCATACCAACTAAACGGTTTTCGACAATGTCGATACGGCCAACACCATGTGCAGCGGCTTTTTCGTTTAAATACATTAATGATTGATAAGCCGACATGGGCTCGCCATCGACGGCAACTAACTCACCTTTATCAAAGCTGAGCATTACCTTGCCTGCTTCGTTCGGTGCGTCCATAGGGTCAACTGTCATGGTCCACACTTCCTTTGAAGGTTCACACCAAGGGTCTTCTAACTCGCCACCTTCATGCGATATATGCCAAGCATTCGCGTCACGACTATAAATTTTAGTTAATGAAGCCGAACAAGGGATATTACGCTCAGCTAAATAATCTAATAGGTCTTCACGTGAAACCATGTCCCATTCACGCCAAGGGGCAATAACGGTTAGCTGTGGTGCTAAGGCAGCAAAACAAGCTTCGAAGCGCACTTGGTCGTTACCTTTACCGGTACAACCGTGACAAACCGCATCAGCACCCACTTTTAAGGCAATTTCAATATGTGCTTTGGCGATCACTGGACGCGCCATTGAGGTACCTAATAAATACTGGCCTTCATAAACCGCACCCGTTTTAATGATGGGGTAAATATAATCTTTAACATATTCTTCTTTCAAGTCAACTACATAGCATTCTGAAGCACCTGAGGCGATAGCCTTTTCTTTAATGCCGACAAGCTCTTCTTCACCCTGACCTACATCAGCGCAAAATGCGACCACTTCACAACCTTGATAATTCTCTTTTAACCAAGGGATGATAGCTGAGGTATCTAAACCACCTGAATAGGCCAATACTACTTTTTTAATGTCTTTTTTTGCGGCTAACGCCATGATTTTATTCCTTAACAATATTTTATCATCAGGCTAGCCAACAACGAGTCATTGGCTAGCCTGAAATGTTTTTTAAATTTAATTTACTCATCTGCTTAGTAAAACAGAGATCAATCCGCTAATAAAGTGACTAACACCGCATTTTGTGCCCACATGCGATTTTCAGCCGACTGAAAAGCCACTGACATTTCGCTATCAAACAGCTCAGTGGTAATTTCTTCTTCAAGATGCGCGGGTTGGCAATGCATAACAATACTTGCCCCTGCGTTTGCCATCACTTGATGATTCACTTGATACGGTTTAAAGGTCGCTAAAATATCATCGACATTGGTATTATCACCCATAGATATCCAGGTGTCAGTGTAAATAGCATCTTGTTGTCCTAATTCAGCTATATCATGGGTTAAAGATAATTTAGCCCCTGATGCTGCACTAAAGCTCACGGCTTTATTATACATTTGTCCATCAGGACCATGCCCTACAGGGCAAACTAAAGTAAAATCAACCCCGACGATTGCTGCCATTAGCATTAATGAATTAGAGACATTATTTGCGTCACCAATGTAAGCAAGTTTGATTTTGCTAAGATCAGAAAAATTTTCTGCTAAAGTAACAAAGTCAGCCAATGCTTGGCATGGATGATACACATCACACAATGCATTAATCACAGGTACACTGCCATGCTGGGCCAGTTGGTCTATCGAGTTGTTGCTAAAAACTCGTGCAACAATAGCATCGGCATAACAAGAAAGGTTCTTAGCATAGTCGCTAACTCGCTCACGTTCACCTAATTTACCATTTTGTTGGCCTAAATACAGGGCATGACCCCCTAATTTATTAATGCCAATATCAAAACTAACATGGGTTCTTAGCGAGGGTTTTTCAAAAATCATGGCAACTGATTTACCCGCCAAAGCCTGAGAGTACTTTTCAGGTTGCTGTTTTATATCACGTGCTAAGGTAATTAAGTCGAGTATTTGTGCTTTATTTAGCTGATCATCAGCTAAGAAGTGCTGTAAATTCATCAATCTTTAATCCTGTGCGAAACCGGTTAACAACTTGTCTTATGACAATTAAAATGGCTTATATGAAACTAACAACCATTAGGCTGTATACGAGTGCCGACACTGTCGCCGTTGAGCAAATCGACAATTTGCTCAGGTGATTGCCAACTAGCAACCGCGATACTTCGTCGTAACTGATTCGCCGCTCGCAATGCTGCGTTTACTTTAGCGGTCATGCCTCCGGCAATAACGCCACTGGTAATAAGTTGTTCTGCTTGCTGAGCATTCAATGAACTTAAATACTCGCCCGTTGCCCCTTTAACGCCATTAACATCGGTCAACAGCAATAATTCAGCATTAAGCAACTGACATATCACTACCGCGGCATCATCAGCATTTACATTGACTAACTCACCATTGTCCAAAGCACCAATGGATGAAACAATAGGTAAAAATTTTTCTTTTAGTAACGTATCTAATAACGCGCTACTAAAAGGTTGAGGTACACCGACTTGGCCTAATGCTAGAGGGCTTAATTGGCACTGCACCATTTGACCATCGGTAAGTGACAAACCAACAGCGGGTAGTTTTAAACTCGCGGCACTGGCCACAATAGCTTTATTAACATTACCGGCTAGGGCACCACTAATAATCGGCATTTGCTCTTTGGGTGTCACCCGTAAACCGTGTTTTTTTTCCGTAACAAAACCTGCTTGAGCAAGCATTTCATCAACCACACAGCCACCACCGTGAACGATAACTACAGGTTGATCTTTTAAACTGGCAATCACGGTTAATAACGCAACTAAGGCAGAGCTGTTGCCTTGATTGTAGCCATCTAAAATAGCGCCACCAATTTTGATTACAACAGGCTTCTTCATCAGTAATTCCCTGCGGTTAATAAGCTATATTCACTAGGTAAGCCCAAACTAATATTGGCACATTGTATGGCTTGTGACGCCGCCCCTTTTAATAAGTTGTCAATAGCGCAGCTCACCACCACCACCTGTTTTTCTTCATCAACTAACCAATGCACATCGGCAAATGGGCTGTGGGCCACATTGTCTATTTTAGGCCAGGTGTTTACTATTCTCACTAATGGCGTGTCTTGATAGGCTTTTGTAAAGGCACTGTCGACTTGTTGACTAGTAACCTTAGCTTTTAGCTTTAAGGTCGCCGTCACTAATAGTCCGCGCTTGTAAGGGGCTAAATGTGGATTGAAAATCACCTCAACGTTAGCTTCTTGACTGATTTCTGGCTGATGCCTGTGCTGCAAAATATTGTACGGGGTTAAACTCACTTCACAAAAACTTGTCGCTAACGACGCTTTACGACCAGCACCCGTTACGCCACTAATACCATTAACCACAATTAATGAATTTTCTTGATGGAGATCATTACTGGAGATCGGCTTTAACGCTAATAAACTCGCGGTCGGATAACAACCTGGCACAGCAATTAAATTGCTGGTAGCAATCTCGGCGGCTTGCCATTCAGCTAAACCATATTGAGCCTGTTGTAGTGCGTTTAACGCTTGATGTTCAAAACCATAATGCACGGGATATTGCTTAGCGTCTTTTAAACGAAAACCACCCGACAAGTCGAATACTTTAACATCTTGGTCAATAAAGGCTTGGGCCCATTGCGCACTAAACTCATGGGGTGTGGCAAAAAAAACCGCATCAATCTTGTGTTTAGGGGCACTAATATGTTGCTCAAACCATTGTGGAGAAAAAGGCTCTAGCGGCAAATCACATATACCTTGCCAACGAGCATGTAATTGTGAAAAATTTTGACCACTAGAGGTGCCATTTTCAGACACCAATAAATGTTGAATTGATATTTTATTATGCTGTGTTAACAAGCCAATTAATTCAGCCCCCACATATCCACTTGCACCAATAACTACGACGTTCATTTGCTTACCATTTTTTACGATTAGAAACTAAAACTCACGGCACTATTTACGCGTAAACTTTGCAATTCTATTCAAATTTAGCCAATTATTTTCTAGCTTTATGACTAAAAACATATCACTATCTAGAAAATCAAGACTGACCAAAACTAATATTTGACGCTATTGTCGTGGCTTAGTTGAATACATTACAAACATTTTCATAGTGTGGTTAATTAGGCTCTTTACATTAAGTTGCTAAAATACCACCATACAAATAGTTATGCAACAAATTAGCATAAATACCCAATGAATAATTTTAGGTGCTTAAATATCATGAAAAAGCTAAATAAAAAACTCCCCAACTTTACCCAAGCCATTAGCCAATTAATAGCACAACCCAGTATTAGTTCTTCCCAAGCGAGCTGGGATCAAAGTAATGAAGGGGTAATAAATTTACTGTCAGCTTGGTTTGAAACCTTAGGCTTTACTGTCACTATTCAAGCGGTTCCACACGCTAAAGCTAAGTTTAATATGTTGGCTAAATTAGGCACTGGTACAGGGGGCCTATTACTTGCAGGCCACAGCGACACTGTACCTTTTGATGAAAACAGCTGGTTATCTGATCCATTAAAAATCACCGATAACGATAATAAACTTTTTGGCCTTGGTAGCTGCGACATGAAAGGTTTTTTTGCTTTTATTTTGCAAGTTTGCCAACATATTGACCTTAAAAAATTAAACAAGCCATTATACATTTTAGCCACTGCCGACGAAGAAACCACCATGGCTGGCGCGCGATTTTTTGCTAACAGTGAAATAATAAAACCTGACGTTGCCATTATAGGTGAGCCAACAAATTTAGTGCCTGTGGTAATGCACAAAGGCCATATGTCTCATAAAATTAGCATTAAAGGTCAGGCTGGACATTCAAGTAAACCGGCAAGCGGCGTTAATGCGATTGAAATAATGCATCAAGTGATGAGTGAATTATTCAAACTCAGAGAAAAACTCAGCCTAAGCTATCAAAATGAAGCTTTTGATGTTCAAACACCTACGATGAATTTAGGGGCTATTAGAGGCGGTGACAATGCAAATCGAATTTGTGGTCATTGTGAGCTTGATATTGATATGCGCTCTTTACCCGGTATGAAAGATGAAGAGCTAGTGGCTTGGTTAGCAAAGGCCCTGCAGCCCATTGCGGAAAAATATCCTGGTCGACTCAGTATAGACGAGCTTGACCCTAGTTCACCAAGTTTTCAGCAAACCCCTGAAAGTGAATTAGTACTTACGGCTGAAAAACTTTCTGGTCATCATTGTTGTGCGGTAAATTACGCAACAGAAGCGCCATTTATTCAACAATTGGGTTGCCAAACTATTGTTATGGGCCCCGGCTCGATTGATCAGGCACATCAACCTAATGAGTATTTAGCCCATAGTGAAATTACAAAAACTGAGCTCTTACTGACTAAACTCATTCATCATTATTGTTTTTAATTTTTAGTGTTTTTAGTGCGTCAAAAAGAAAGCAGTTGGCAGCATAAAATTAAGCTTACCCGCTAATGTATAGCCTATTTATACTTAGCGGGCTCGACTCCACAGTTTTTGGTTAACTATGTTCAAAAAGTATTCCCCGGGTTGCCAACAACGCGGCAATAAATCGAGTTCCTTACGTTCAAGATAGTTTGATGACAACAAGGGTAGAATTTCATCCAATCTTGCTTTGCTTATATTGGAGCACTCTTGTGCTGTTTCTACAAAGTATAAATTATTGCTTTTTTTTACTACCAAATCATGACCGTGGCCAATGAAGGTCAATTGTCTTGATGCTATACGGCACTTAGGTTCATTAGGTTTTTCAGGGTAGAGCTGAGTGACTATCGCATATTCATAGCGCACGTCCTGGTCTGTATCATTCGGGATGTAAATTACCCCAAACCCTTGTGGAAAATCGCCAGTAATTTGATATAAGGCATCAACAACCTGACGACTACAACGGCCTGCTTCAGCGTTCTTATATAAGGCTTGGTATACTCTCGGTAATAATTTGTAGTTGTAGTTGTTTTTAGTTGATAAGACAATGCCGGTATATATTTGTGGTATTTTTAATATGTTGCCCACACCTAACTTTGGCTGGAAACTCCTCATTAGCAGCTGCTTAACAAACCGTAAGGTATGAGTTTGTGTACTATTAAAAGCCTCTCTTTCAGCTACAGAGTCACCTAGATAATTTACCACACCAATACCATTGAGAAGATAATTTAGGGTTTCACGATAATTAATCTGCAATAAGGCTTTCCGCTCTTCAAGCTCTAAGGTGCGAAAACAGTCTAGCTTGCCATCAACGCCCTGTATAATCTTCTGTGCATTAGGATGATAATGGCCAATATCTTGTAATATAGCGGCCATTAACACAGGTATTTTCACAAGATCTGTAAATTGACGAAAGGCCTCTGCACTGCCACTGCGTAATTCATTAAAATCAAAAGCGACTAGTGCCACTAATTCTTGCGCTAAAGTGTCTTCGGATGAAAAATTTTTTAAACAGATTTGATCTAGTAACCTTAACGCCAGTACAGCTCTATATAAAGGTTTACTGCGTTCGTTTTCAACTGCCACTTTACTGCCTTCGGTTGGCAATAATAACTGTGTAGTGCCTAATAACTCTGCTGATTTTCGCTTAGTTTCAGCCAAGCTTTCACCTTCACAAAGTTCGAGGATATCTCGACAAATACCCTGTAAATGTTGGGCGCGTTCATTGCGCTTTGCGCTTAACACGGTTAAGTTTTCTTGGTGCTCACGTTCAAGCTTGAAAAGTTTCTTGTTACTTTTATCACTATCAATTTGTACTAACTTGACCATTTCATTGTTAAGGCTCTTAACTTTGCCTTGTGAGATAAATTCTAGATCGTAAAATGCTATAGCCCTTTCCAAGACAGAATCTTTTAAAGGACTAGGTCCGTAAATTTTAGTTAATAAAATTTTGACCTTAGTCGTAAACTTAGTATCTCCAGAGAAATTTTTCAACATGAGTTCCATTCGTATAAGTAGTAGCCATTAAAATGTTCGTATAAGTGGTAGCCATTAAAATGATAGTGCCGTTGTCCTAGCTCTAATTAGCTAGTCTAGAACAAACAAAATGTATAAGTATTAAGCTATATTTTATGCCTTATGTACTAAGAGTAGATCGCTATTGTGCTTACTACATAGTGAATATATACATGCGATTAATGACAGGCTAAAAAATACAATTTTTCAACCCATACTTGTTTCAACCCAGACTTGATCGCTCAATCAGGTTCGTTAACAATCAATAATTATACTTAACATCGAACAAATTAATTAAAATGTCAATACTAAAGTGCCAAGTGAGATGCAGCCTGACAATATACGGTTACATTAGCAGCACTTGATTGAGACTGTGCATTAGAACATACTGACTAAACTTTACACTAATATACAAATTTGCCGCATTGGCAATTAAGGATAATGATGGCCTCAAGTAACTTTAAAGAAACCCTCAAAAGTGTTGGCGCAGCATTTTTTGGTGTGCAAAGTGATAAAAATAGAGAGCGAGACTTTACTCATGGCAAATTTAGTCATTTCATTATTGCGGGTGTAATTGCTGTGGTGTTATTTATAGCGGCCTTAGTTACCATTGTAAGTTTCGTTTTACCCAGCTAGTATTTTTTAGTTCAACACCACTAAATTCACCTAAAGCCATAAGTCACGCAAAACTCAATGGTACTAATTCAATCTTACATCAAGATGATATAAGTCATTGATAGTTGAGTTGGCGTTATTTAATAAAGCGCGAGTAACTCAAACACTTTATTGCGTGCATTAGCTTTTTGACTAATCGTTCGTGACACTTCTATTGAGTGATGTTTTTTCGCATGCTGATATATTTTTCGTGTCCAGATAGTATCGTGATTACTGATCAATACTGATATTTTACGATTTTTGGTGACTTCTTCTACCGCATTGGCTAAATCGGCTTGTTCATCTAGCCCAAAGCCGTTACCTGAATAACTGGTAAAGCTCGCTGTTTTACTTAACGGCACGTAAGGAGGATCGCAATAAATAACATCACCAGATTTCGCATGAGCGAAGGTTTGTCGATAGCCGTCACAAATAAAGATCGCTTTTGCCGCTTTTTCAGCGAAATAGTGCAGCTCAGCTTCAGGAAAGTAGGGCCGTTTATATTGCCCAAAAGGGACATTATAACCACCAGATTTATTGTATCGACATAAGCCATTATAGCCATGACGATTCATGTAGAGAAACACTAGCGATCTAAAATAAGGGTCTGAGCTGGCGTTAAAGTCTTTTCGCAGTTGATAGTAGCTGTCTGCCTGATTATGTTCAGGTGAAAACAATCGACGAGCATCGGCGATGAATTTATCCGGTGTTCGCTGTACAATACGATATAGATTGATGAGATCTTGATTTATATCATTGAGTAAGTATTCGTCATAATCACTATTTAGAAACACAGAGCCGGCGCCAACAAAAGGTTCAATCAGACGATTTCCTTTTGGTAACATAGAATTTATGACATCGGTAAGCGCGTATTTACCACCCGCCCATTTTAAAAAAGCTCGATGTTTTTTCTTCATAGCACCTACAAATCCAAAAATTTAGCAACAGATACTTAGCATCTGAAAAGTAAGTGGGGATTGTATCCTGAATTAACCTTTATTGGGAGAGTAGAAATGCATTGATTTCGTTATTAATAACCGTAACTGGCTTGATCCAGGGTTGCCGTGCTAATAAGGATTTTGGTAAACCCGCTAAGGCAGATTGTGCTGCTGATTTATCTACATAGGCAGCGCTGGTGATAACCACTGATGGTTTATTATTTAATAAACGTTGATAAACTTGGTAGTCAATCCTTGTCAAATCCTCAAGTAAGGATTTTGGCAATGTTAAATCGCTATAGACGGCTAATTGAATAACATAGCCAAGGTGATTACTGTAGTAGTCATTGTTAACGCTGACTTGATTCGCTATCTTGTTCTGCTCAATTGTCGCTTGTACTTTACGCCGACTCGCTGAAGGTTTAAGTACTGCACCATTGGCTGTTGCACTATTCATACTTCCTGCTGTTATAGCTGACATCACCTCAGCAGGTGATGCCGGTAACCTTAGCACTTTTATCGGTAATACTGACAATGGATTAATTAACGACGAGTAAATATCTTTAGGTCTAGCAGCAAGCTTAGTGTTTTCTATTTTAGTTTGAGTTGCTGGCTCAGCAACCTCAGCATTATCCTCACGATTAATGGCTAACACCATGGTTTGTGGGTTCGCTAATACTTCGGTTAATGATATTTCTGCTTGTTTATTAGCGATGATTAATTTCGCAAAATTAAAACTATCTAATGGCAATAAATTAATAACCAATACAGCAAGGCCTAATAAAAACACTAATGCGCTAATTACCCCTTTATTTTGATTAATGAAATGCCATTTTGGCTGAGTATTTTTAAATATTGCTGATGTGGCTGACAGAAGTTGGCCCGATTGTGCCGATAATAATGTCAGTTTATTGTCAAATAAACTTTTATTATTCGCCACAGTTTTACCCGCTTGTACTGAGCCAAACATCACAATGTTAACCACCAAATTGGCTTTTTTAGCGATAACGGCTAGTTGTGATAGCTCATGAAATATCTGTAATGATAAGTGCTGAGCACTGTCGAGCACAATACTAATGCCCTGCGGTGATTTTTTAGCTAAATTAATCACACTAACCGCTAATGATATTTCGGGATCAAATAACTCAGCCGTATATAACTGCTCGATTATACGACAACGAATTTGAATATTATTAAACTGTGCAGCAAGTGAGATATAGGCAGCATTATGCTGCTCAGGTAAACTGGCTAAAAATTGGCTAGCACTGGGCGCACTTTGTTCAACGCTTTCGTCGATAACTAAAATAGCTTGTTTTGAAAAACGTAGAATATAGTCTATGCGGGCATGGGCACTAATTTTAGTGACACTGGTGTTATCATTAGATAGGCCAATATTTTTCATTAACGCTGACATGTTTCACCTATTCTGAATAAAATTACAGAATTTGTTGAAGGTGTTTCTCACTAACATCGTCATTAATTTCAGATTGGCCAATAGCTGTTGGGAGAATAAAACGTAGCTTTCCAGCTAAGTTCTTTTTATCACGACGCATATGACAAATAAATTCATCAAAACCCATATTGTCTGGCGCGATTAACGGTAAATCAAAAGCAGACAGCAAAGTTTCAATACGACGAAGATCTGACACTTCAAGCAAATTCATTGTTACTGATAACTTAGCAGCAAGTACCATGCCAGTAGCAACAGCTTCACCATGTAACCAATTACCATAGCCTTGGTCAGCTTCAATAGCGTGGCCAAAGGTATGTCCTAAGTTTAATAAAGCACGCACTCCGGTTTCTGTTTCATCTTCAGCAACAATGTTCGCTTTGCATTGACAGCAACGTTCGATCATCTGCATTAAAATTTTATTTTCACCGGCTTTTATTGCATCAATATGCTGTTCAAGCCAAGTAAAAAAATCACCATCACCTAATATACCGTACTTAATCACTTCAGCCATACCGGCATTAAATTCTCTAATCGGTAAAGTTGCTAGGCTTGCTAGGTCAATAAATACCGCTTTAGGTTGATAGAACGCGCCTATCATATTTTTACCTAAAGGGTGATTAACGGCCGTTTTGCCGCCAACTGATGAGTCAACTTGAGACAACACAGTAGTAGGGATTTGAATAAAATCAATACCGCGTTGATAACACGCGGCGGCAAAACCTGTGATATCGCCAATAACTCCACCACCTAGCGCGATTAAGGTCGTGTCTCTGCCGTGATTACCCGCTAGCAGATGTGACATTATCCGTTCAAAATTCGCTAAACTTTTCTGAGCTTCACCATCAGGTAATATGACTTCATCAAGGTCAAAATCCCTAAGGCTATGTTTCATTTGCTCAATATAGAGAGGTGCAACGATATTATTACTGACAATGCAAACACGCTTACTGCGGATGTGACTAGACAGCAGCTCACTATTTGCTAATAGTCCGCTGTCTATATAGATTGGATAACTGCGCTTGCCGAGTTTAACCTTAAGTGTGGTCATAATTATGTCGTTTAAAAGTCCAAGCGTTCAACTATTTTACTTGCAACAACTTTCGCACTTTGGTCATCCGTCTGCACGATAACATCGGCAATTTCTTCATATAACGGATTACGTTCTATGGCCAAGTTTTCAAGTACTGTTCTAGGTTCTTCATCAGTTTGTAGTAGCGGACGACGTCGGTCTCTTTGAGTGCGAGCGACTTGCTTATCTATAGTTGTTTCTAGATAAACTACAATGCCGCGTGCTGATAAGTGATTACGTACTTGAGCGCTGATCACAGATCCACCGCCAGTAGCCAAAACAATTCCTTGTTTTTCACTTAAGTCTTCAATAACTGACTCTTCTCTTAGTCGAAAACCTTCTTCGCCTTCAAGATCAAAAACCCACGCGATATCTGCACCAGTACGACGTTCGATTTCTTGATCAGAATCAAAAAATTCCAGATGTAGCTTATCCGCTAATTCTCTACCAATGGTGCTTTTGCCTGCGCCCATTGGGCCTACAAGGAAAATATTACGTTTTTCTGCCATTAGATTAATTAATACTCGTTTATTTATTACGTGAACAGGTAAGAGAGAACCTCTCTCGAAAATTTCAAGGGCGCAATTATCGCAATTGTTGGGTACAAATTGCAAGCATGTAAGATGAAAACACCACCTTACATGCAAATTAACTTAAAATCTTTCGGTAACTATGCGTGGTGTAACGAATATTAACAGTTCTTTTTTCTCATTAAAGTTACTGCTATTCCTAAACATCCAACCAAAATAGGGAATATCACCCAAAACAGGTACTTTTGACACTGAACTAATAATTTGTTGTTGATAGATTCCACCCAATACGATGGTTTCACCATTATTAACTAAAACTTGCGTACCTATTCTTTGTGTGTCGATAGCAGGTGCCGTGCCATTTAAGAGATCAGACACCGTATCTTGCGTTACCACCAAGTCCAAAATAATTCTATCATCAGGGGTAATGTGCGGTGTTACGGTTAAACTTAATACCGCTTTTTTAAATTGTGTTGATGTAGCGCCACTCGACGCGGCTTCTTGGTATGGAATTTCCACACCTTGCTCGATATACGCTTCTTTTTGGTTTGCCGTAGTAATGCGCGGGCTGGCAATTATTTCGCCTTTGTTTTCTTTTTCCATCGCACTTAATTCCAGATCAAGGATGGTACCATCAGCCAAGCGCGCAACCTGAAAGGCGATACTGCCCGCCGGGTTTGCTACGGGTAAGTTGACATTCAATCTGTCACTTAAATCCGGCACAGTGCTACTGCCAGCACCGGCTAAAGATCCTGAGGTTGAAGACTCACCGTCAGAGTCTGTTACGCCCCAGCGAATACCCAACTCTTCATTAATATTATCTTTTACCGTCACCATGCGAGATTCAATGATAACTTGGCGAACAGGGATATCTAATACCAAGACCATACGTTTAATATCTTCAATACTTTTAGCCGTATCACGCAGCAATAAAGTATTGGTTCTTTCATCAACGCTAACACTGCCGCGCGTAGATAAAATGCTGTTATCTTCATTTTTAATTAATGCAGCAAATTCAGCCGCTTTCGCGTAGTTAACTTGCACGTATTCAGAATATAATGGTGCGAGTTCTTGCACTTGTTGCTGGGCCTGCAAGTCACGTGCTTCTCGAGCAGCTAGTTCATCACTAGGCGCAACCATCAGAATATTTCCTTGCATACGCTTGTCTAAGCCTTTGACCTTTAAGATAATATCAAGCGCTTGATCCCAAGGTACACCATCTAGTCTCAAGGTAATATTACCAACCACAGTGTCACTGGTCACTAAATTAAAGCCATTATAATCAGCAATAATTTGCAAGACAGTACGTACCGAAATATCTTGGAAATTTAATGAAATTGCCCTGCCACTAAAATTTCCTTCTTCACCTAAGTAACCGTCCTCTTTCACTTTAGCCTTTATTGTTAATGAAAAAACATCATTAAACTGCTGATGCTTATATTCAAACGGCCCTTCAATATCAACAACTAAACGGGCATTGCGTCCTTCTTTAAAGGTTTCAATCCCGTTAACCAAGGTGCCAAAGTCAGTAACATCTAATTTATAAATATAGTCTTCAAGAATTTCAGTATTGTGAAATTCAATATAAAGCTTTCCTAATTTATCGCTAACATCGACAGCCACCTTACTGTCGATAAGCTTAACCAAAAGTTGTGCTTCATTTTGCTGCCCACGTTTAAAGTCAATATTGTCGATTTGATTTATAAAACCATGTCCTAGCGGAATTAAATGCGTTACCGCTTTATTTACCTGGCCAGTATTTAAGGTTAGGGCAAAAGTATTATCTTTTTGGCTAACATCGAAAATTGATAGTTGCTGCAAATTAACATCGGCAACAACTTTACCGGCCATTTTTCGCACAGTGATATTTTTTACCCCTGCATGTTCAATCAGCGTAGTCGCTATTGCAGGGTTAAATTGCTCTACATCAAAGGTTATTCTCACTTGTGCCGGTGTCATTGTCGTCGTTACTTTTGGCGGCGCAAAAATTTTATCTGATAGTTCAAATATCAATTCAATTTCATTACTTTGAATGGTGTTATAAGTGATCCCTGTTAGTTCGTTCGCCCACGATAAAGTTGATAACACACATAAATAGGCGGCCATAATTAACTTTATTTTTTTACCATGTGTCATAAGATTATCGTTTTTTATTTTATTTAATAGCAACATTACTTCCTTTACCCCTCTGCACTGGCCTGTGTCATGGTAACTACAGTCTCACGTTCCACCCAGCAACCTGCTCCATCTGGGATTAACTCTACTACTTTTACATGATCTTGGCTTACTGTGGTAATTCGCCCATGATATAAGCCAACATAACTACCCACAGCAACCCGGTGCAAGGTATTGTCAGACGCTTCGAGTAATGCCCAAGTAACACCTAATTCTCCTAAGGTGCCACGCATCACTAAATCACTTAATGAAAACTTCTCCAAAGGCTGCTTTCTTCGACGTGGATCTGGACTTAAACACCCTGACATTTGTTGAATTTTTTCTTGAATAGCTTCAGGTTTTGGCTCGTCAAACGGGCTACGAAGTACATTTGCAGAATAATCAAAGTGACCAAAAACTTTAACTTTTGGCATCGACTCTATTGTACTAGTGGTGCTCGCTTGGACATCGGCAATGTGTTGTTGCAAATCGTCCGTATTGCTATAACAGCCGGTTAATAAAACAACACTTAATATAATAAACTTTTTCATTATTCATCTGCCTCCCGATAACGGTAGGTTTTAGCTTGCAACTTTAACGTTAAATCTCCTGAAGCTTGTTTATGCAAATTAATATCAAAATTATGTAGGGTAACTATTCGCGGTAAGCCAGCAATTCGACTGACAAATTCACCAAACTCATGATAAGAGCCCAACACTTCAATATCTATGGGTAATTCGACATAAATTTCTTGTTCTATTTCCGGCTGCCAATTTAATTTAACAAAATCAAGTCCTGTAGTAGTACCGACAAAGGTAATGTCATCTAGCAGGCCAGGGGTTTCATGGCTTTCTGGTAAGCTTTTTAGTTGCTTAGCAAACATAGCTTCCGCTTCAATCATTTGTTGTTCGAATACTTCTAAATTAGCCGCTACATGATATTTAGCTTGGTATTCTTGCTTCAGGGTAAGCTCTTGTGCTGTCACACGTTCAAGTTGTTTAATTTGATCGCTGATCATTAACACATAACCCAAACTTAAGACTAAAACTACTAAAAATATTGATAAAACTATTTTGGCGGCTTTTGGCCATTGTCCAATATTATCAAGCTCTAAGCCTTCAAATTGCGCCATAAATTCCGATGAATCAAAATTCATTATGGTGCTCCTTGCTCAATCGATTCGTCCGAATTAATCAAACCTTTAATTCGAACGCGCATTTTAAAATCACTTAATAATTTACTTTTTGCCTCGTTAGAAGTGATAGATTCAAGTATCGCGTCTTCAAATAAATCAGAACGCTCAATTTCTCTAATCATGTTGGCTAGATGATTATTAGACTCACTTTTACCGATAATATTTAAGCTATTATCCTGTTTTTCTAGACGTATGAGATAAATGCCATTGGGGACTACTTTTGCTATTTCGTCTAGCACTTGGGTCACAACATTGCGACTACGTTGCAGTTGCTCAACAACACTGGTGCGTTTTTTAAGCTCTTTTTTCTTTTCATTAAGCGACTTTATTTTTGCAATGCGTAAATCCAGTAGTTGAATTTCATTTTGTAAAAATTGATTACGAGCATTTTGCCCATCAATATGCATTTGATAAAACTGATTTACTGAAAATACGATGAGTAATGCCACTACGGCAACTAGGGTTAACATCGTAAAATATTCTCGTTGCCGAGCTTTTTCAGCTTCTTCACGCCATGGTAGTAGGTTTATATATGCCACGGGGAAAAACTCCTTAATGCTAATCCAGCTGCCACCATATAGCGCGGTCCTGTTTTAGCTAACACTGCTTGATTAATAGTGCTCGAAACTTCCATGCCGGCAAAGGGGTTAGCTATGACAGTATGAATACCCAATTCTTCTGACAATAGTTGCTTAACACCTTCCACTAAAGCACTACCACCTGAGATAACCAGGTAATCAATTTTTTCTTTACCACTGGTGGTAAGAAACATTTGAATTGCACGACGAATTTGCTGCACTAATATGGTGTGAAAAGGCGCTAAAACTTCAAAGGTGTAGTTGGGTGGCAGATCATCGCTTAATTTCGCTAACTCTGCTTCTTCAAAGGACTTATTATAATAGGAAACAATCGAACGAGTATATTGTTCACCGCCAAACAGTTGATCACGACTATAAATATGAGTACCTGATTCAGTGACCGAAAACAGGGTCATTGTCGCGCCCAAATCTACGGTAGCAATAATTTTATCAGCTGCATCGTCAGGTAATTGACTTAAAATTAAATCATAGGCGCGACTGATAGCGTAAGACTCAACATCAATAACTTTAGTTTTAAAGCCACCGGCTTCTAATGCGGCAACTCTTGCTTCAACAGACTCTGTTCGCGCTGCACTAAGTAAAACATTCATTTTGCTCGGGTCTGATTCATTAATATCAAGCGATTCAAAGTCTAAGCTGACTTCATCAAGGGGGTAGGGAATTAAACTATCAGCTTCAATTTCTATCTGGCTAGCCAATTCTTGTTCCGTTAAGGCTACATCCATGTAAATTATTTTTGTGATAACCGTTTGTCCAGATACTGCAGACGCGGCTTGTCGTACAGATGACGAAATTTTTCTTCGTATTTTTGCTATCACTTTTCCAACAGCATCAATGTCTTGAATTTCTCTATCAACAATTGCCCCTCTTGGCATCGGCTCAATAGCGACAGCTTCTAAAACATATCCGTTATCATTTTGGTTCAGTAAAACAGCTTTGATAGAGTGAGAACCAATGTCAATTCCAACCATTAAAGCGGGCTTTTTTTTCCATAAACGACTTAACATAGCATCCTTCTAGAACATTTTATTTTTATAATATTAGATAAAAAATTGGCATAAACTCATTTATCACATGTCTTTACAGGATATACTAGTAGTATAATTCCTATTTTATAAATTTTATCGAGCTTTTTTTTGTGTTTTCTATAAGAAACCTGTTAAAAACGGGTGCTATATTGGTCTTTATTGGCATGCTGGCACTGGCCGGAATTTACTTGTCGATGCGTTCAAATTTACCCAGTGTTGAATCACTGAAAGATTTGCAATGGCAAACGCCAATGCAAATTTTTAGCGCTGACGGCAAACTTATTTCCCAATTTGGTGAAAAGAAACGTATTCCCCTTACCTTAGAGGAAATGCCACAACAGTTAATCAATGCGATTTTAGCTACTGAAGACGACCGCTTTTATCTTCATTTTGGCGTTGACCCTATCGGTATGGCTCGAGCTATCCTAGGTCAACTCACCGGACAAAACAAAGGGGGTGCAAGTACCATCACTATGCAGGTAGCACGAAACTTTTTTCTCAGCCGTGAACAAACCTATGTCCGAAAAATTCGCGAAATATTTATTTCTTTCCATATTGAAAGCCTGTTAACAAAAGATGAAATTCTTACACTCTATATGAATAAGATTGCCTTAGGCCATCGCTCTTTCGGTTTTGGTGCCGCCGCACAGGTCTATTATGGTAAAGAAACTAAAGAACTGACTTTAGCGCAAATTGCCGTATTAGCCGGTTTACCAAAAGCGCCCTCAACCATGAATCCTATTAGCCGACCTGATCGAGCAATGCAGCGCCGAACCGTAGTATTACAACGCATGTATAGCGCTGGCTATATTAGTGCCGAAGAAATGTCAGTCGCCAATAAGGCACCTATTACCGCCATTAAACATGGTGCGGAAATTGAATTAAGCGCGCCTTATATTGCCGAAATGGCCCATCAAGAAATGATCGACCGTTTCGGTAAAGAAACTGCCTACACGGGTGGTTATAAAGTATTTACTACCGTAACCTCAACTTTGCAATATGCCGCTCAACAAGCGGTGGTGAATAATATTTTAGCTTATGACCAACGCCATGGTTATCGCGGCCCTATTAGCAGCTTACGCCCCCTTGATAACCAAGCTCAAACTATTAGCACAGATGACTCAAACAAAATCGCAAGTGCGCCAATAAGTGACGAAGAAGTTATACAAGCACTTGCTTCGATGTCGAGCTATCACTCACTGGTACCCGCGGTTGTTACGGCAACATTTGATCGTGCTGCACAAGTGAAACTTCAAGATGGCTCTGAGGTAGACATTGATTGGCATGGTCTATCGTGGGCGCGAGCTTATATCAATGATGATAAGCAAGCACCGCCACCAACCACAGCCGGTGATATATTGACACTGGGTGATATTATTATGGTTTCGGCAACAGAATCTGGCTACCGCTTAAGCCAATTGCCCGATGTCAGTTCAGCACTTATCTCGCTCGCAACAGATAATGGCGCGATAAAAGCGGCCGTGGGTGGCTTTAGTTTTGAGCATAGCCAATTCAACCGTGTTACCCAAGCAAAACGACAAGTAGGCTCTAACATTAAGCCTTTTATATACTCAGCAGCATTAGACAGCGGCTATACGTTGGCATCGATAGTCAATGACGCACCCATTAACCAGTGGGATAAAAGCTCAGGCGTGGTCTGGCGCCCTAAAAACTCGCCACCGGTTTATAACGGCGAAATCCGACTTCGTTTAGCATTGGCACAATCTAAAAACGTTATCGCTGTGCGCTTGCTTCGAGATGTTGGCTTAAATAAAATTATTCCCTATTTAGCCTCTTTTGGTTTTGATCCTGACGATTTACCGCGTAACGAGTCTTTAGCACTCGGGTCAGCGTCTTTGACACCCTTGGAAGTGGCTACTGGCTTTGCCACATTTGCCAATGGCGGGTTTTTAATTGAGCCCTACTTAATTGAACGCATTGAAGACTCCTTCGGTAAGGTATTATTTCAAGCCAACCCAGCTATTGCCTGTGATCGTTGCGAGGAGACTATAGCCACAGAGATTGATATTTTTGACAACAAGGCTGACATCACTAACATGGTTGAAGATGAGCCATTGACTGTTGCTGAAGGTAATAAACTAGCCGCAAAAACTATCAATAAAGCCAAGCGTGTTATTAGTGCTCAAAATGCCTTTTTAATGACCGAAGCACTTCACTCGGCAATTTGGGGTGCTGACTGGAATGTGAAACCTTTTTGGCAAGGCACTGGCTTTCGTGCACGAGTACTGAAACGCAGAGATATTGCAGGCAAAACAGGTACGACCAATCAAGCAAAAGACGCTTGGTTCTCGGGTTACAGTCGCCGATTAGTGACAACATCCTGGATAGGTTTTGACAATCCCAGTAGTAAGCTCGGCCAAACAACCTATAATAGCAACTTAGGTAAAGAACAAACGACAGGTAAAGAGTTCGGCGCTAAGTCAGCTCAACCCGTTTGGATCGACTTTATGAAAGTGGCACTTGCAGAACTTCCTATTGAGCCTTTTGAACAACCCGAAGCGTTAATGTCGGTGCGAATAGACAAAGTGTCAGGAAAATTAACCACAAAAACAGACAAATCGAGTCGCTTTGAGTATTTTGAATTAGGCACAGCACCCACTGAATTTATTAGCAAAGACATTAGCAGTCAAATCCTCGACGGGGGTTCAGATAAAGTCAGTGAAGAAGGAATATTCGATTAAGCATAACTTGTCTTGAGCTTTCGAACTGTCTGTTACAGCCCTATATTTTTTTGTGAAAATATCAATAATCCCCACTAAAAGTTTCGTTAGGAAAGTATGCGGATGAAAATCCTGTTTTTATTCGCCATTTTTTAGAACATTTTTAAATTTTATATTACTTTTATAACACCCATTCAATGATATCTTTCTGACCAATCAGTCAACAAACATATATTCATAACTAATTGTTTTTATTGTATATAAATGAAAATTTTGCTGGATTAATCCATAAGCTTTTCATTAATTTTTGTTCATCATAAATATCTTTGCTTAAAAAATAATGAAAGTTAGTATGAAAACTTTCACAACGAAAGAAAAAAAACTTTCGTTTTGTTCATTGATCGCCTAAAATTGGCCTCCAAACTCGGAACACCGAAACTAATTATTTAAAAATCGTCATACCTTTAGGAGCGAATTCGCAATGGCAGCTTTAGAAAACTCAATCGATTTATCTTCATACGGCATCAGTAATGTTGCTGAGATAGTTTACAATCCATCTTATGAGTTACTCTTTGCTGAGGAAACAAGATCCGATCTCAGTGGTTTTGATAAAGGTGTGGTTACCGAACTCGGCGCTGTTTCAGTTGATACCGGCATTTTTACGGGTCGCTCACCTAAAGATAAATATATTGTTCGTGATGATACAACCCGTGATACCGTTTGGTGGTCAGATCAAGGTAAAAATGACAACAAACCAATGACTCAAGAGACTTGGACTAGCCTAAAAAGTCTAGTCACAGAACAGTTATCCGGCAAACGTTTATTTGTTGTTGATACCTTTTGTGGCGCAGATGATGCCACCCGCTTAAAAGTGCGTTTTATTACTGAGGTGGCTTGGCAAGCACATTTTGTAAAAAACATGTTCATTCGCCCCACTGATGCAGAATTAGCACATTACGAACCTGACTTTATTGTTATGAATGGCGCAAAAACCACCAATCCAAATTGGCAAGCACAAGGCTTAAATTCAGAAAATTTTGTTGCCTTTAACTTAACTGAAAAAGTGCAACTTATTGGTGGTACTTGGTACGGCGGCGAAATGAAAAAAGGTATGTTCTCAATGATGAACTACTTTTTACCGCTAAAAGGCATAGCTTCAATGCATTGTAGTGCTAACGTGGGTGAAGATGGTGACACGGCGATTTTCTTCGGTCTTTCTGGTACCGGTAAAACCACATTATCAACTGATCCTAAACGCCAACTGATTGGTGATGACGAACATGGCTGGGATGAAAATGGTGTCTTTAACTTTGAAGGCGGTTGCTATGCAAAAACCATCAACTTAAGCAAAGAGAATGAACCTGACATTTATAATGCTATTCGTCGTGACGCTTTACTAGAAAACGTCACGGTTGACGAAAAGGGCACGATTGATTTTGACGATAATTCAAAAACTGAAAACACCCGTGTCTCTTACCCCATTCATCATATTGATAATATCGTTAAACCTGTCTCTCGTGCGGGTCATGCGAAAAAAGTTATTTTCTTAACCGCTGATGCTTTTGGTGTTTTACCTCCAGTGGCTAAATTAACCCCTGCACAAACAGAATATTACTTCTTGTCGGGTTTCACCGCGAAACTTGCTGGTACTGAACGTGGTATAACAGAGCCGACACCAACCTTCTCAAGTTGTTTTGGCGCCGCGTTTTTAAGTCTACACCCAACGCAATACGCTGAAGTGTTACGTAATCGTATGCAAGCGGTTGGTGCTGAAGCCTATTTGGTTAACACAGGTTGGAATGGCACCGGCAAACGTATTTCCATTAAAGATACTCGCGCTATTATAGATGCGATTCTTGATGGCTCAATTGATAATGCAGAAACACAAGTTTTACCCTTATTCAATTTAGATATTCCAACCAGCATTGCCGGTGTTGATGATGGTATTTTAGACCCACGTAATACTTATGCTGAGCCAGCACAATGGCAGGATAAAGCCATAAATTTAGCGACTCGCTTTGTTAACAATTTTGATAAGTTTACTGATACTGACAACGGTAAATCGTTAGTAGCAGCAGGCCCTAAACTATAATTAAACTAGTACCGCACTAAACTAAAAATAAACTAAAAAGCCGTCGTAACTACGACGGCTTTTTAGTGCCTGCTATTGTGCTAATGCCATAAATACCATTAAGTATTACAAGATGTGATTAGCCGTGGCTAATAGGTAAGCAAACTTTCGCGGTTAACCCCCCTGCTACTCGATTAGACAATTCCACTCGGCCACCATGGGAATCGACAATACGTTTAATAATAGCTAAACCTAAGCCACTGCCACCCGTTCCTCTGGCTTCATCACCTTGCGTAAAGGGCTGAAATAAGCGCTCGATATCCACATCAGCAATACCTGGCCCTTCATCAGAAACACAAAAACAAACCTCCTGTCTATCTTTATCGAATGTGCTAGTGACCATAGTCTTGCCGTCAGAATAGCGTAGAGCATTTTGAATTAAATTTGCCAATACCCGCTTCATAGCAACATAACGCAATGGAACTTTAGGTAGCGGCTGGGCATTAATAATAATTTCTCGCTCTAGAATACTTTCAGACTGCACTACTTCGTCGATCAAGAGATTAATATCTCCCAACTCAACTTTGTCTTTACTATCATGGCGAATGTAATCAATGAACTGATCTATGATGGTGTTCATGTCTTGAATATCACCTTCAATACCGGCTTTTAAAAATTCATCTGCAGCAATCATTTCAGTGGCTAAACGAATGCGGGTTAAGGGTGTGCGTAAATCATGAGATATACCTGCCATCAATAAATTTCGGTCATCTTCTAGTTGCTTAATACCCTTAGACATATGATTAAAAGCCCGAGTTACTGCAACAATTTCAGTGGTACCTATTTCCGTTAATGGCTCAGGAAAGTCGCCGCAGCCCACATCATGAGCCGCATGTTGTAATGCAGCTAACGGACGATTAAGTTGCCGCACAAATAACCACCCCCCCATTACACTCAAAATACCTAAAATCATTAGCACAAAAATAAGCGGTGAAAAGCTTTCTTCTCTTAAGCCATTAATTGGAATTTTAACCCAGTATTCAGGGGCTTGGGGTGGACGAATCCAAAATAGATATTCATCACCTTGGGAAATTCTCACTTCGGCTGGACCACCTAATAAGCTAGACATTTCATCAGAACGAAAAGCGTAATATACCGCCTCTTGTAGACCTAATTTCATGGCAGCAGCTTCACGATAAACACCAATACCAGTTTCTCGCTGAAACGCCTCTCCCATAGCGGGACTTATGGCTTCATCAGCAATATCGATAAATACAACACGCACCTGCTTTGCCAGTAACTGATTAACCTGTTGCGCATTGGGTTGAATAATATATATCGACATCGATATAAATGACACGACTTGATTTATTAACAACAACACACCAATTAAGAGTACCGTTTGACCAAAGGCACTGCGCGGTAATATTTTCATAGACTTCTACTAAGTAGTGTTGTTTTCAATGCATTTTAACAGATTTATACCACAGATCTTCCTTCGGGAACAAATACATATCCTAGGCCCCAAACGGTTTGAATATAACGTGGCTTTGCTGGGTCTTCTTCTAACATACGACGCAAGCGGGATACTTGCACATCAATACTACGCTCTAAAGCAGAATAGTCTCTGCCACGCGCTAAGTTCATTAACTTATCACGTGACAAGGGCTCTCTAGGATGGGTGATCAGCGCCTTTAATACTGCAAATTCTCCACTGGTTAGTGGCATATTAACATCGCCTTTAAGCATTTCGCGAGTAGCAAGATTAAGCTTATAGTCACCAAAGGCAATAACATTTTCTTCTTGTGAAGGCGCACCAGGAGCTTCTTGAACTCGGCGGCGTAAAACCGCTTTGATACGGGCTGATAATTCACGTGGATTAAAAGGTTTTGGCATATAGTCATCTGCGCCAAGCTCCAAGCCAATAATACGGTCTATTTCATCACCTTTGGCTGTTAACATCACAATAGGGATATCATTACAGTTTTGACGTAAGCGGCGACAAATAGATAAGCCATCTTCGCCTGGCAACATTAAGTCGAGTACTAACAGATGAAAGTTTTCACGCTCGAGCAATCTATCCATTTGCTCTGAGTTTGCCGCACTTCGAACAACAAATCCTTGTTCAACTAAATAGCGTTCTAGTAAGGCACGTAAACGCATATCATCATCAACTACCAAAATTTTCGGTGTTTCATATCCCATTATACTGATTCCATTTTTTATTTTAATAAAGCTCGGCTATAAATCATCTTACTTGAAATATAAAACCTGTGCTTTCTCAACTTTGTAGCATTTGCCACAACTTATGTTGCAATATAGTTCATATTAAGTGTAAATTATGTAAATTTTATCATTTAAATAAACAATTGACCATAATACTTCCTATTAAGGCAAAGCGAGTAGCAACTTAATGAGTGAGCTGCCCTGCTACTGAGTAACAGTGCTAAGGCCCAGATATCCTTAATTGAATTACTTACTTTGGCTAGTTATTGTGGGAGAATACTCAAATGAGAATTTGGCTCCATTTTCACAAAGTACCGCTTCGTGTTTTACGCATCAGTAAAAGGCGTAATATCGTCCAGCTTAAGCGCAGTATGGTTAAAATAAAAATAGCTTTAGCTCAAGAAAAAGTAGAAACAAGAGCCATGCTAAGTATTTATAAGCGCTACACCAAGCGTGATGCAAGTGCTGAAGAAATGCGCATGGCCAACCAGCAATTTATTGATATTTTAAAAGGCCTTGGCGTTGGCGTTGTTGCTATTCTGCCCTTTGCCCCTATTACTATACCTCTGATGATAAAAATTGGCCGCTGGGTTGGCGTCGAAATACTACCCAGCTCATTTATTGATGGTAAAAAACCACCACGATAAGCCTATTAGCCCCCTCACTAGCGCAAATAGTGAATTGCTTGATCAGTAACACATTGTGTAAAGCTTTTTTGTCGCTCACTTCTTGAAAGCGTAGCGATAGTTTGAGTAACTACCGCCATTTTCTGCTGCTTTTCTGCTAAAGATAAGTGACTAAATTGCTCATAAAAACAGGCCTTCAAACCATAATTTAATGCTGTATCCGACTTGGCCGACTCACCCGCCAAACAAGTGATAAGTTGTTCAGCCAAAGTATTTTTATCTAATTGGGTAATTAAGGCTTTAATCGTTAAACTGTCAGTTTTTCTCTTTTGCTGCTGGCAGCTATAAAGCATATCTGCCACCGCAACAATAGGAATAAGTGCCTGATGTTGCGCGCCAAAACGTGCCTTTAACCATAGGTTCATCTCAAGTGTTTGGCTCTGCGCCGCTTGCAGCGGTGTACTCACCAGCAGGCTAATAAAGAAAAAAGCTTTATTTTTCTGACTTAATACATTGATGTTCATAAGGTATTCCATAACTTGTCGACTTCACTCGACTATTGAAAACGTATCAATGTCGCCATTGCGCAGCGCATTAAATAATAGCGACACTTTTCTAATCTGGCTTAACGTGGTTAACTAGCTAAAATAGATGCTAATAATGTTGACTATATCGTGAGACAAAATTTTAAAATAGGCTTTTTTTTCATCACATTACTAACTTTCTCTAGTCCACTGTTGGCATTTGATGATGTTAATGTCAGTGTTAATTCAAATACTAACCTAAGTACTAACCTAAGTACTGACCTCAGTACTACTGAGTTATTAGATCAGCAGCTTAACAAGGCAAAAGGCAAGGTTATCTACGTTGATTTTTGGGCCTCATGGTGCATTCCTTGTCGAAAGTCATTCCCGTGGATGAATAACTTAGCCGCACAGTATCAAACACAAGGCTTAATCATTCTCAGCATTAATCTAGATCACAGCCGAGTATTAGCTGATGAATTTTTAGCGCAAATACCGGCTAATTTCCCGGTTATTTACGACCCTAAAGGCAACATTGCAAAAAAGTATCAATTAAAGGGTATGCCCAGCAGTTTCATTATTAACCGACAAGGCCAAATAGTCAGCGCGCACGTGGGCTTTAATGAAGAAAAGAAAGCAGCTTATGAACAAGAAATTAAAGCGCTATTAACTAGCCTAGATTAATTGAATTTATGATTAACCACTTAGCGACAATTAGTCCGCTTGGTATCACTCAACAGATCATAATCCACTATTTGCGCTAGTTTATTAATCACCTAAGCCTAGTGCAAACTAAATCCTAACAATCTAACCGCAAGCAAAAAGCGAGCTCAGTGGCTCGCTTTTAAAACTAGGATAGCAGTAACTTAAAAGCTGTACTTGTAACCTAAGGTTAAACTGCGTGGTTTACCTGCCATAATCGAGCCATGTGTACGTGTCGCGATATATTGCTTATCAAGTAAATTATCAATATTTAAGGTGATCTCTTGGTTATCAGCAAGATTATAATGAGCCGCCATATCAACAACAGTGCGGCTGTTAATGGACTGTTCGGCAGCAATTGCCCCTTGGCCTGCGGTAGTGCGCATTTCATCAACATAACGCACTAAAATATCACTACGCCATTGCTCACCAACCACGCCAACAGTCAATTGCAACTGGTTTTCAGGTACGTAAGGTAATTCGTCACCCGTTAAAACATTGCCCCAAGTATCTAAACCTGATTGAAAAGCGTTTTGAAACTCTGTTGTCGTAAAGGTATAAGTTAAGTCAACCGGAATGCTCAATGCACCAGCAGCAAACTCATAACCGGTTTTAACTTCTAAACCTGAAACTTTTACTGCACCGGCATTATATTGATTGCCAACATTATCTTCATCACAACCTTGGCTCGCGGTACAGTTGCCATGCATATTTTCGTAATCAGAATAAAAGACCAAGGCTTCGCCGTTAAATGCTTGCTGGTTGTAACGAAAACCTAATTCATAGTTAATACTTTCTTCATTTTCTGTTTTATCATTGCCAGGGGCTGGTGGCGCAAAACCTTTTTGTATACCGCCAATAATAATTAAATCATGATTAACACGGTAAGTTACTGCTAACGAAGGCAACAACACCTGAGTATCGTTGCTAACATCTTTAGTTAAAGGTGCATTTCTATCAATAACCCCTTTCGCCCAGTCTTTACGTGAGATGGTCATATCTTCATAACGTAAGCCAGCATTGATAATGAAATCACCGACAGTAAGCTCATCATGGACAAATAAGGCAATCGCCTCTGCCAAATCAATACGATTAGAATCCGACCCTTGGATACCGGCATTAATTAAGCTCATTTCATAACTCGTGTCGAGTGTGTAGTTGTCAACCCATTGAAAACGGTCCATTTCATCTTCGTGATAGCGAGCACCAAATTTGACTTGGTGTGCGCCAAAGTCAGCATTTAACACGGTTTGAAGGCCTTTTGATTGATAGGCACGGCTGTTGGCTTTGACATCAACACTAATTTCATCATCGCTAAAGCTACCATTATCAAACGCAGCAGCATCGTCAATAGCACCATCACTTAGGCTCTTACCGTTGACTTTACTGGTTTTATACCAGTTACGGCTAAATTCATTGTAATAAGCTGATGTGCCTAAGTTAAAGCGATCAGACAACTTAATATGGTGGTTAATTTGCCACTGTTTATGCTCAGTATCCATATTATCTAGCTGCGAGGCAGAATAGCGAGAATAAGGGGTAGTTTTAAAATCAGCGTCAGTTAAACCCATATAGGTTTCATCTGAATTTTCATCTGAATATTTTAATTTAAATTCTAATTCTTGATAGTATTTCGCATCGCTATCACTGTTAATCATCATTTTTGCCATGATGTCGTTTTTGACAAAGCCGGTATCATCGCCGGTATGATTGACTTCTTTGAAACCATCCGCTTGATAACGAAATATTTCAACCACTGACGAAACATTTTTACCTGCGCCACCGATATAGGCATGGGCTTTAGCAAAACCGTCTTCACCAGCACTTAAATTAACCTGCCCTGCTAGCGCTTCTTTAGGGATAGTGCGAGATAGCATATTAATTACACCACCTGTAGTACGCGGACCATACATAGCACTTGAGGTACCTTTTAGCACTTCAATTTGTTGCATACGACCTGCCGTTGGAAAGTAGTAGGCTGCAGGTGCTGAATACGGTGCAGGTGCGGCTAAAACACCATCTTCCATAATAGTTACTTTTTCACTGCGGTTTTGGCCAGTACCACGCATACCTATATTTGGACGTAAACCGTAACCATCTTCTTCTAAAACATAAACACCTGGCACCGTGGTTAAGGTACGCATAATATCGGTAAAGTCGAATTTCTCTAATTCTGCCTGAGAAATCATATGAGCACTGCCAGGTACATCGTTAACCGTTTGGCCACTACCAAAAATAGTTAAATGCTCCATATCATCATCGGCAACGGCCATATTTAAAATAACACTAACCACAGATAAAGCGATCAACGCGGGTTGAAAAAGAGAAGAAATTCGCATAGCTAAGCCTATAAAAGAAACAATAATTTGAATTGCACGCATTTAACCACACAGTTGAATAGGAATCAATATCATTTGTATTATTTATCATTGTTAATTGATATAAGGTACTTACGCGCCAGATATGACTTTATTTGACAGCGCACTATCGCAAGCTCCCTATTTTACTATGATATGGGTAACCGCCTCAGGTAAGCTTATTATAAGCGCTAAAAAACTAGCATAGTGTGTCGTGGGGTACTATCACTTCATTATGGCTTCATTAACATTAACCAGGCTTTAGCGTAATCGGGTAGATGCTTATTGGCTTGATGATAATCTTGCCAACCATAATAACTATCGACTAATAGGTCGAGTTGAAAAAGATTATTATCAAAGGCGCCACCTTGATCAGCCAGTACACCTAAGCGTGATATGTTTTTATCCGCCTGCGGATAACTGACCATAAATAACTTACCTAAGCCAAGTTCTGCCACATTGCCAGCAAAAGAAACCTGTGCTTTGAGCGCTATTTTACTGTCAAGCGTTTTGCCATAACCCATGATGCTAGGTACTTCTGCAAAATACCAATAGCGTGCTTGCTCACGCTTACCTATGGCATAGTCATAAGCAATACCATTATGACGATGAACATTAAAATAACGCCGCACGCCATTAACATCAACCACACCCGTACCTTGCAATAACACGTCATGTAAGGCTTCTTCGGTGAGCCAGATTAACGCCTTAGCTAATTTATTTTCTGCTAGATCGCCCGCAATAATGTCTTGGCGAGTATATTGATGACGAGTGAGCGTTAGGTCATTATTAGCCTGGGTGAGTGTCAAACCTAATTCATCATAAGGCAGCGCATAAAGTGCTTGAGTATAGACTGGGGTTCTAACCGCACTCGCCGTTAATAGTTTAGTGTAATATTTAGTTAGAAATATTTTGTCACGCGAAATAGCATTTAACATACTGGCTTTTCTAGCATGAGTGCTTTTTAAGGCAATTTTTCTGGCCGTGGCTAGATCTGGCGTCCAGCGATAAAAGTCAAAATTTGCGGTTAAAAAACCTTTATCATGCAATCGACTATCACGCTTTGCCCGTACATCTTCACGATAAGTTTGGCAGATAAAGGCTAGGGTTTTTTCTACTCTCACCAGGGTTACACTGTTATCAAATACTTTACCTGCGTGCACGGCAAATTTGTCCGCTGAAAATGTGGTTAAATAGCGCTGAGTTGCCTCGGCCACATCACACAAAGCACTGGCTTTAAAGTCGGTCATTTTGCCTAATTCAGGCGTTTTGTCGAGCTTAAAAAATCTCAATGGTGTTTGGGCTGCACAGTGAAAAGTGACCAGTACGAGAAGTAAACAAAATAAACCAAGGCGCATAAATAGCCGGTATTAAAAATAATAGACCACCATGGTATGACAATCCTAAAAGTGACGCTAGCCTGTGAGTTTAATAATGTTCAATAAACTTTTCTGTTGAAATTTGAGCCATTGAAAGCTAGCTTTCTATCTAGTATTTTATTTAATTTTATTAAATAGTTATGATGCATATCGCATTGAATGTCGAATTGAATACCAAGTGGATATCTCTCACTAGAAAGATGCAAAGTAGCAGGGATACCACGAAATTCGCTTTAAAGGGAAGTTAACAAAATCGTATGCTGATAAAGCTTTTGGCTTTATTGCCCCCAACGATGTGGTTAACCCGGTTTTTATTCAGCAATCTGCCTTTGCTAATAAAACTAGAATACCGCAAATTAGTGACATTATTACTTTTTCAATCACCAAAGATAAAGCCGGTCGATACTGCGCTTGTGATGCCACCTTCTTAGGTGAAAAATTCAAGAAAAAGCAACCGAAAACAATCAATTCATTCCCTATTTATCTCTCGCTGATCTTTTTAGCCACCATCATGATCACTTTTACTTTAGGCTATTTACCGTAAAAATTAATGTCTATCTATATAGGATTAAGTTTTTTAACTTTTCTCAGTTATGCGGTCGATAAATCAAAAGCACAACGTGGTGCATGGCGCACTCAAGAAAGCACTTTACATATGCTTGCTTTAATAGGGGGATGGCCGGGTGCAGCGCTAGCGCAACAAATTCTTCGGCATAAATCATCAAAAAAAACCTTTATACGGTTTTTTTGGAGCAAGGTAATGATTAATTTAGCGCTGTTACTCTGGCTATATTCGGCATCAGGTGTGCAATATCTTCAGTTATTTACTTAGGCGATTTTTGCAACAAGAGGGTGGCTGGGTTTTCGCAGCAGGTAATAGCCATTAATTAAATGGCTATTACCTGCTAGGCTAGCTTAGCGGTGCAAGCAGTGAGGTTAGAATATCATCGGTTAAACTCAATTTGCTGTCACTGACTTCTTCAGATAATAAGGCTTTTGCAAGCTCGGCTTTGTTTTGTTGTATTTTTTGAATTTTTTCTTCTATTGAATTTTCAATAATCAATTTGTAGACAAAAACGGGCTTGTCTTGGCCAATGCGGTATGCTCTGTCCGTGGCTTGGTTTTCCACCGCAGGGTTCCACCAAGGATCAAAATGAATAACGGTATCGGCTGCAGTTAAGTTTAAGCCCACACCGCCCGCACGTAAGCTAATTAAAAACACCGGCACTTCACCGCCTTGAAACTTATCAACTACCTCTTGTCTTTTAGTGGTTGAACCGGTTAATTTAACGTAACCAATACCCGCTTCAATCAGCTCTGCCTCTATCAAAGCCAGCATACTAGTAAACTGTGAAAAGATTAATATTCTACGGCCTTCATCAATTTGCTCTGGCAGCGTTTCCATTAAATAATCAAGCTTAGCCGATTGATTGACCTTTTTAGCGCCTTCAAGTGATAATAACTTAGGGTGGTTACATACCTGTCTTAGTTTTAATAACGCGTCTAAAACCTCTATCTGACTACGTTTTAAACCTTTATCGGCAATAATATCTTTTAAGCGACTGTCCATGGCTAAGCGTACTGATTCATAGAGCTCAGCTTGCTTACCTTCAATACGTAGCTTTTGAATGATCTCAGTTTTGGGTGGTAGCTCTGTGGCTATTTTATCTTTGGTTCGGCGTAAAATAAACGGTTTAATACGCTGGTTTAATAGCTGCTTACGTTCATGATCACCATGCTTTTCTATCGGGGTTCTAAAGAGCTTAGTAAATTGTCTTTGTCCACCTAAAAATCCTGGCAGTAAAAAATTAAATTGCGCCCAAAACTCGCCTAAATGGTTTTCCATAGGCGTACCCGTCAAGCATAATTTATGCTGCGCTTTTAGCGCCATAAATGCTTGATATAATTTAGTTTTAGTATTTTTTATATAATGTGCTTCATCAAGAATAAGGTAATAAAATTGTTGTTCACAGTAATGTTCTAAATCTTTAATAATTAACGCATAACTGGTAATGATGATATCAACTTGATTTTCACCGCTTTCACTCTGGTCAAAACAATCAAAGTGTTGCTGACGTTTACTACCGTGTAATACTTGATATGAAAGTTGTGGGGTAAATTTTTCTATCTCATTAGCCCAGTTAAAAATAACGCTGGTAGGCGCCACAATGAGTACTGGCTTATTAAGTCGACCTTGCTGTTTTTCAACCAGTAAGTGCGCCAAAGCTTGAATGGTTTTACCTAAGCCCATATCATCCGCCAGAATACCGTTTAATTGATACTCGCGTAAAAACTGTAACCAGTTTAACCCTTGGTGCTGATAAGTTCTTAACGTAGCGTTTAAACCAAGGGGCACAGGCACAGTGGTAACTTGTTGAAAGTTTTTCAGTTTATCCGCCAGCGCTCTTAACTTACTGGTGCCTGTTGCTATCATGCCTTGGTCATCTAACATAGATAATGTTTGATGTCCTTGAAAGCGTGATAGCTCCATCCTGCCATCTTTATTTAAGGCGTTGGGCATAAACAGTTCAATAAATTGTTTTAAGATGGGCTGTACACTTTGATAACGCAAAGCAACAAAGTCACCATTGTCTAAATCAACATAAATCGGTGAGTCGGGTGCAATAAGCGGTATTTTTTCGCCAGCCACTTTATCACGATCAAATAATGCCGATTTAGGTAGTTGTTCAATGGCCCCCAGCAAAATAGGAAACGCCGGCATTTTCTTACCATCAATGGTTAAGTTTAACCCTAAGGAGAAAAAATCATGATCATCAGTTTCAATCACTTCTGCGTCAAATATGCTGTCGGTGGAGAGTGCTTTATAATAAAAATTATCCGCAAAGCTAATATGCCAGCCCAAATCTTTAAGGACTTGTAATTCCTGATGCAAAAAGTGATGCCAAGCATAGCGCCCTTGCATCAGCATTGAAAACTTAGGCACTTTGTCTTTATTCAAATAGTCTTCATTGGTAAAAGTGTAACGCTTAGGCTTAGGCTGAACATTAAATTTTAAGGTCGACAGTTTATCAATGACCGTTTGTTCAAAGGATAAATCTCGATAAAGCTTTACCTTGCTAGCGCTGTCACTGTCAGTCAAGTTAGCCGGTGAAACCGTGACACTGTCATTATGCGGATTAACTAAATTACCTTGATAAGAAAAATTAACCCGCACAAAACCTGACTGTGGATTAGCTTCTGCAGGGGTAGAAAAGTGCAAATGCACTTCAGGCTTAGTTAACTCTTGGGAAAATTCTGTTTTTGGTTTTGGCAAGCGCTGCACTGCATCACCTAATGACATTGACAACTTGCTCATTACCCAAGGTAATTTATCTTCTTCAAAAATAGGTGAATTGAGTAAGTCAGCTTCAAAATCACATTGAGTATTGGTCTTAATTTCGCCAAAACAATTTTGCTCTTCATCGTAATAGCACAGCGGTTGTGCTTTGATAATAAGAATACTGCTTGATGGCTGCATAAAAACCAGCTGCAAGGTATGTAAATGGTTACCCAATGCCAACCACTGCCATTGTGCTTCTAGGGGGTCACCTAAGGTAATCGCGTCGTTCAAGTCGTAATTTGTCTGCCAAAAACAGCGATTAGTTTTTATAATACGGGCAAATAAATCAAAATATTTAATGTTATCGCCATATTGATTTGTGCGAATAAGCTCGGTTAGTACCCCAACATCTTCGTTCGTAGCATAGGCACTATTAATTAACGAACTGGCAGAATATTCACTGCCAAGGGTATGACTCCAACCACCACTATTTTTTGGTCGAGCTGATTTAATCCCTAAGGTAAAATAATCATCTTCGTTATAGCTGTTAGGCTTTAAAAAGTATAATAATGATTTTTGTTGGCTATTAGGCTGGTATCTACTGGGTTGAGCTTGAAAGCGAGTCAGCCATTTATCCACTATTTTTTCAGATGAAGCGATACTATTGTAATCAAAATGTTCATCAACAAAATACTGGGCTAAAGCTGCGCCATGTTTACAATCACGACCAATATAACAGTCACAATAACTGGCAATATCACCCTGTTTCTCTTCAAAAACTAACCGTGTTAAATACCCTACTTGGCGAGAGCGCTCACTAAAAACTACGCCACGAATTGTTTCACCGTCAAGAGCACAGGTTTTAATACCTTTAGCCTGAAAAATTCTCGTGCCTTTTTTCCATTCATTTTTGGTAAAGTGTTGTTCAAGTAACTCAGGTGTAAACGTATTTTTAGCCATAAGGTTTTAATTATTAAGAACTCAAATAGATGGGTAAGTTGAAAAGTGAAGTCATTATATCTTCTCAACAGGATAAAAGTATTAAGTATAGTAATAGAACTTTCAGGGTTAACTGCTGATTGCGGATTACTCATATTTCACACGAATAATACCACTGAGACTTAAAACCTTCAATGCGGCTTATGGTACCCATGCTAATAAATTTTTTGGGCTAACAAGATTAATAACCTAGATATCACTTGTACTCGAGACAAACATCTTCAATAGCACTTTTTCTAAAAGGCTTTTTTGTTCAGTAAAGCAGCTAGTTAGTTGCGCTTGAACAAAAATCAATTGCAGCGATAGGGGGGTATTATTATAAAAGATAGGGGTTTTACCTGATGGTCGAACCAGCATCTAGTCTCTACATTGGTCACAGTACATTTACTTTTCTATATCTAATAGAAATAAAAATTAAGTGCTCAGTCCTAGAGTAACTTAAAAAACTTAATGCTATGTGGAGCTAAAATGAAAAAAAAATTAATAAGCTTGATGATTTCCTCTTGTATTGCACTGCCTGCACTTGCTGCAGAAGATGCGCTATTAAGCAATATCATTGTTAGCCTTGATGCTAACCAAATCGCTAGTGTCTCTGAGTTTATCAATGATTACGCTATAACAAGCAAGCACACTTATAGCCATGTGTTTAAGGGTTTTTCTGCGACAGTCCCAACGAGTATGCTAGCACAGCTAAATAACGATCAACGCGTTTTAAGCGTTTCAGCAGATGGCAACGTACACGCAACAAAAAGTAACTCAAGTAAAATAGCGGCCTGTAGCTTGGTATTTGGTTGTCAAACAGATCAGCAACAAAGCCCTTGGGGAGTTAGCCGAATTGGTGCTAATACAGCTGCAAATACTGGTGCAGGCGTTCATGTCTATGTTATTGATACCGGTATAGATTCTGACCACGATGACTTGGCTAGCAATATATCAAATGGTTATAGCGTTGAAATGTGTCTCGGCTTAGACTGTGCAAATAGTTGGGATGATGACCAGGGCCATGGAACACACGTGGCTGGTACTATTGGTGCGTTAGATAATAATTTAGATGTTATCGGAGTTGCACCCGCGGTGACTTTGCACGCAGTTAAGGTATTGAATGCGGCAGGAAGTGGTTCTAATTCGGGTGTTATTGCAGGCATTGACTGGGTAGCACAACAGGCCGCATCTCTAGCTGTACCTGTAGTGGCTAACATGAGTTTAGGCGGCAGTGGGACTAAAACTGGCACTTGTACAAACAACGGTTTTGTTGGTAACGATAACTTTCATCGCGCTATCTGTAATGCTAAAAATCAAGGCGTGATTTTTGCTGTAGCTGCGGGAAATGATGGTGAAAATGCTAACCAAGCTACGCCTGCAGCCTATGACGACGCAGTGATCACAGTAAGTGCAACCAATATAAATGATGATTGGGCCAGCTTTTCGAACTGGGGTAATGGAGCAGTAAACTGGACTAACCACCAATCTGCACCCGTGGCTATTGCAGCGCCTGGTGTCGATATACTATCGACCCAAAGTGGTGGTGGAACAACAACCATGAGTGGTACATCTATGGCAGCTCCGCACGTTGCTGGTGTTTTAGCGCTTTATTTAGAAACCATCTCACTAAACCCTGACGGAAGCGCTTTTGCTGAGACAAGAGACTGGTTACTTAACAATAGTGAATCTAATGCTAATTTAACCAATTCAACGGGTGATACACATCAGGAAGATTTCCTGAACGCTGAAATCCCACAATAAAAATGTAATACCACTTTCATTAAATTTGTTATCTTGTTGTGCGCAGAGAAAATGCATCAGGGCAAGACGCTTGATTGAGCAATAGCTGGCTATTGTGATTGAGAGCACCCTAGCCTTGGTGTATTTTAACCAGTACAAGTGGACAATAACTTAATGAAATTGGTATAAATAAACCATCGGCAAAAAATTCGCTCATTTTGAAGTGCGTTTGCTTTAAATGCTAAACGTATCTTCGACTGACAGTAAATCAGTTTTATTGCCCAATGGTTTTCTCTGTCTGAGCTTCTTAAAAGCGCATGTACTAATACAAGTCATTTTATCTCCCTTAACTCTATCGCCACAATGTCGAGTTAAACTCCAACTCTGCTTACCTTAAATAATACTCAATAACATTACGCCACTCTTTAGATCAATTTCACTAACTGAACAGAGCAAAAATAGGCTAAAATAGCGGGTTATTACCTTAGCTTTGAGCCCTTTATATTAATGACCTCTGCCACAACGCCAGCCAACTTTACAGAACTTGGCCTTATTCCACCTTTGTTAGCTCGACTAACTGAACTGGAATATCAACAGCCCACGCCCATTCAAGCGCAAGCTATTCCAAGTGTCTTAGCCGGACGTGACTTAATTGCCGGGGCAAATACTGGCTCAGGTAAAACAGCTACCTTTGCCTTGCCGCTATTGCAAAAAATACAGCAACAGCAACTTGCCCTGCAACCACAGGCTGAAAGATCATTAGTGAGTAGTACTAAAGGTAACTATGTTACTGGCCTAATTTTGGTACCTACCCGTGAACTTGCCAAGCAAGTAGCTGACAGCATTAAATCTTATGCCGTGCATTTTAACGGCAAAATTAAAGCTATGGCAGTTTTTGGTGGTGTATCAGCCAATACGCAAATGCTGGCCTTACGTGGCGGCAGCGATATTTTAGTGGCAACGCCAGGTCGATTACTGGATTTAATTTCAAGTAATGCGATTAAGCTTGATAAGGTCAACACCTTAGTGCTTGATGAAGCCGATAGAATGTTAAGTCTCGGTTTTACTGAAGAACTCTCTGCGCTGTTAGCCTTATTGCCAAAGAAAAAACAAACCTTATTGTTTTCAGCGACCTTCCCTGAGCAAGTCAAGGCATTAACCCAAGAACTGCTTAACAACCCAATTGAAATACAATTACAAAGTAGCGACGCCAGCACCTTGGTACAGCGGGTTTTTACTGTTAACAAGGGCGAAAAAACAGCGGTATTAGCGCATTTAATTCAGCAACAGCAATGGCGACAAGCGCTTATTTTCGTCAATGCCAAACACCACTGTGAACATTTAGCTGAAAAATTGGCTAAACAGGGTATTACCGCTGCGGTGTTTCATGGCGATAAAGGCCAAGGCGAACGTAGTCGAGTGCTTGACGGCTTTAAAGCTGGCGAGATTGCCGTGTTAATTGCCACCGATATTGCTGCCCGTGGCCTAGACATAGAAAAACTGCCCGTGGTGATCAATTTTAACTTACCCAGAAGTCCATCAGACTACATGCATCGTATTGGCCGAAGTGGCCGTGCGGGCGAAGTAGGCTTGGCCATATCGCTTATCGATCATGAAGATTATCATCACTTTAAAGTGATTGAGAAAAAGCATAAAATTTGGCTTGAACGTGAGCAAGTCGAAGGTTTTGAGGTTGATGAAATTAGCGATAATTCAATTTTAGCCGCAGAAAAGCCGATGGCCGCACCTGAAGGCAGCGGTAAGAAAAAACGCAAAAAGAAAACCACCGTCAATGCTGATATTTGGGCAGGATATGCTGAAAATGAATAGCTTAACGAGCATAAAGTGTAGTATCTCATTCAAGCTATTTTTCTAGCTTGAAGGTTTAGTCGGGCTAAGTGGTGATAAACCTCAATATGATTTAGCTAAATTTAAAGGCCGATACTTAACGTATCGGCCTTTTTCATTGGCTATTTATTTAAATTATTTAAATCAGTAACATTTTAAATAATGTTACTGGCTGCTTTTTGTCTTGAGATTAACCTATGCCAGTATCGAAAATAAGGCCTTAAATATTTTTTGCATTATCATACTACTAAATAATTCGGCTAAAAATCATCGCAAATAATAGCGTATACTCTTACCTTGAATATATTCGATTACCTTATTATTGATTAGTTAATTAAAGAGAACTCATGTTTGCCAATATCCCCTTACCTGCTACTGACGAAATTATAGATTTAATGGCACGTTCATCTAAAGATGAAAGGCCTTTTAAAGTTGATTTAACCGTAGGCGTTTATAAAGATAGCCATGACAAGGTCGTGCTAATGCAAGCAGTAAAGCAAGCCGACCAACAGCTCGCCAATGCTGGACGAAATAAAAGCTATGTGGGTTCAAAAGGTGATCTTGAATATGTGCAATTACTACAAGCAATGGTGTTTGCAAACCAAGCAGTGAATGGCTACATCAATGGCATTCAAACCGCCGGTGGCAGTGGCGGCTTACGTGCCATATTAGATTTAATTAAGCTTGCCAACCCTGAGGCCAAAATTTGGGTAAGTGACCCCACCTATGCCAACCATATTCCCACCATTATAGCCGCCGGTTTAGCTTATGAGGAATACGCTTTTATTAACAAAAAAACCATGATGCTTGATGAAATGGGCATGTTCAATACGCTTGAAAAATTAGGCGAAAATGATGTTGTACTCTTGCACGGCTCTTGTCATAACCCTTCAGGATTGCGCTTAACATTGCCACATTGGCAGCAAATTGCTCAGCTCTCAAAATCTACTGGATTTTTACCCTTAATCGACACCGCGTATCAAGGCTTTGCCGACGGATTAAATGAAGATGCGGCCGGTTTACTGACTATCGCCAATACGGTTGAACGCCTAGCACTTTGCGTAAGTTGTTCAAAAAACTTCGGTTTATACAGTGATCGAGTCGGTGCGGCTTATATTTTAAGTCCAACACAAGAAGAAGCAGACAAAGCGCAAGCTCAACTTGCTATTATGAGTAAAACCACTTATTGGGTACCACCCTCTAATGGCGCTGAAATTGTAAAAACCATTGTTAAAACCCCTGAGCTGAGAAAAGTGTGGTCGGATGAACTGGCACAGATAAATATTAAAATTAAAGCCATAAGAGCAAAACTTTGCGCTGCCTTTCGTCAACACTCAGGCGATAATTATTTTGATTATATTTTATCTCAAGAAGGCATGTTTTCTATGTTGCCAGCAACCGCAGAGCAAATGGAAATACTCAGAGATCAATATGCCATATACGGTTTAAATAACGGACGCATTAATCTGGCATCAATTCCAGAGCAACATATTGATTACTTAGTCGCCAGCGTTTTAGCGGTCACACGAGTTGAGCAATAAATAGCTCTATTTTACAGCACACTTGATAGCTTAGAGAGAAAGTCAGTCTTTTAACTAAGCTTACTTTTACATATCGCCATATAGCTTTAGGCCATTTTTTTGTCGCTCGCACTTCAGTCCATCAAGCGTTAAACAGGAAATTAACCTGATAGGCACAATATGAATAGCCAAGTTAATGCTGTCTAAGGCGGCAGCCATTAACGACAACAGGGCCAAATAAATCAGGTGCAAAACATTAACTGTCCTTAATGTTTTGTCAATAAACCTTGATGCGGCGGCAAATATAGCGATAATCGGGCAAGGTTTTATATGCTGAGTTAATTAATTGCAATTATTAGAAGTAGAATGTCTAGGAAAAACACTAAGATTAGAAGGATCAATGGCCGGATGGCAGCAAGTATTTTGGGATGAACAATGTGTCTCACAAATTAATGCTCATGTCGACAGTGAGTCATTTACACATAAATTTACCCTACAAAATGAGCATGGTGAATTACCCGTAGAACTCAAGGGTTCACTGCAATGGCAGCCTTTTTCGCTGCAATTTCAACTGTTAGTCAATAACGAGCTGTTACACGACAATAGCCTCAATGAAAAAGACATAGAGCAACGTCAAATCGTCAAAGGGGAAAAGCAAGCGATTAAATTTAGTTTAGTCGGTATGGCTGGCCTTGGCTTGAAGCTATTGAAAAGTGCCAAGGTGGTTAAAGTGTTATTTGCTGCCGGCAGTTTGGCGGCTTATAGCTGGTTATTCTCGATTGAGTTTGCCATCGCACTTATTCTTTGCCTCGTTTTTCATGAATATGGTCATATTAGAGCGATGAAATACTTTGGCTTGAAAACTAAAGGCATATATCTCATCCCCTTTGTTGGCGGTTTAGCGCTGAGTGATGACAAAATTAATACCCGCTGGCAAGACATTGTTATTTCAATTATGGGGCCCTTTTTCGGCTTAATACTTTCTATCGCTTGCTTAGTGGGTTATTGGCTGACCGATATAGAAATACTAGCCGGCTTGGCAGTATTTAATGCCCTGCTCAATTTATTTAACTTATTGCCTATCTTGCCGTTAGACGGTGGCCATGTGCTGAAAAGCATCGCTTTTTCAATCAACTCTAAAGTTGGTTTAGTCGCTTGTGCCTTAGGCGCAGCGCTAGGTATTTATATCAGTTATTACTTTGGTTTAGCCCTGTTAGGCTTTTTACTGGCTATTGGTAGCATAGAAATATTTTTTGAATATAAGCGCCGACATTTAAGCCAGTTACTGCCCCTTAATCGCTATGCACAAATTGTCTCCGCATTATGGTATGTCGTTACCGTTGGGGGTTTATCTGCCATTATTTGGCTAGTGGGCCAAACAGGCAATGACGCATTGTCGCTACCACTTAAAATATTAGGCAGTTAACATTTGTCCGTTCACATAGTCAGTAGTTAAGCTGAGCGAGGGCTAAGTTGGCTGGCAATTGATGTTATCAACTTAACCCGCTAAAGCTCTTCTTACGCTATAGCAGAGCGCAAATCAAAGCGTTAAGCGTTAAAGCTTAAACTTAAGCTGACGACACAAATACGGCTTGAAAAGGAATAGTTTATGATTTCAAAAAAAGTAAGAGAGTTATTTGTCTCTTTAATGGAAGCAAGCGATGACTCACCCGTGGCTTATGATCAAGAAACTGAACAATACTGTGGCGTATTCAATAACCTAGTTGTTGATAAGTATATTGCACTCGGCGCGTTTGAACTCGTTGAGGATGTAAATGGCCCCAGCACCATTTTGCTCAATAACAGAGATGACTTTTTAAGCTCATTCGCTGCTGGCGTCAGAGAAGCGAAGAACGGCAGTGATCAAGCTTACGCCGACTACAACGCCAACCCATTTGCCTTTTCAGTCGGTTTTGAGCATTTCCATCAAATCGCCAAGAAAAAACGTCCGCAAAGCGGTTATATCTGTCATGGTTTTGAACGTGATGATAGCGGGTTAGTCCATCTACAATAACAGTCAAAAGAATCATCACAAGAATTCAATCAAGTATCAGTGTTACCTAAACTGGCTCCATACAGGGATTAAATTAATCGTCACTTGTCTTAAAATTGCTCAGTTAGACAAGCCAGTTGTTCTGTTAATGCCGCCACTTGTTGCTCTAACACGGTTACTCTCTGGGCTAGTTTATCATCACTTGCCAAGGCAATATTTTCTGTTTGAGTGACACTCGATTCAGCTAAGTCCCCTTTAACTAAGTCCCTTTGAGTTAAGTTCCTTTGAGCTAAGTCCCCCACATCAAGGTCTGAGAGTAAATGTACATAGCGGGAATCCCGCTTTCCTGGCTCTCGTTCGAGTTTTTTGACTAGCCTTTGATTGTTAAGGTTTTGTAATTGATTTAAGGCCGCTTCAACTTCACTGACATCAGCAAAGTCAGCTAGGCGGTTGGTACGTATTCTTAACTCTCCTGGTGTTTGTGGCCCTCTTAGGAATAACACGCAAATAATGGCTCTTTGCTGGGCTGAAAAGTGTAAATTGCCAAATTCAGTATTACAAAAGCGATGAAAGTATTTATTTACTCGGCTTGAAGCTTTTTGATCTATCATTAACTGATTCATTTGTACCAGTTCATCAACAACGTTTTGCACCTCATTTTCTGCCAGTGACATCACAGGTTCACGATTACTTTTTTGATTGCAGCCTAAGGTAATACTGTTGATAGAAAGAGGACATTGCTCCGGTGTTGTCGTTTCTTTTTCTAGCATCACGCCGATAATGCGGCATTGCACTGCGGATAATGAAATCATATTAAAAGCATCCTTATTAAAACCTCTAGTTATATCAAGCAATTGGCACCTTTACTATGTAATCTGCATAATTACTTATAAAAAAAGCATAGTTAAAACTAAGCTTATGTCATTATAAGTAAAGAATAAATGACGCTAAGGCCTCGCCAACCCTATTTATTTTGTTAGACTAGCCGTACAAAAATAATACTAATGATAAAACGGACTTTATAAATGGACTTGATGGCGAAGGAAAATACTCATGCGATACGCCAACTTCCTAAGTTAAAATCGCTACTTAAAAAATATCGACAGCATAAAAGCATGCAATCAGGTTTGTTACAACTGGCTGAATTATCCAGTTCAATAACCGATCTAGACGCATTTTATCACGGTCTTGAATCAGTGATTAAAACCTTACTGGCTACTGACAGTTTCAATATAGCCTTGTTAAACCCTTCTAACGAATTACAATTAGCTTACTGCCATAATCCGGTAGAAAAGCGTTTACATGAAGATTTTGATTTAGCTAAAGGACGAAAAAGTCTAACCGGCCTAGTTTTACAACGCCAAGCACCACTACATTGTTCTGCCAAAGAAAGAATGGCACTGGCCAAAGCGGATAAAATTGTCTTGTATGGCTCAGTATGGGCAGATTGGCTTGGTGTGCCATTGAAACGTGGCGAACAGGTTATCGGTGTTATTTCTCTACAAAGTTACGATAAAAGACGCTGCTTTTCTGAGAAAAACTGTCAAATTTTAGAGTTTATTGCTGAACATTTAGTCACGGCTATAGATCGCGTTCGAAGTAGAGAGTTATTAGCGTCTAGTATTCACCAACATACCGTTAAATTAACGCAAACCAATCAAGAGTTACAGCGTGAAATTGTTGAAAGACAATTAGCCGTTAAAACACATCAAGTGCTGCTTAATATTTCTGAGCTAACAACAAAATCGCAAGCTATATCAGAATTTTATCAAGCCTTGCATGACGAAATCAATAAGCTATTACCCGCAAAAAATTTATATATCGCATTATTATCTGAAAATAAAAGCCAATTAAAATTTCCTTACCATTGTGATGAGAAATTTACACAGCCCGCGACGAGAAAGCTCAGCGACGGTTTGTCTGAAATGGTCATAAGAAAGGGTAAACCTATTCTGTTAAGCAATAGCAAAATTTACACCTTAGCGGCAGAGGGTGAAGTCACAGAAGGTGATTTTAGCACGCCATATCCTGATTTCGGTTTAACACAGGCTTGGCTGGCCGCTCCTTTATCTCATCAGGGTGAGATTTTTGGGGTTATTGCTATCCAGCATTATCAAGACAAAAATGCTTATCATAGTAAAGATCTCGAGCTTATGCGTTTTGTTAGTCACCATATTGCCATTGAAATTTTACGACAAAAAACCCAACAACAAGCAATAAAAAACCATGAAGTGCTTGAAGAGAGAGTTAATAAACGCACCCAAGAACTCCAAGCAACCAATCTCAATTTACGTATGCAAATTGAAGAACGTCGAAAAGCAGAGGCACGTTTGTATCATGAAGCGCATCATGATGCGTTAACACAACTACCGAATAGATCGATGTTTTCAGAGCATTTAACCTATGCTATTCAGCATTTAAAGCGTCATCCTAGCCATAACTTTGCCATTTTATTTATTGATTTAGATCGCTTTAAAATGATCAACGACACGCTAGGACATCACGCTGGCGATCAATTTTTAATCGAAATTGCGCGCCGCTTAGGCCATTGTGTGCGCGACAATGACATTTTAGCCCGGTTAGGTGGTGATGAATTTGTGGTGTTATTAGACTCATTACAAGCACCTGAAGGTATTGAAGAAATTGCATCTCGTATCATTACATCAATTGCGCAACCCTTTAAACTTGAGGGTCAGACCTTGTATTCAAATGCCAGTATGGGTATTGCTCAAAGTCGAGTTAGCTATAAAGATGCCAGCGAAATATTACGTGATGCTGATGCAGCTATGTATGAAGCAAAAAGTTTAGGCCGCGGTCGATACGTTTTCTTTGAGGACAGCATGCGGGAAAAAATTATTGCCAGCATGACGCTTGAGCAAGAATTAAGGCAAGCTATTCAAGGCAAACAGTTTGAGTTACATTATCAGAAAATTTCAGATTTAACCTCAACTAAAACTATAGGTTTTGAAGTGTTTTTACGTTGGCAGCATCCAACCAAGGGCTTATTAACCCCGAGTGAGTTTCTTTTTATGGCAGAAGAAACTGGTATGATTTTGGATATAGAAACTTGGGTGATTGAACAAGTTTGTATGCAATTAAAACGATGGCAACAATCAAAAGAATATGAGCACACTTATATTGGTGTCAACCTATCAGGCCGTCACTTAATTCAAGCGAACCAATTAGCAAAATTACTGGCTTTAATTAGTGCTAATACGGTGGAGCCTGAACGACTGATTCTCGAGTTTAATGAATCTGCTTTTGCTCGACATACCGAACTCGCACTTAAAGGCTTACAGAGATTGAAAGAGCTTGGCGTTAAGTTAGCTTTAGATGATTATGGTGCTGGTTTATCGTCGCTTAATTTTTTACATAACTACCCATTTGAATTTATTAAACTCGATCGCAGTTTTATCCATACTTTAAATCACAATGATACAAACTTATCTTTAATTAAAGCTTTGCAGGAACTGGGGACAAAATTTGGCTACCAACTAGTGGCTGAAGGCATTGAATCTAAAGCCATGTTCAAGAAGCTACAAACCCTAGGTTGTCAATTTGGCCAAGGCTATTATATTAACCGGCCAGGAAAAATAGCGGACAATAATGTTGAAAATGAAAATGAAAATGAAAATGAAAGTTATCTTGATACACACAGTAATGCTATAGCAATTATTTAGGCCTAGTTTAACGCTCAACTACGTTAACGCTAACCCTTGTGAAAAAAGCCTTCAATGCGTAAGGCAATACCTGGGGTTGTGTTGTAATTTTCTTGCTCGGGGAACTCGACAAAAGGCTCTATTTCAAAAAACAACCAATCGCGCAAGGCATTAAAGCGGTATCGATAACTTAAGGTGTACTTATCAATAACAAAACCTCGTGCGCCGTTGCGTTCACCTTCAGCTTGTAAGCTCAGCACTGATGCCGTGGTGTGATTTATTTGATCTAGTTTATAAAAACCATGCTTCCAGCGAATACCACTAAAGGCCGCAGAGCCTCGAATACTATAATTGAGACGAAAAAGTGATTTGCTACTTAATTGATAATCGTACTCCAGCAATAATTTAGCGCCAAAGCCATCATTAAGGTAGTAATACATTGACGGTTCAACTAAAAAACCTTGCTTGGGATTGATAGTTAAGCGACGTTGATGTTTTGCTCTAGCAAATATATCTCCACCTGAAATACCCACACGATAATTCATTAACCGATCATTTTTTTTATCTCGTGTATAGTTTAGTGCTAAAGAAAATTTTTCTTCTTCGGTGCTCGAATTGGTGTTGACTGACTCTAGCGGTAGATTGTTTAGTTCATCATCTGTTTCGTCAGATAACACCACACTAACTCTGTCTTGAAAATGCGGCAATTTAACACGCAATCGAAAGCGTGGCTTGATTTCACTCCAGTCACGACTTTTTGGCAACCAAGCAAAACTAATTTTTGCGGTTGTTTTTGGATTTTGTTGTTCACTATCATTTGCAATAAAAAAACTATCAAACCATTGCGCAGATTGATAAACGGAGTCAGCAACCGTTTCATGCAGTCCTTGCATCCAGTGTTCAGCTTTTCGTTCAGCTTTTCGTTCAGCGGGCGCTTTTACTTCTGCTGAAGCATAAGCTTGTGCTGAATTTGCAAATGCAAAGTAAAATAACACTAGGCAAAAATGCCAATAACACTGATTTTTACAATACATTCTTATCAAATTTTGTTTTACCTCACTATTTATCATATCAGTTGGTGATTTTTTTTCTATAAACTTTATAATGAAATCAAATAAATTATAGGAGTTTTTTATGGGCGGTATAAGTATTTGGCAATTATTAATTATTGCGGTCATTGTCGTATTGTTGTTTGGCACAAAAAAAATACGTAATTTGGGCACTGATTTAGGATCAGCAGTGAAAGGTTTTAAAAGTGCAGTAACTGACGATACAGCAAAAAAAGAAGACGCTAGCCAAGAAGATTTAGCTAATAACGACAGTTTAGGTGATAAAACAGCCAAAGAAAGTACTGTGGCTGAAAAAGAGAAAGACCAAGTCTAATGTTTGATATAGGTTTTTGGGAACTACTATTAATTGCTATTATTGGCTTGGTCGTACTAGGCCCCGAGCGATTACCCGTAGCAATTCGTTCTGTGCGTAGCTGGATAAATAGCATGCGTAATTTTAGTGAGGGCGTTAAAAATGAACTCACCGAAGAGCTGCGTATCCATGAACTGCATGCTAATTTAAAGAAAGCTGAACAAGCTGGCATGAAAGACTTATCACCAGAAGTTGCCGCGTCAGTGAAGTCACTAGAAGAAGCGGCAGCAATGGTCAATAATCCTTATCAAACAGCTGAAAACACAACAGACTCGTCTGAAAAAGTTACACAGCTCGATGATAATAAAAATGAAAAGCAGGGTAAATGAGTTCAGCCGTTAAACAAAATCACACATTATTTGATCACTTATTAGAACTGAGAACACGATTATTGCATGCAGTGCTAGGTGTTTTGGTTGTTTTTTGTTCGTTGATTTACTTTGCCCAAGATATTTACCAATATGTCGCAAAGCCACTTTTGGCCGTGATGCCAGAGGGTACGCAAATGATCGCGACTGATGTAGCATCACCTTTCTTTACGCCATTTAAACTCACCATTGTCTTATCAATATTTATTGCCATGCCATACATTTTATATCAATTGTGGTCGTTTATTGCGCCGGGTTTGTATAAGCATGAAAAACGTTTAATGGCCCCCTTAATGCTGGGTAGTACCTTATTGTTTTATGGCGGTATTGCGTTTGCTTACTATGTGGTGTTTCCAGTTGCTTTCGCCTTCTTTTCTTCGGTAGCACCCGATGGCGTTACCATAGCAACAGACATTAGCAGTTACTTGGATTTTGTTTTAAAACTATTTTTTGCTTTTGGTGCCGCATTTGAAATCCCTATTGCCATTATATTACTGTGTTGGACTGGAGTAACAACTCCAGCTAGCTTGCGCACTAAACGCCCTTACATTGTGGTCGGTGCATTTGTCGTTGGTATGTTGTTAACACCACCAGATATTATTTCTCAGACCATGCTGGCATTGCCCATGCTACTGCTATTTGAGTTAGGCATTATTATCGCCTCTGTTTATTATCGAACAGAGGAAGAAACAGAATCAAAGGAAGAACAATAATGAAAAATATGACTATTATAACGCTTGCAATTTTGACCTTGTTATCATTAACAACAAAAGCAGAAACACTTAATGGCAGTTTAGCCCAATGTCTAAAAATTCAAGACAGTTTAGCGCGTCTGGTTTGTTTTGATGACTTAGCTGAGCAAGCTGTGCCAGCCGTCAATGTGATCGCTAAAATGGAAAAAAATGCGCCCGAGACTAAAGCCGACACTAGCGTAGCTCCTACGTCGACAAAAGTAGCAGACTTTGGTGCAGAACATTTAACCACATATAAAGTAGCTGAAGAAGACCAACAGCTTGTGTTGACTGTTGAGAAATTAAGTAAAGATCACTACGATAAATGGCGATTCACCTTTACCAACGGTCAACAATGGCAGCAAACTGATAATGACTTTCTTAAAGTTGAAGTCGGCGATAGTGTCTTACTTAAAAAAGGCTTTATGAGTGCGGTTTATTTGAAGAAAAATCACCCAGATTCCAATCGAACAATTCGTGTTAAACGCTTTAAATAATGAGTTTATAATCCCTTGATTGATATTGGTGTCAACTTAACCAATACGCGGTTTGACAAAGATCTTTCTGCTGTTATTGCCCGCGCTAAAGCAAAAAACATTAATGCCTTACTTGTTACTGGCACTAATATTTTTGCAAGTAAGCAAGCGATTGAGCTTTGCCAGCACTATCCAGACTACTTATATAGTACTGCCGGTATTCATCCGCATGACGCAGACCATGCCGATAAAAACTTCCAACAGCAACTGGCTGATTTAGCTGAAAATAGCTGCGTTAAAGCTATTGGTGAGTGCGGACTAGACTTTAATCGTAATTTCTCAAGTGCCGTCAATCAGAAAGACGTTTTTACTCAGCAAGTGGCGTTAGCAGAGCAACTTCGATTACCCTTATTCTTACATCAACGTGATGCCTTCGAGCCTTGGTTTGAAATTTTAAAGCCTTATATTGCTAGTATTCCCGCAATGGTTTCCCATTGCTTTACCGGCAATCAAAAAGAGTTACAGCAGTGCATAGATGCTGACATGTATATTGGCATTACAGGTTGGCTTTGCGATGAGCGTCGTGGTCAAGAGTTACGCGACATTGTGCCTTTTATTCCACTAGATCGACTAATGATCGAAACAGATGCGCCTTATCTAACGCCAAGAAACATTCGTCCAAAACCCAAAAGTAGCCGTAATGAACCCAGCTACTTACCTTATATTGTCACTGTGTTAGCCGAATTAATGGGTTATAGTGAACAGGAAATTATCAAACAAACAACCCTTAATAGTGAAAGCGTTTTCAATTTAAGTACTCGCCATGCGTAATTTATACCTCACTATGATTGCTTTTTTTATTGCCTTGTTAATACTTGCTGTGGTAAATGCTCAAGGTATGCTTTTGCTTGCTAAGCCAAGTTGGTTATTACCCTTACCTATACAGCATATGTTTATCGGTAGCAGTTTGCTCCTGTCTTTAATGTGCTGTACTTGGGCTAGCGCCATGCGTAGTTGCAGTATGGCAATTTTAGCGTTATTTTTTGCCCTAAAATCACTGAGTATTTTGGTTGCTGGTGGCATAGCATTTTTTGGCTTATTCACTGACAATATTTATCTCCTCAATACTGAAACTTTACTACTCGCCAACTTGTCTAATATGCTGCTTTTCAGCTTTACGATTAAATTATTTCCCCTAAAAACGTCAGATAAGAATAGCGATCAATTGTTACTCGCCTTAGCCATTATCATGGCGATTATGGTGCCCTTAAGTTATATGTTTAACGATAGAACTACTTGGTTATTAACCCAAATATCCATCAGTATTAGCTTGCTTGCGCTACTCTATGTTACTAGTACTATCACAAAAAACAGGGGTCGTTTGCCAAAAATATATTCACTCATTCTGCTGGTGCAATTAAGCTTTAATATTATTACTTATTTACTCTATTACTGGCACTTTTCTGCTCAGATGATCAATGGTCTGGATATGCTGACTTTTTGGTTTATGGCAATTATGATGAGCTATTTGATGGTGCGTAAATATTATGACCATATCCGAGATGAAAAATCAGCTCAACAACAAGTGTTAGCCAGAGCCAAAGTATCCTACATTACTCAGAAAAAGTTGTTAGCTTTGCAAGATGAAAGTCAAGAGCAATTGGAAAATCGAGTGCAAGAAAGAACTTTAGAGTTGAATATTGCCCTGCAAGAATTAGAATTAGTCAATCAAACGTTAAAAGAGAAAAATACCCTTGATGAATTATCAGGGCTTTATAATCGTCGTTATTATGATGAAAAAATAATGGCAGAATTTAGGCGTAGTCGCCGTAACTTAACCCCACTTAGCCTGATCTTGATTGATATCGATCATTTCAAAAACGTGAACGATAGTTATGGCCATTTAACCGGTGATAAATGTATTGTGGAAGTGGCTAGTATGATTAACCTTGTATTACGCCGCAGTACTGATGTTGCTTGTCGCTATGGTGGTGAAGAGTTTTGCTTGATCCTGCCTGAAACAGACGAAAAGTGGGCTTTAGCTTTGGCAGAAGAAATTTGTCAAAGTGTGCGCCAGCAACATATTTTCAACCATGAAAATGTTATTCATTTAACCGTCAGTTGTGGTGTGACAACGTATCAGCAAGAGCAAGGTGTGACACCTGAAATTATCTTTGATAAAGCAGATAAAGCCCTCTATAAAGCTAAGCAAACGGGTCGAAATCAAGTACAAGTAATACCCATTGAAATGATGAATCTGTCAACTTAGTGCTTCCATAGCGATTTGATAAAAAGAAAAATATGTTAAGTATAGTTCTTTATCATACATTTTTAGCCTCTATTTAATGGCTACTGATATCCCTAGGAGCCCGCCTAAAAAGCTTATAGGCAAAGTTGTGAATACATTAACTCAATGGGCATGGCTATACGTATAGAAAAGTAAAATTAAATTATTATAGGAAATAAGTATGAACAACGTCTTTGGCCAATATCCCGCCCGTCGTATGCGTCGCATGCGCTCTGATGACTTTTCACGACGTTTAATGTCAGAACATCAACTGAGCGTCAATGATTTGATTTACCCTGTTTTTGTCTTAGAAGGTGAAAACCAGTGTGAAGCTATTGCCTCTATGCCGGGTGTCGAACGCAAGAGTATCGATCTGTTATTAGATGAATGTCAGGAACTGGTAGATCTAGGTATACCTGCGATTGCCATTTTTCCAGTAACCCCAGCGGATAAAAAGTCACTGTTGGCTGAAGAAGCTTATAACATTGATGGTTTGGCTCAACGCACCGTGCGAGCAGTGAAGGCAAAGTTCCCAAGCTTAGGTGTGATCACTGATGTTGCCTTAGACCCATTCACTACCCATGGTCAAGATGGCATTATCGATGATAGCGGTTATGTACTGAATGACGTGACTAAGGATATTTTAGTTAAACAAGCCTTGTCTCATGCACAGGCGGGTGCTGATGTTGTTGCTCCTTCAGATATGATGGATGGTCGTATTGGCGCCATTCGTCAAGAGTTAGAGCTGCACCATTTTGTTAATACGAAAATACTGGCTTATTCTGCCAAATTCGCCTCTAGCTACTATGGTCCGTTTCGTGATGCGGTAGGCTCTGCAGGTAATATCAAAGGGGGTAATAAATTTTCTTATCAAATGGATCCCGCCAACAGTAATGAAGCCTTACATGAGGTCGCACAAGATATTCATGAGGGTGCAGATATGGTGATGGTTAAGCCAGGTATGCCATATTTAGATATTGTGCGCCGAGTAAAAGATAATTTTCAAGTGCCGACTTATGCTTATCAAGTCAGTGGTGAATATGCGATGCACATGGCCGCAATTCAAAATGGCTGGTTAGCAGAAAAACCTTGTGTAATGGAAGGTTTGTTGGCCTTTAAACGAGCCGGAGCAGACGGCATTCTTACCTATTTTGCTAAGCGAGTAGCGCGTTGGTTAAAAGAAGAACAAAGCGCGTAAACAGCCGTTGAAATACTCAAAGCTGTGCTGAATTTACTGTAGTTAATAGTCGTGCTATATAGCACGGCTTTTTTATGCTCAGGAACAAGGGGCGATTTTTTCTTCCAGACGCTAATAATTGTAATAGTTAAGGGTACGAGTTTGATGATTTTTCAGTCTGGCGTGGCCAATACGCTTAATTCATTTTCACAGTCAATGTGCAAGCGATAACCTAGGCGGGCAATATGGTCATTTTCTTGCTTTAATTCATCATGAATCAGCGCGTGTTGCATGAGCCAAACTTTGGGTAAGGACAAGTGCAAAGCTTTCTCATTGAGCCTTATGCGGTAGTTTGGTAATTTATCGTCTTTGCGGCGACGGCACAACTTTACCGCTAAGCGAAGAATAATTAATAATTTTGTCGCACTTTCAGCGTCTATCGCTGATTGTTGTTCAATAAGCAATTGGTTGATATCACCTTTATAAAGTGTGACCAAACTAACCAATAATTGCCGATCTGATTGACTAAAACCCGCTAGATCTGCATGAGTAAGAATATAGGCACTGTGCTGTTGATGGTATTTGTATTCAAGCAATAAACCTATTTCATGCAAGTCCCCACTGGCCAATAATAACTCTAATGCATTACCCTCAGGTAAATGCCATGTGCTTTTCAATTGGGTAAACAGCGTGTGAATTTGCCGCTTAACACTATCGGCATGTTGTTGATCAATATGAAAACGTTGGCTTAACGCTTGGATAGTACGCTGGCGAATATTAGTCTTGTGGCTATTGGGTAACATTTCATATAATAAGCCTTCACGTAAGGCACCACTAGAGAGTGTTAATTGTTGAATAGAAAATTGTTGAAATAAGGCAATGAGAATAGCTAAGCCACTGGCAATCACAGGGCTTCTCTCTGTTGATAAACCAGGTAAATTAATATCCTTGATATACTCAAAGGTTTGTAATTGTTTTTGAACCTGATAAAGAAAGTCCAATGAAAGCACACTAGGCTTATGTTGATAAATCAACATTTCGGCTAATGCTTGCATAGTACCTGAACCCCCTAGTACGCATTGCCAACCGATATCACAAAAACTAGCTTTTACCGTGGCAATAGTCTGTTCAGCTGCGGATATTGCATGAGCGAAGTTTTCAGCTGTAAGCGTACCATCAGGAAAATATTGTTGATTATAAGTGACGCAACCCAAGTTAAGGCTATGGGCTTGTTTGACCCTAAAGCCTCGGCCAACAATAATCTCTGTACTAGCACCGCCAATATCTAAAACTAAGCGTTTATCTGCGCTATAACTGGTATGAGCTACGCCAAGGTATATATGCTTAGCTTCAGCAATGCCACTTAACAAGGTGACTTTATGCCCCAAAACCTTCTCAGCTTTGGCCATAAAATCAGCACGATTATGCGCTAACCTTAAGGTGGCGGTGGCAACAATTCGAATATTTTCTTTGGGGATGTCTTGCAGGCGCTCGGCAAAAAAACTTAAACATTCTAAGCCTTTTGCCATGGCTTGCTCAGACAATATGTTTTCTGCACTCAGGCCAGCAGCAAGGCGCACTTTACGCTTTACTTTGTCAACAACCTGCACACTATCGGCCAGTTGTCGAGTGAGCAACATATGGAAGCTATTGGAGCCTAAATCGACCACGGCATACAGAGGTGATAAAGTCTCCATTGAAGTGGTCGTCATTAATTAGCTGTTCCTTTGAGGCCTAGTACCTGGATTGCGGCTTCGATTTTGGCCACCATTGTGAGGCTTATGACGACGCGGGCGTGGTTTAGGTCTTGGTAAGTCGGTCAATAGTGCATCATGATTATATTTACTGACAGGTAATGAATGATCAATGTAGCTTTCAATTGCGGGTAAATTAAAAACATATTGCTCGCATGCTAAGCTAATGGCATGGCCAGTAGCACCCGCTCGACCTGTACGGCCAATACGATGTACATAATCTTCACAATCATCAGGTAAGTCGAAATTAAATACATGAGTCACGGCTTCAATATGTAAACCACGTGCCGCTACATCGGTAGCGACTAAAACATCAAGTTGCCCCGCGGTAAATTGCTCTAAAATCTTCAGACGTTTCTTTTGAATAACGTCACCGGTAAGCATACCAACGCGAATATTATCCGCTTCAAGGTGGGCATATATTTTTTCACAAACATGTTTAGTATTGGCAAAAATAATCGCTTTATCTGGCCAATCTTCTTCAATCAATGTTTGTAGTAAAGACATTTTATCTTCGTTAGAAGGATAAAATAGCTCTTCAGAAATACGAACATTGGTTTTCTGGTCGGGTTCTACTTCAACACTGTCAGGATCGTTCATGTGTTCAAAAGCTAATTCTTTAACCCGAAAAGATAAGGTAGCAGAAAATAGCATACTTAAACGCTCATTCGCTGCCGGCATTTTTCCAAACATATAACGAATGTCTTTAATAAAACCTAAATCGAACATACGATCAGCTTCATCAAGTACCACAACTTCGATATTACTAAGGTTATAAATACCTTGTTTTAAGTAATCAAGTAAGCGACCACAAGTGCCGATCAAAATATCTACACCTTGTTCAAGTTCTTGGCGTTGACTTTCGTAACCTTCACCACCATATACAATACCAAGGCGTAACCCGGTACTTTTTGCCATTTCAATGGCATCGCGATGAATTTGAATAGCAAGCTCACGTGTTGGCGCCATAATTAAGGCACGCGGTTGATTGTGGCTAACATCTTTTTTCTGTAATAAATGATGAAATGTTGCCGCTAAAAAGGCAATAGTTTTACCTTCACCAGTTTGCGCTTGACCGGCAATATCTTTGCCCGTCATGAGTATAGGAAGAGACTTTGCTTGAATTGCAGTACAATATTCAAAGCCCATTGATTCGAGGCCGTTTACCACGGTAGGCTCGAGCTTAAGTTCGGAGAACTTTATTTCTGTTAAGTGTGTTTTTTTCATACCGCTAGCTTAACAGGTTACGCTATTAATAAAAATTAGATTCACATAAAAGCCTTAATAAATTGATAGCATTAGTTGATTTTGAAATAAAACGTCGATAACTGTTATATATCAATGTTGGTAATTGATGGTGATGAAGGTATAATCTTAACCAATTGGCGATAGGCCACCTTTAATGGAGATATAAATGAGCGATAAAATTGTTCAGTTAACAGATGATAGTTTTGACACTGATGTAATCAATGCATCAGGTTTAGTCCTAGTTGATTTTTGGGCTGAATGGTGTGGTCCATGTAAAATGATCGCGCCGTTGTTAAATGACGTTGCTGAAGAATATGCTGGTAAATTAACTATCGGTAAATTAAACATTGATCAAAATTCTAACACTCCACCTAAATATGGCATTCGTGGTATTCCTACGCTGTTACTATTTAAAGATGGCGTTGTCGCTGACACTAAAGTTGGTGCGTTATCAAAAACTCAATTAAAAGAGTTTATTGATAAGAATTTATAAAAAAAGGCCCGAATAATCGGGCCTTTTTGTTTTTTAGCTAAAGATCAACTAAGTGATCCTTTACGGCTTTGCTTTTTAATGCTAAATTTAGATTTCGAACAAAAGAACATCTCAAAACCATACTCAAACATCCTAAATCGCCAAACGGCGCAGCATAACAACCTAAATAGTCTAAGAACCCACCACTATGAATCTTAATGAACTTAAAGAAAAGTCGATCAGCGAACTAATTCAGCTCGCAGAATCAATGAAATTGGAGCATTTGGCTCGTAATCGCAAGCAAGACATTATTTTTGCCATTTTAAAAGCCCATGCTAAAAGTGGTGAAGATATTTTTGGTAGTGGTGTTTTAGAAATTCTACAAGATGGCTTTGGCTTTTTGCGCTCAGCAGATTCTTCTTATTTAGCCGGTCCTGATGATATTTATGTATCACCAAGCCAAATACGCCGATTTAGCATGCGTACCGGCGATACTATTAACGGTAAAATTCGCCCACCAAAAGATGGCGAACGTTATTTTGCACTATTAAAAGTTAATGAAGTTAACTTTGATCGACCTGAAAATTCTCGTAATAAAATTCTTTTTGAAAACCTAACACCTATTCACCCAACCAACCGTATGACGATGGAACGCGGTAACGGTTCGACTGAAGATATTACCGCACGTGTGTTAGATTTAGCTTCACCGATTGGTAAAGGACAACGTGGTTTGATCGTTGCGCCACCAAAAGCGGGTAAAACTTTATTACTACAAAATATTGCCCAAAGCATTGCCCATAATCACCCCGATGCTGAATTAATGGTATTACTGATTGATGAGCGCCCAGAAGAAGTAACAGAAATGCAGCGCTTAGTTAAAGGTGAAGTTATTGCTTCTACCTTTGATGAGCCAGCGAGTCGTCATGTTCAAGTAGCAGAAATGGTTATTGAAAAGGCAAAACGTTTAGTTGAACATAAAAAAGATGTAGTTATTTTACTGGATTCAATTACTCGACTAGCACGTGCGTACAATACGGTTATTCCATCATCAGGTAAAATATTAACCGGTGGTGTTGATGCCAATGCCTTACATCGTCCAAAACGCTTTTTCGGTGCAGCGCGTAATATTGAAGAAGGTGGTAGCTTAACCATCATAGCAACAGCCCTTGTTGATACCGGCTCTAAAATGGATGAAGTGATCTACGAAGAGTTTAAAGGCACTGGTAATATGGAATTACACTTATCACGCAAAATTGCGGAAAAACGTGTTTTCCCAGCCATTCATTTTAACCGCAGTGGCACACGTCGTGAAGAGCTATTAACTAAGCCTGATGAATTACAAAAAATGTGGATATTACGTAAAATTGTCCATGAAATGGGTGAAATTGACGCGATGGAATTCATGATTGATAAACTGGCGATGACAAAAACTAATAATGAGTTTTTTGATTCGATGAAGCGCCAGTAATACCGAGATAAACATTGTTTAATAATGCCAGCATTTGCTGGCATTTTTATATCAGCAATAAAATTACCTTCTTATGTAATTGAAAAATAATTGCGACTGCTAAGTTGGCCTAAATATTTGATATCCGTGTTACTTTCAATCACCCTCGCCCGCTATTGCTCAATAATATGCTTTTGTTATTTTATCTCGAGATACATGCCCAGAAGCGATGCTCTTAGATAGATGTAAAGTAGTCGAGTAATATAGGATTCATTATCGAGCTCGCTAGGAACTGTCATATCAGCATCAATCGAGCGGATATAAAGCAGCTTTAATATTGCAATGACGATCAAGTCAAAAAAATAATTTACATGATATTACTATCAATTAGGGGTTTTATCGTTCAACCGTTATAATACCGACAAATTTTTGGTCAAATTATAATAGAATGGTTTAATAGATTTCACCAATTAATTAGAGAAATTAGCAAAACTAAAGTCTCTTAGTCAGACCATTTAAAACCAGTATTTAGTTAGTCTAATTGCTGTAACTCATACACTAATAATACTGTAGCAAAACAACAAGCAGGCAGTAATAAGGTACAAAATAAATGAAAGTAATTACATGTCAGGTAGCGTCGTTAACACCATTAACAGAGCATGTTTATAAGGCGCTTTTAAAGCCAAGTCAGCCTGTTGATTTTTCTGCCGGACAATACTTAAATTTTGTAATGAGTGACGATGATAAACGCCCTTTTTCAATTGCTAGTGCCCCGGGTGCACAATTAATTGAATTACAAATTGGTGCGTTTGGCTCAGACAGTTATCCAATGCAAGTTATTGAGCACATTAAAGCCAACACTGAAGTTACCATCGAAATGCCGTTGGGTAATGCACAATTACGCGAAGAAAGTAAACGCCCGTTATTACTTATTGCCGGTGGTACAGGATTTTCATACATAAAATCTATGTTTGAATATTTAGCATTACAGCATTCTGAACGTGAAGTTATCGTTTACTGGGGCTTACGTGACCCAAGTGCGTGTTATGAGCTAGAGCAAACAGCGGCCATCATTAATAAGTTACCCAAGGGTAAATTTACCCCCGTAATTGAAGCACCGAATGAAAATTGGCAAGGTCGCACAGGCATGGTACATAAAGTGGTAATGGCAGAAGTTAACAACTTAGTCGATTATGACATTTACTTAGCAGGCCGTTTTGAAATGGTCGCTGCCGTGCGTGAAGACTTTGTTAAACAAGGCGCATTAATTGAACATATGTATGCTGATGCCTTTGCTTTTATTTAATAACAATTTTATTAAATTATTGGCCACTTTTAGTGGTTAAAATAGCCTAGGGTTATTCTGGTGAGCACATGGACGTGAATACTTGGGTTTAGTCTAAAACAATTAACACCACCCTTAATTTATTTTCTGCGCACAACTAGATCACAAACCTCATGGAACAGATATAAAGTGTAGGTGCCAAAGGTGAGGTTAAGCGAATAATGAATAATTCAATTTCAGTTGTTACAAATTAAACAAAGCTAAAAATTAATAATAGGCCCTTTCGCATTAGCTAAGTAAGTATTTGCCAAAAATACAAAGTCGTCAATTGAGCCATTTAAATTGCTTGCGGCAATAAATAGGTGCGCGCCAAGTGCATGATGTAATATCTCACTATGATGCAAAAAAGCGGCTAATGGCCCTTTAATGATGCTACCATCTTTTAAAACGTAAGGTTCAAAATTTAAAATACCTTGCTCAAAGGTTAGCAATTGATGCTTAATACAATAGTGAATCAGGGGCTTTTGTTCGTGAATCATCCGGTTGGCTAAACGCAGCGAGATATTGTTTGCTATGCTATCTATCGAACTTAGTTTTATGCCAACGTAATTTAATTCTTCACGGCTGATGCCGACCGTATTGGTCACGCAATGTATGTTGCGGATCTGTTGCCAATTAAGTTGCCAACGACCATGACGATGATGAAAAGTTAAGGTTTCAGCTGTTAGGATCAAACTGTGTGCTGGTTCAGCTAACTTTAGTAAACCGATAAATATCGTCACTAAGCAAGCGAGGACCATAAACATTAAAGGAAAGCGGGCTTGCTGCCAATAATAGCTGCATAGCCAAGCCATAATAAGTAAAGCTATAAACCCAGTTAAGGTGATAAATAAACCATGATGACGGGCGATGGCTTTAATTTTTATGACATTATTATTTTTTTTCATAAGTTTTTATGATGGTAATTAATTAATCTTATTTAAAATTTGTGCATAATTTTTTGATTCGTATATACTTTGCGCGTTTTGGCTGCGAAGCAATAATTTTGTAGTAATTTAACTTAATAAACCAAGTAAAAGGTAAACTCATATGACAAAGACTAAAGTAAAAAAACACCAAAAAAATCAAGGTGGTTGTGAATTAGGCCGTGGGGTCATTAAAGATAATTTTTTAGCGGCTGTTGTTACGTCAAGATTGTATAAACAGCAAATAGTTACCGCTAAAAAAGGTAAGGGTGCTTATCAAAGAACACAAAAACATAAAGGACAAGAGTCCTATTTAATAGCGGTTTAAGCCCTTAGGTTATAACCATTATTAAATAGGGCTTTAAGCTTTATATATTTACCTACTGCTGATCAGTACCTGTTAGCCGCGAGTCATAATGCGTGAATTTTTCTCAGGACTTGATTCGCCTTTTCAAGTTGACCTTGGTGTTCAAGGACTTGTGAAAAAGCCAATAAATCGACTTTATCATAATGCTGCTCTTCCAAGTTGACTAAGCTATTAAATGCCTTTTCTGCTAACAGCCATTGCTGTGAAACCTTGGCAAAGTGGGCAACCAATGACAACCAAAGGGCATTTTTTGGCGCACTGTGTAAGTGTTTCTGTGCCGCCGCCATTAGCTCATCAGCTTGGGTAATAGGTAATGTTCTGACCGCTTTTAACAGGTTAATTGCCGCCCCTTTCTTTATTATGGGTAATAATAATTTGGCTAAAGGTGCATTAACTTGGTTTTCTGCCAAGACCTGACAATAAGCAAGCACGACTGTTTCTAACTGCTTCACTTTCTTCGGCAGTTGCTGATAATAATCCATCAAAGCATTATTATCATGTTGTTTAATTTGACTATTAAAGGCGCCGTAAAACGCTTGCTGTTGCCATTGCGTGATAGTTTTTGGACTAATAGATTTTTGTTTTTCCACGGTGTTTAACTGCTTAATAACATAGTCAAAACGCTGTTCAATTAAGCTTAACTCTATTTCTAACGATAACAGCCGTGCGTCATGCCCAATATGCTTATGGTATTGATCGATCACTGTACGTGCTTGTGGGTAATTATGCTGACCGATCAGTAATTTAATTTTAATTAATACCGTTTCTAATCCTGGGTCTTTTAAGCTGCTAGTGGTTTGTTCTAGCAAGGATAAATAGTGGTCTGTGTTTGGTTTTAACGCTTGTTTTTGCGCAGCATCTGCGGCAACAAGGTAAGCGATTTGCTCAAAAGATGATGCCTTAGCTGATGATTTAGCTAATAAGTGCTCTGCTTGTTTATAGTCACCTAACACATAGGCTGCGATGCCTTGGTTAAAATCTTTCAGCGCACGTCGACGACTAGCAAAAGCAATTTTATTCCAAGCGGCGAAGCTAAAATTTAGCCCGCCACGGAAAAATTTAAGGCTAAGCAGTAAGGTAATAAAAATCAGCGTTAGCATGATAACGCCAGCAACCACAGTCGATTCTATCACAGTTCCACCAAAGGATATTTGCATATAACCAGGGTCACTAATAAGTGTTGGAGCAACCGCGACTAATGCGATGATGAACACGATCAGTATAATTATTTTTAGCATTACGCGCCCTCTTGCTGATCAACAGCAACCGGCTCAGTGACGGTTTCTGTTAATACTTCAGCCGCACTAGGCTTTTCTTTCGAAGGTATCACAAGCTGCTTTTTATTAGATAATAACTGTCTAACGGCTGCTAGAGAATCTAATCTATTCGGGTATTCAGCGCTAATAACTTCGTTTTGTAACTCTAGAATAATATTTGAGAAGTTCTGGTTACCAATATCGCTCATATCAAAATAATCTTTGAGCCAATGATTAATTTCATTTAGCGATTGCTGATAAATTTCTTGATTCATTTTACTGGCTGCCCATATGGCAGTTTGTAACTTCAAGTTTAAATTTTCACGTAAATTTTGTCTAAAATCGGGAGACATTAATGGCTTCGAATCTGCTGATTTTTTACTAATAGTAAGAAATTTAGCCGTGATACTGTGCCATGTTTTAGCAAGGTTCTCCCGCCAATCACTCGCATTTTCGCTTAATTCATCATCGATTTCTTGGTCATTATTTGCTGAAGTATGAGTCTTTATTAACGGTAATTGCTGAGTTTGTTGAGCCAGTGTCATCAGTTTTAAAATAGCGTTATCTGTTGTTAGTGTCGGTAGTAATACTAGCTTGGCGATATCCTGCTGAATAATTTGACGTAAGGCGAAAAACTGGGGGTCATTTAATTGTTTAATACGTAAGTCGGCGTCATTAAGTAAGCTAATAGCGGCACTGGTTTCTTTTTCTAACCACAAGCTTCTTGACGCTACTCGAATAAGGTATTCCGCTTCTTGTAACAACCAATCACTAGGTTGATTGTTACCTAAACTTGCCACTTGCTGCTGTAATTGTGCCAGCGCTTCACTGTGACTTTTTGTCAGATTATCACCTTGTTCAAGGTTTTTACGCAGCGCGTTTAGCTCCGCAGTATTGGCTTGTTTACTTTGTGAAAATTGCTCAGCAATACGCTGTTTATTGTCTAACTGTTGTTGGGAAATTTGCTGCTGATTTTCGACTAATTGGCGCTTTACAAGCTCATTAAGTTGTAAGCTATATTGAGCTTTTTGTTGTTCACTCCAATAATAATGACCCGCACTGGCAGCTATAGCCAATAATGCAATAATTAAGGCTACCACTGCCGTTTTTGAAGTTTTCTGCGTACTTTGCTTAGCATGGCTTGCTGTGCTTTTTTCTGCCCGCGTTGCCGTACCGACAGTTGTCGACTTACTTGATGTGCTAGATGCGCTATTTTTCACAGGTGCTGTGCTCTTATCATGGTTTTTATTTGATGATGGCTGAGTCTCCCTGGTGCTTTGTGCAGCAGTGGCCTTTGTTTTAGCTTCAGTTATATTTTCAGCTTTATCTGGAGATTTTTCTGGATTATCAGCCGTTGCCGGTTTATTCGAAGACGCTGCTAACGGTGAGCTAACATTGCTTGACGCAGATAAGTCAACTTGTTGTTCAACGTGCTTGTCGACCGCTGCAGTATTATTATCGGCTTTGGTTTGCTCGGGTGGTTTTTTATCGCTCATGAACTGATCCCATCTTACATGTTGGCGCTACGCACATTAAATATATTAGGCTAATATGCTGTTATATTACTTGGTGTGACTTAATTCCTGCTCATAGGCTAGTGCATTAATAATAGCAGTGGTATTGGCACCATTGGCATTTATTATTCGGCTAATACCTATTTCTTTAGCTTTGAGCGCAATTCTATTACTTGCCACAATCCACAGACATTGCTCTTGCCAGTAATTGTCTGAGTTATCAATTAAGTTTACTATGAATTCTAGCAAAGCGTTACTAGTGATTAAGATACAATTTATCTGCTGTTGATGCCATGTTTTGATGACTTCTGGCGAGAAACTTCGCCAAACACGCCGATAACTTTCAAAATAATGTACCGAGGCACCACGCTGTCGCAAATCTTCTGCGATAAGTTCTCGGCCGCCATCACCACGGACAATGAGCACGTCTTTTGCCTGCACGTTTTGTAATGGCTGCAACACCAACAGCCCCTCGCTATTATGCTTTGCAGGGACTAAGACGCTTATGCCTAAAGTTTTTAATGCTCGCTCAGTGGCAGCCCCAACCGCAATAACTTCTTTTGTCGACCATAAGGATATTGGCATCAGTTTATTAGCAAACTCTACTGCTGCGACGCTAATAAATATGACCAGTGGCCGAGTCAGTTGACTTTGTAATATTTGTAATTGCTCAAGGCTGGCACCGTCTTGATAATCAAAGCACGGCTGACAATAACTTTGATAGCCCTGTTGTTGCAGGCAATCTTGTAGATCGCGCCCAGCTTTTTCAGGGCGCGTGATTAATATTTTAAGCTTATGCTTGGTCATACACCTGACGAAGAATTTTGCCAGCACCTTTAGCCAATAATTGCTCAGCTAGCTGATTACCTAATTGCGCGGCTTGGTTAATGTGGCCACGAATTTCACTGGTTAATATTTCACTGCCATCAATCGAGCCGACTAAACCACGTAAATATATCTCTTGATTTTTAAGCACAGCATAACTGCCAATAGGTACCTGACAACCGCCTTCAAGCGCGCGATTCATCGCACGTTCTGCTACTACGCGAAGACGAGTTTCTTCACAGCCTAGTGGGGCTAACAGTGCTTTAATAGTAACATCGTCAATGCGACATTCGATACCCACTGCACCTTGGCCATTCGCCGGTAACATTACCTCTGGCGCAATATACTCTCGAATACGTTCCGGCATTTCCAAACGAATAAGCCCAGCTGCAGCTAAAATTATGGCGTCATATTCACCATTATCGAGCTTTTTAAGCCGAGTATTGACGTTACCACGTAGGTCGCGAATAGTTAAGTCGGGTCGCAGGGCTTTAATTTGACATTGACGACGTAAACTTGATGTCCCCACAATCGCACCTTGGGGTAAATCAGCCAAGCTATCAATAGTGTTAGAAACAAAAGCGTCACGCGGGTCTTCGCGCGGACAAATAACCTCTAGCCCTAAGCCTTCTGGAAACTCAACCGGTACATCTTTCATTGAATGCACGGCAATATCAGCACGGTCTTCTAATATTGCCACTTCAAGTTCTTTAACAAATAAGCCTTTTCCGCCAACCTTGGCGAGTGGCGTATCCAGAATAATGTCACCTTTGGTCGTCATGGGCACTAATTCAACCTGGATACCCGGATGAAAATGCTCAAGTTTTGCCTTAACATATTCTGCTTGCCATAACGCCAGCGCGCTTTTACGCGTTGCAATACGTACGGTTTGTTGGGTCATTTCAGTTACCTTATTCAATATTTATTGCTCAGCAATGACAATAGTTTCTTCTGCTTGTTTGCTGACCGCGTTAGACATAAACTGCCATAACTCACCGCCGCCACGTTTATCAAACCACTGGTCATTTTCAAAGTGAAAATGGTGGCCATTAAATTTCGTTGCTACCCAAATTTCACGTAAAGGTGCTTGCTTGTTGATGATGATTTTACTGGCATTTTTAAAGGTGAGGGTTAACATCCCGCCAACACCTTCATAATCGATATCGCTACCACAATTTTCGATGGCTTCTTCTATCGCTAGTAAGATGTTTTCTGCGGCTAAGTTGTACTGACTATCATTCATTAACGGTTCCTTTTTACCTGCACTTTAAGATTGTTTAATCTTTGCTTGGTATTTGTTGGTCATGGCATTATAAAACGTCTATCATGGGAAAAAAATCGAATAAATCAATTATGCGTAAAGAAATTGCAATTACTTTCTTCTGTTTGCTTAGTTTAGTCACCATAACAGGCTGCGGCATTAAAGGCCCTTTATATCAAACTCCTCAGCAACAGCAAGAGAACTTACCAAAAACAAGCCAAGAAACTGATAAAAGCAATTTAGAACCTTAGGAAGAACGGCATTGGACTTTTTTAATCGTAAACAACATTCATTATACGCTGAGCACTGTTCGGTTGCTGAATTAGCAAAGCAATACGGAACACCACTTTATATCTATTCTCGAGCGACTATTGAGCGCCATTGGCATGCTTTTGACCAAGCGGCTGGAGAGCGCCCACATCTAGTTTGTTATGCCGTTAAAGCCAATAGTAATATTGCGGTTTTAAATGTCATGGCCCGGTTAGGGTCAGGCTTTGATATCGTCTCACAAGGCGAGTTGATGCGGGTGATTGAAGCCGGCGGCGATGCAAAAAAGGTCGTGTTTTCAGGTGTCGGTAAAACCTCTGAAGAAATAGCTTACGCACTAAATTTGGGTATTTACTGTTTTAATGTTGAATCAGCGGCAGAGTTAGACCGTATCCAATCTGTCGCGCAAGGGTTAAACAAAATGGCGCCCATTTCATTACGGGTTAATCCTGATGTTGATGCCGGCACACACCCTTATATTTCAACGGGTTTAAAAGAGAATAAGTTTGGTATTAGTATTGAGCAAGCGCCTAAGTTATATCAATACGCCGCCACCTTGTCTCATATTAATATTCAAGGGGTTGATTGCCATATTGGTTCACAGCTGACCGAAATTGCCCCCTTTTTAGACGCACTCGATCGGGTATTAAACTTAGTTGACACCTTAGCCGAACAAGGTATTACATTATCGCATATCGATGTAGGTGGTGGTTTAGGTGTTTGTTACGACGACGAGCAGCCGCCTCACCCTAAAGAATATGCCAAAGCGATTGCACAAAAGTTAACGGGTCGTGATCTAACCCTTATTTATGAACCGGGCCGAGCCATCATGGCCAATGCCGGTATTTTGGTGACCGAAGTAGAATATATCAAAGTCAGTGAAGAGCGTAATTTTGCTATTGTTGATGCGGCAATGAATGATTTGATCAGACCGGCATTATATCAGGCTTGGCAGGCGATTATTCCGGTTGAACAACGTGATGATGTGACCAGTGCGCAATATGATGTGGTTGGCCCAATATGTGAAACCGGTGATTTTCTGGGTAAGGATCGAGCGCTGGCGATAAGTGCGGGCGACTTACTCGCCATACGCAGTGCTGGTGCCTATGGTTTTACCATGAGTTCAAATTACAATAGTCGGCCACGTGCTGCTGAAGTGATGGTGGACGGCAGCGCAAGTTATTTAGTCAGAAAACGCGAAACCTTAAGCCAATTGTGGCTAGGTGAAAGCTTATTACCTTTATAGTGTGAGATTGGATGTAAATGTTAATCAATTTTTCTAAAATGCACGGTTTAGGTAACGATTTTATCGTCATCGATAATGTCACCCAAAATGTTTTTTTATCGAATGAGCAAATTAAACAGTTGGCCGATCGAAATTTTGGTATTGGTTTTGATCAAGTGCTCATTGTTGAGCCTCCTTATGATCCAGATTTAGATTTTCATTATCGAATTTTTAATGCCGATGGCAGTGAAGTTGGGCAATGTGGCAATGGCGCACGTTGTTTTGCGAAATTTGTCCGCTTAAAAGGTTTAACGAATAAACATAAAATAAAAGTGTCAACGCAATCAGGAAAAATGACCTTGTTTATTGAGCGTGACGGCAATGTGTCGGTCAATATGCCGGTACCACAATTTGAACCAGCAAAAATTCCGTTTACCGCGCAAAAAGCAGAAGGCACTTATATTCTGCGTAGCGATGACGAAACCGTGCTTTGTGGTGTTGTGTCAATGGGCAACCCGCACTGCGTTTTAACAGTAGATAATGTCAAAGAAGCACCCGTAGAGCAATTGGGCAAAGCTTTGTCATTGCATGAACGTTTTCCTCAACAAGCGAATATTAGCTTTATGGAAGTGGTGTCAGCTGAATATATTAAACTGCGGGTTTATGAACGTGGTGCTGCTGAAACACTCGCTTGTGGTAGTGGCGCATGTGCTGCTGTTGTTGTTGGCCAGATGCAAAAGAAACTTAATCGACAAGTCTTGGTTGATTTACCTGGGGGGCAGTTGAAGATTTTTTGGAAAGGCCCAGGTAATTCGGTCAAAATGACAGGTCCCGCTGTGCATGTGTTCGATGGGCAAATAAATCTATGAATAAAGATAAAAATAAAGTGATGCAAGCAAGTGAACAGACCCTAAAATCAGCTGATGAAATACAACTAACCGATGAATTAATTGTTAGCTATCTGCAACAACATCCTGAGTTTTTTAATCGTCAAGCCGAATTTGTTACCGGCTTAAGGTTGCCAGATCATCAACGTGGCGCTATTTCTTTAGTTGAGCGTCAATTGTTACAACAACGTGAAAAAATTCATAATTTGGAAGAAGAAATCACCCAACTCATGGTGATCGCAAGCCAAAATGAACAATTATTTGCCTTATACAGCGATCTTTATTTACGTTTACTCGATTGCACAACCGCAGCAGAATTACTTGATTGTTTGCATCAGGCTACCACTGAGTTGTTATCGTTTGACGCCTTTAAAGTATGGTTAATAAAGCCGGTCGCGGTCAATCACAGTGCTTTAATTACTGATAATTGCGCAGAAATAATGGCCAGCCGATTAAGTAAAGATGAATACTATTTTGGCCGCTTACAACAAAGTGAACAAGCATTAATTTTTGCTCAAGCAAGCTCTGGGTCAGTGGTTTTAGTACGACTGACGCACAACCAAGAAGATATAGGTTTTTTGGCCATTAGTAGCCGAGATGCTGAGCATTTTGATCCGCGCATGGATACCTTACTGCTAAACCAATTTAAAAAATTGGTGGCAAAACTTTTACATCAACATATCTATTAGGTAGAAACATTGTGAGATTTTATCGCCGATTACACCCTTTTCATGCGATTAGCTTTGATTTAGACGATACCCTGTACAGCAATCAACCGATTATGGTGGCGACCGATAGAAAGATGGGCGCTTATTTAAACAAAAGCTTGAGTGATTATGGCATTGATAGCCACTTATATCGTTTTGATTTTAGCTTTTGGTGGCCTTTTCGCCAGCAAGTTATCGTACAATCACCAGAACTACAGCATGACGTTGGCTTATTGCGAGAAAAAACTTATTACCTAGGCGCACTATCGCTTGGCTTAACAAGTATAGAGGCCAATATTTTCGCCGCTACCGCTTTAGCTTATTTTGTTGAGCAACGTAGTAACTTTACTTTACCGCAACAGACCCATGATTTTCTGAGCTTTCTGCAGCGCAAGATGCCGCTAGTGGCTATTTCTAACGGTAATGTTGATACCCAAAAAATAGGTATCGCAAAATACTTTACTGAACACTTTCATGCCTCGATTGACAACAAATTAAAACCTGACCGCGATATGTTTGATAAAACCTGTATGGCTTTGCAAATTCGCCCTGAACAACTACTACATGTCGGCGATTGTGGTAAAAATGATGTTTTTGGTGCTATTAATGCTGGCTGTCAAACCGTCTGGTTAAACCCATATAAAGTCGGTAAACCACTAAAAGTTCTCCCAACCCTTGCGCTTGACAATATTGAGCAGCTCGCCAAAATATTGACATAAATTATTGTATTTATTACTTTTAACTAATAAATTTTAAGCAATACAGTAAAAAACTAGCCTGAAGACAAATTAATGCCCAGTTGATCACTTTATTAGTTAGCTTGGCATAAGGATAGCGTTATCAAAATAGTGCTGAACTTGCTATGATAGGGTTATATTTTCGCTTTTTGATTTTACCTCGCTATGGATGTTTCTGAATTACTTGAGTCGTTGAACGATAAACAACGAGATGTTGTTGCTGCACCACTACAAAATATGCTGGTGCTTGCCGGTGCCGGTAGCGGTAAAACCCGGGTTTTAGTGCAACGTATTGCTTGGTTAATGAAGGTTGAACACGCATCTCCTCATAGTATTTTAGCCGTTACTTTTACCAATAAAGCGGCGGCTGAAATGCGAGCCCGTGTTGAACAAACCGTTGATGGTAATGTACAAGGCATGTGGGTTGGTACTTTTCATGGCTTAGCGCATCGTTTATTGCGTATGCATTTTCAAGAAGCGAAATTGCCACAAAGTTTTCAAGTGCTTGACTCAGACGATCAGCTACGCATGATTAAGCGCATTGTGCGCTCGTTAGAGCTTGATGAAAAACGCTGGCCTCCCAAACAATTTCTTTGGTATATCAATGGTAAAAAAGATGAAGGTTTACGCCCGCAACATATTGATGCCCAACATGACGTAACAGAAGAACTTTTTGTTAAAGTTTATCGGGTTTATCAAGACACTTGTGACCGTGCAGGTTTAGTCGACTTCGCCGAATTATTACTTCGCGCCCATGAGCTTTGGTTAAATAATCCAGAATTATTACAGCATTATCAACAGCGCTTTGCTCATGTCTTAGTTGATGAGTTTCAAGACACTAACGCGATTCAATATGCTTGGTTAAACTTGTTAGGTCAAAAAAGTGGCAAGGTCATGATTGTCGGTGACGACGACCAATCTATTTATGGCTGGCGTGGCGCAAAAATTGAAAATATCCAACGTTTTTTGCAAGACTTTGATGGCGCAAAAACGATTAAACTTGAGCAAAATTATCGCTCATCTGCCAATATTCTCAAAGCCGCTAATCAGCTGATTGACAACAATAATAATCGTCTAGGCAAAGATTTATGGACCGAAGATGATGCCGGTGAAAAAATATCGATTTATACTGCATTCAATGAAATAGATGAAGCACGTTTTATTGCCGGACGCATTGCTGATTGGCAAAAAGATGATGGTTCACTTGATGATATTGCGATTTTATATCGCAGTAATGCCCAATCACGTTTAATGGAAGAAGCCTTAATTCAAGCGCAATTACCCTACCGTATATATGGTGGTTTACGATTTTTTGAACGTCAAGAAATTAAAGATGCGCTGGCTTACTTACGCTTATTAAATAATCGTGATGACGATGCAGCCTTTGAACGGGTCATTAATACCCCAACCCGTGGCATTGGTAATCAAACCTTAAGTTTAGTGCGTGATGGCGCGAGAAACTTAGAATGTACCTTGTGGCAAGCCTGCCAACATATGGTGCAAAATAAAGAACTCAAAGGCCGAAGTGCCAAAGTTATTCAACAGTTTATCAATGTCATTGAGCAGCTAGAAGACGACTCAAGCAAGTTAAATCTTGACCAGCAAGCCAACTATGTTATTCAACACTCAGGCTTAAAGGCGATGTATCAAGCCGAAAAAGGTGAGCGTGCCGAAGCTCGTATTGAAAACTTAAATGAGCTAGTTAACGCTTGTCAAACTTTTGAGGTTGACCCAGAGCTGGAAGAAGAACAAAGCCCACTTACCGCTTTTTTAACCCATGCAGCGCTAGAATCAGGTCAGTCACAAGCCGATGATCATGAACCTGCGGTCCAATTAATGACCATGCACTCGGCTAAAGGCTTAGAGTTTCCATTGGTTTTTATTGCTGGTTTAGAAGAAGGCATGTTTCCTTCGCAGCAGTCGGTTGAAGACCATGGTCGCTTAGAAGAAGAGCGACGTTTGTGCTATGTCGGTATGACCCGGGCGATGAAAAAGTTATATTTATGCCATGCAGAAAGCCGTCGATTGTATGGTCAGGAAAAAAATCACAAGCCAAGTCGCTTTTTGAGAGAACTACCTGACGATTGTACAGAGGCAATTCGTCTGCAAAATCAAGTGAAGAAACCCGTCACAACAGGGAAATTCTCATCGGCCCTGACCTTAGAAACATTTGGCAATTCCGGCTTTAAACTTGGCCAAAATGTTCGTCATAAAAAGTTTGGTGATGGTGTGGTATTAAACTACGAAGGTAGTGGTCCGCAAAGTCGTATCCAAGTTAACTTTGCTGACGTGGGTTGCAAGTGGCTTGTTGTTGCTTACGCGAACTTAGAAACACTGTAAATTCCCAAGACATTACACTGACTAACCGTTGCAACGAGTTTGACATCAGTTGCAACGGCCTAACATTAGGGCGGCTATTAACGCTGTTTAAAACACCTCTGACAGATAAAACTTTCTAATCTATCACTTTCTGCACTATTTCTTCTCACTATGTTGTGGCTGTTTTTATCGCACGTCTTCTAGCTTTTACTGAATCAAAACTAAATATGGCTAATGCAGTCCAGATGCAAGCGAAAGTAATTAATTTAGCAAAATATAATGGCTCTTGGTAATAAAACGTTGCCAAAATAAACATGATGCTTGGGCCAATGTATTGAAAAAATCCTAACGCCGTTAAGGTCATACGTTTTGTTGCAGCAGAAAAGCATAACAAGGGCGCGGTAGTGACAATACCGGTACAAACCAAGAGCATATTTAATGACATATCGTTGTCTAACATATTGGTTGTACTTGTTTTTAAAAATACTAACCAATAAATCAAGGCAATCGGTAACATCATCAGAGACTCGATCAGTAAGCCGACAAATGAGTCTAAAGGCATGGTTTTGCGTAATAAGCCATAAGTACCAAAAGTGGCAGCCAGTGCTAATGAAATCATCGGTAGTGACCCAACCATAAAGAGTTGAATCATCACACCTATAAAGGCGAGTCCAACGGCAAATAACTGCCAAGGTCGCAAGCGTTCACCTAGAAATATAACCCCTAACGCCACACTGAAAAGTGGATTAATGTAATAACCTAGGCTGGCATCAAGTAAATGGCCATTGTTAACCGCCCAAATAAACATAAACCAATTCACGGCAAGCAGTGTCGCTGAAATGGTTAATCGCATGACTATTTTGGGTTGAGTAATGGTGGCAATAAAATTGCGCGATCTTTTGGTCAGCAGCACGACTAAGATTAATAAAACGGTCGACCAAACCACGCGATGTACTAAAATTTCATCCGCGTTAATATGGTCTATTAGTTTGAAATATAGTGGCGCGACACCCCACATAGTATAGGCACTAACGGCACTAATAATACCGCCACGTAAGGCAGTTTTTTCAGATATTGGCATGGAATCAATTATGGGTTGAGGTTGGTGAGATAATAATCATAATAGCATTGTTGGGCTAAACAACCCATGTTAATACTCGTGATGGCTTTTTTTATCCCACCATATAAGTACCAGTGCCAAAGGCAATATGGTCACCTTTCTCGTTATGCATCTCCATGCGGGCGACTGCCACCTTGCTGCCACTACGAATGATTTTTGCTGTCGCAATAAATTTTTCTCCACGTCCCGGTCTTAAAAAGTCGGTCCGTAAATCAATAGTGCTCAAACGACTTAAGCTTTGTGCAATTATTTCGGGTGATAATTCAGCTAACTGAGTCAGAATATTTGCGGCAGCAACAACGCCACCGGCAAGATCAAGCGCTGAAGCCGTGACGCCGCCATGCAGTATTTTTTGTTCCGGATTACCAATTAGCTTGTCGTCCCAGACAATACTAACAACCGACTCTTGGCTATTAAATTGGGTAATTTCTAAGCCTAATAGCTTGTTAAATGGCATGGCTTGGTTCCAATATTGAGCAAGCTGCATAAACGTCTCTTCATGTGTCATAAACTTTCCTTTTGGCCCGATGAGGTAAAAGAATAACAATAATTATGCTGATATTGAAAATAAATCTCCGCACAAAGGTGTTACTGCGTTAAAATGTTGGTCGATTTCACCCAATGAAGATTGTCTGTTGCAAGCCATTTCCCCTACAAGATTAACTGAAGCTCTTAAACATCATTTTGGTTATCAGAGCTTTCGTGCTGGCCAAGAAGAAATTATTAATTATGCACTTCAGGGCCGTGACAGCTTAGTATTAATGCCCACTGGTGGCGGAAAATCAATGTGCTATCAGCTGCCAGCAACTTTAATGCCGGGTGTCACTATTGTTGTTTCACCCTTAATTGCATTAATGAAAGATCAAGTTGACGGTCTGGTTAGTCAAGGAATATCAGCGGCTTACGTAAACTCCTCACTCGATACTGAGACCATTAACGATATATTTCGACGTTTAGGTCAAGGTGAAATAAAGCTACTTTATGTTGCCCCTGAACGGCTAAAAAATTATTATTTTATTCAAGGTTTATCGCAACTCAACATCAGTTTATTTGCGATTGATGAAGCTCATTGTATATCGCAATGGGGGCATGATTTTCGCCCCGCGTACACACAATTGCATTTGCTAAAGCAAAATTTTCCACATGTGCCTGTGATGGCGTTAACCGCAACAGCGGATGTGACAACACGCCGAGATATTTTACAACAATTGGCTTTGCATGATCCCTACATTCACCTTGATAGTTTTGATAGACCTAATATTCGTTTTACCTTGGCAGATAAATATCAAGGTGAGCAACAAGTTATGGGTTATATCAACAAGCGCAAAGACGAATGTGGCATCATTTATTGTAATAGCCGTTGGCAAGTTGAAAAACTAGCGAAAAATTTAGCACAAACGGGCATTAATTGTGCCGCTTATCATGCCGGATTAGAGTCTGACATTCGTAATATTATTCAAGATAAATTCGCCAAAGATGATATTCAGATAGTGGTCGCAACCGTGGCTTTTGGGCTTGGCATTAATAAATCCAACGTGCGTTTTGTTATTCACTTTGAGCCCCCAAGAACTTTAGAGTCATACTATCAAGAAATAGGTCGTGCTGGGCGTGATGGCTTACCCGCAGAGGCGCTTTTTCTTTATGATGAAAAAGACGTTGAACGTATTAGCAAGCGTATTGTAGAAGGTGAAAATGAACAACGCGTTAACGTTGAATTACAGCGTTTTCAAGCCATGCGAGGTTTTATTGATGCGCAAACCTGTCGGCGTAGAGTGGTATTGAACTACTTTGCCGAGTTTACTGAAAAAAGTTGCGGTAACTGTGATATTTGCTTGGATCCACCGAGTCAATTTGACGCGACAAAAGCGGCGCAAATGGTGCTTTCTTGTGTCTATAGAATTGAAGGCAATGGTGATATTGAGCATGTTATTGCAGTTTTACGGGCTGAACTTAATGATAAAATTATTGCCTTGGGTCATGACAAAGTATCCACTTTTGGTATTGGCAGCGACAAAACACCCAGCTATTGGTTTTCAATCGTACGACAATTGATTCATTTAGGCTATTTACAACAAGATATCGCTGCTCAGTCGAACTTATGTTTAACACAAGCGTCCGGTGGGGTTTTGAAAGGACAACAGCCGCTGATGTTGGCCACTCCTCGTTTACAAAAAGCGAGCTATTGGCAAGGCAATAAACGCGATAAAGTCTACGATAGAGCGTTATTTGCAAAGCTAAGATCATTGCGTAAAGAAATAGCGACTCTTGAAGACATAGCGCCGTTTATTGTTTTTAACGATGCCACATTAGCTGAATTGGCCAGAGTAAAACCTTTAACTGCAAGACAAATGCTTAATGTCAGTGGTATTGGTGACACTAAGCTTGCACGCTATGGTGAACCGTTTCTCTCTTTGATTAAACAGCACCAAAACTAAAACCTAAGCGAGAACAAGCGGCGATAAAAGGCAGAAACAAAAAAAGCGCCTAATAGCGCTTTTTTAACCTAAAAAATTAAGGCTATTTAAGACTTGAGTAGTATGCTGAAATGTTAGCAATATCGTCGTCAGATAATGCCATAGCCATTGGGCCCATTACGGCGTTTTTACGTTGGCCTGATCTAAAGTTTTTTAATTGCTGAGCTAGGTAAGCTTCTTTCTGGCCGGCAAGGTTCGGATACATTGGAATAGCGGAAATACCCGCAGCACCATGACAAGCTGAACACATGGCAGTTTTTGCTTTGCCGGCAGCTGCGTCACCAGCGAATGCAGGTGAAGCCATCATAACAGTAGCAGCAATGGCTAAAGTAAATTTTTTCATAAATATTATCTCTCTTTGGTCAATAATTTTTAAAGGATCCTCGGTTGATTATATGTAAAAAGTATACTGTTGTCGTGGCTTTTTTTATGATCGTATCAGGATGAAAGTTTAACTAATATTTTGAGGCGCTAAGACAAGTTTTAAGCAACTGATTACGGTTAACTTAACTGAACTTAAACTAAGAAGAAAATTATATGCCAATAAAAAATAATATAGAAATCATCAAGGTTGAGGAAATAAATCCGACCATATTACAGCTTAGTTTTAATCTTGAATGGACTATGGATGATAAAGTAGCAATTATTGATCATGTTTTGCTCAGTGCATCGGCAAAAGTGTTAGAGGTTTTACAAGGTGCAGACCTGTATTGTTTAAGAATAAAGTATAGTGACTATGAGTTTTTACTCAACTTTGAAGAGTACAGTCATGCTTGTTGGCTCGAGTGTATTACAGCGCAAGACCGCACTGGACTGCAGGAAATTAAGCTGCTGTTGTCATCAGGATCTTAGTAGACTTTCAGTCATGTTATTTAATCACAGCATAATATTAATTTAAAAATATAGGGTTAAAAAAGTAATGGAAAAAATCCTCATCAGTAGCTGCTTTTTAGGCAATAAAGTCAGATATGATGGTGGTGATAATTTATTAACTCATACCACGCTGATAGCTTGGAAAAAAGAGCAGCGCTTAGTGGTTATTTGTCCGGAGTTAGCTGGCGGATTAACCACACCAAGAGCGCCAGCAGAAATTCGAATTATTGGCGAAAAAATAATCGTGAAAACGATTATGGGTCATGATGTCAGCCATGCTTTTGAACAAGGCGCTAATCAGGCGTTATTGCTCTGCCAAAAACATAATATTCGTTATGCACTATTAAAAGAATCTAGTCCGTCATGTGGCAGTTCCAGTATTTACAATGGCCAGTTCAATCAACAGAAGATACCGGGGCAAGGTATTACCACCACTATCTTAAGAGCAAACGGCATAAAAGTATTTTCAGAGAAAAACCTCACCAAACTCATTAGCGAGCTAACACTGAGCTAACTATTCGCGATATTAACGAAATTAGTTCGGCGCTTAGCTTGCGGGTTAATCAGTGCACGGGTCTGGCTAATGATGTTATTAGCACTTGTGGCGACATTATAATCACTGACCCCCATACTCAGGGTTATTTGTGGCAAACGAGTACCTGATTTACTGCTGATAAATCTTAATTTTTCTACACTTTGTCGAATTTTTTCAGCAATTTCGCCAGCCATGCTGCGTTCAACATCCGGCAGTAAAATCAAAAACTCATCGCCAGCCGATCTTATCGGTAAGCCACTTTCATCGACGTAACTGCTAATTTTATTAGCTATTTTTGTCAGTAGCACGTCACTGATCAGTGGCCCTAAACTTTCATTCATCTGAGAAAATTGATCGATATTAATGACTATCGCCGCCACCTGCTGATCAGGATCAGCAGAGCACCAAAGCTCTAAATGCTTTGCCATAGCTTTACGATTATATAATTTCGTTAAAGGGTCTAAATAAATTTCTTTTTTTACATCTTCTAATTCTGAGCGCAATGCCTCAGTTGACTGTTTTGATACCAGTAATTGCTGAACAATTTTTTCTTGTTCAAGTTTGAACTCTTGAGTAGTTTGGCGGATTTTTTTAATCGCAATAAATATTTCGTCTTTATCCGTCGAGTTTAAACGCACCATATTATCATCTAATTGAGTTACTAATCGTTTTGTGCAAGAGGAAGACTGTTGACTATGGGCTTGTAAATCGATTAATACTTCATCAAGATCGTCAATTAACTCACCTCGAAAGGCACTTTGCACTAAAATATATTGGCTATATATTTGTTCTAAAAAGAAGTTATCAAGCTTTTTAACCGCAGCTAATTGTTTTTCAATGGCGGCATTAAGTGCTTTTGAATGTTTATTGAGGTAGCCGTAACTCACCGCGTAATTAATCGGCGTCGCTGCTACATGCCATAACTGCAATTGCTTGATGGCGGCGTGCATTTTTTTTTCGGCTGTTACTATAGAGTCATGGTACTTCATCATTCCAACCTTTGATCTATGGTATTCGCTAATAATAGCGGGAAAGCTATTCTGTAATAATTTCAGTGAAAGTACCACAATAAAAAGTATTAAAAACAACAATAAAGCTAATTATACTGGTTTATTGTTCACTTAACTTCCAGCAGGTAAGCTATTAAAGGCTTATTTATTAGCCTAACTCTCTTGGTAATAAAGCACTAGCATTTTCATTGTTTGTTCTTAACCATCTATCGTTTTGTTTTTAATCTAGTATTGCCTGAACAGATGAGCTTAATCAGCAACAATAATCTGTGCAACGACCCGTTTGTCACTGACACAAATGGCTATTTTGAGATGTTATCGCTAGTCGTGAAGTCTTGTATATAAGCACAACGAGAAAATTATCGTGTCAGAGAAAACTTTTCTTTATAAATACTTATCTTTTGTTATGGTATTTAGTTATTGAGTTTCCTGTGTAAATTAATCTTTGAGATCTTGTCATGAAAGTATTTTCAATCACCCTATTTGTATTTCTTTTTGTTATGGCGTGTCAGTCACCAAAGCTGCAAGTGAGCTTAGTGAACCATAATCTTGCACAGATCATTAAAGACTATCAGCGCTTTAATGATCTGCAAAGCCCATTTAATCAAGACATTGCTGGCGAAACTAACCGCCAATTACCTGATTTATCACCCGACACCCTTAAGCAGCAGCATCAAGCGTTACTTGCTATTGATCAACGTTTAGCGCAGGTTGCCGTTCAAGGTCTTCAGCAAGATGAGGTCATTAATCATGCTGTGTTGTCCTATACCATTAAAAATCAATTGGATAGTTATACCAACAAAGAGCATTACATGCCGCTAACGGCGGAGTCAGGCTTTCATGTTTGGATTAGCCGTATAAAAAGCCAAGTAAGTTTTAAAACTGAACAAGATTATCGTGACTACCTCACTAGACTAGGCGCTTTAGAAAAATATTTTTCTCAGCAAATGTACTGGATGGATAAAGGCATTGAAGCGGGTATCACCCAACCTAAAATAGTCTTACAAGGTTTTGAAGAATCGATTCAAGCATTTATAAAAACAGATGCGACATTAAGCAGCTATTATCAGCCATTTTTAACCCTGCCGGCGTATTTCCCCCCAGCACTTAAATTGGAACTGCAAGCACAAGCCACCGACATTATTTTAGCTAGTGTTATGCCAAGCTATCAAAAATACTATGATTATATGGTGCAACGTTATCAACCCAATGCGAGAAGTAACATTGCCGCTAGCTCTTTACCTAATGGCGAAAATTATTATCTAAATCGGTTACAGCATTACACTACTTTGCCGCTTTCAGTGGATGAGGTGCATAACACAGGTTTAGCCGAGGTGAAGCGGATTAGAGGCGAGATGGACAATATTATTCAGCAATTAGACTTTACCGGCAGTTTTGCTGATTTTGTCCATTTTTTGCGTACCGATAAACAATTTTATGCCACAAGCCCAGAAGGCTTGTTAAAAGAAGCCTCATTTATAGCGAAAAAAATGGATGCTCAATTACCTAAATTATTTAAAACCTTACCGCGCACACCTTACGGCGTTGTTGAAGTGCCCGCTAACATTGCCCCTAAATACACCACGGGACGATACTCTGGACCATCACGAGATGATCAGGCAGGTAACTATTGGGTCAACACTTATCGCTTAGACCGTCGCCCCTTATATGTTTTAGAGGCATTAACCTTACATGAAGCAGTGCCGGGTCATCATTTACAAGGCTCCATTGCCCGAGAAATGCAAAACGTGCCTAAATTTAGAAATAATACTTATATCTCAGCGTTTGGCGAAGGTTGGGGGCTTTATTCTGAGTATTTGGGCCTAGAAGTGGGCTTTTATAAAAGCCCTTATAGTAACTTTGGCCGATTAACTTATGAAATGTGGCGTGCTTGTCGACTGGTGGTTGATACGGGCATGCATGCTAAGGGTTGGAGCCGCGAGCGAGCGATGAACTATTTAGCTAATAACACGGCATTATCGCTGCACAACGTTAAAACTGAAATTGACCGCTATATTTCTTGGCCGGGCCAAGCCTTGTCTTATAAAATGGGCGAATTAACCATTAAAAAGCTTCGTAAAATGGCTGAGCAAGCCTTAGGTCAAGACTTTGATTTGAGAGAGTTTCATGATCAAGTCTTGAAAAATGGCTCGATGCCATTATCCATGTTAGAAAATGTGATGATTGCATATGTTGCAAACAAAAAGGCTAAACAGCAGGAAGAGCTATCAAGCGTAAATTAATCCGCAAAAAAAGATAACATAGCAGACACAGTTTATAGAGATTATGATGACGAAGTGATAGCTTACAATAAGCTATGCTTGTATCTGCACTTTACCGTTTAGGTGCTTTTATTCGTCATTTTTCGTCTCGTATTTTTATTGGCTTTGTGCTTATTTGAGTTTTATAAAGTCAAATGTGATTATATAGATAAGGTACTTTATTTGATATTCAGATGATATTCAAACAGGCTAGGAGGGTTTTTATATGCGCCAGTATTATGCCCATTTCATTAAGTTATCACCCTCTTGTGCTGGTTAAAATACACCAGGGTAGCGATGCTCTTAATAACAATAGTTCGCTATTGCCTAATCTAGCCTCTTGCCTTGATTTATTTTCTTTGTACACAACAAGAGCACAGAGAAAATGAAAGTGTATTAGCCAAGCGAATAAAGCGATAAACCGAGCACAAAATTGCCACAAAGCTAGTCTTGCATTTGAACTATTACATGGTATAAATTTTGATCTTGAAAGATAAACAGTCTCTCACCCAAAATAGGAAGTCACGTTCAATGAAACGAATGCTGTTGGGTATTTTAATAAATTTTTGTATTTTGCTTACGGCTCAAGCGGACGCAATAAACAGCGATAAAAACTATCGTCAATTGCTTGATGCTTATTATCTTCAAGATAAAGAGTTATTGATGACTCAAGGTGTCATTGACGTTGCACAAGCCGTGGTAAACAACCCTAATCAATACAGTCATAATAGGGTTGCCAAGGCATTTTCTTTGTTGTCAGATGTTGCCTTTAATCGCGGTAACTTGTCAGTGGCATTGCAATTTGCCCAAGATGGTAGCGAAACAGAGCCGGCTGATGTCGATTTACAATTAGACTTATTATTGAAAATTGCCCGTGGTTATTATGTTCAAGGTAAATATATTCAGTTAAGAGAAACCTCACAAAAAGCGGCATGGTTGGCTGATCAAGCCAGTAATATGAATTATCATTTGCAAGCACTGGCTTATTCAGTTGTGGCTTATGCCTTAAATGATGACTACCCTTTGGCAGTAAAAGAGTTAACTAAAGTTGAAAGTATACTGAGCCAAAACCAACAAAGTGTTGACCAGATCACCCTCTTAGAAATTATTGCTGAAGCACATTTTTATTTATCCGAATATGACAACGCGGTAGAGTTGCTTAATCACGTATTACAATTACGTACAACTATGTCAAGAACAGCAGGTATTGGCCGCAGCTATCATTTAATCGCGAATGCCTATTACCAATTACAGCAATATGATGACGCTTATAATGCTTTTTGGCAATCGCTACAATTTGCCAAGCAGTATAATTTACCTATTCGTGCCGCCTATGCAGAACTTGGTTTAGGGCAAGTGCTGTATCAACAGCAGCAGTTTACGTTGGCAAAAGTGCGCTTGCTTAATGCCCACGCAGTTTTTAATCAGCATAACTTAGTACGGTTTAACTTATCGGCGAAAATTGCTTTAGTAAGAGTGCTGTATGCTTTAGGTAAGTCTGCTGAAGCTGATAGTATGCTGCTCTCTGCTCAGTCTTTAGCCAAAGATGTCGTCCTGTCGCCGCAACAAATAGTTTTGTTTTTATTGCTCACAGACTACTACAGCGAACAAAAGCTATTTGTGCAGGCAATCGAGGCACAAAAACATTATCTCACCCTGTATCAAGCATTATATCCCAATGTAAGTGTAAGAAATTCATTAGCAGCTATCGCTACATCGGGCAGTAATAAAGCCAAAAAATTAGCCTTGAATTTAGCGGAACAGAGCCAACTGAGTTTGGCGTTTAGTGAGAAGTATCATCGCCAACAAACGTGGATTATATTGCTTGCTAGCATGCTAAGTTGCAGCTTAATTTTTATCATATATTGCTTTTTTCAAGCGCATCGTAAACGGCTTAATCATTACTACGATGAATTAGAGTTACCTCAAACCCATTTAACACAAGCGGTGCAAACTAAACGTTGGTATCAACAGCAATATAAAATGGCAAGAAAGTATCAATATAATATTTCAGTCGCCTATTTAAAGGTTGAAAACTGGCAAGAGCTCAGTTTTCGCTTTAACCGTAAAGTTTTAGCTGATGTTAGCCAAGTACTGGCCACTATTATTGACGAAAACTTTGATGCTGAAGACTATGCAGGTGTTATTAGTGATGGGGAATACTTATTTTTGTGTCCACATCAAACGCCGGAGCAAGTACTTATTAAATTGACCCGTATAAAGCAGGCAATAAAAACCCAGTTTTTTGCTAACTTAGGCGATTATTCCGTTAATGTTATTTTTTCAATTGCAGCACCCACTATTCAGGATATTGATCCCTATGTTTTTCTTTCTCGATTGAGTGAGTGTTCTGCTATTGAAAAATAGCAGGGTAGGAATAATACTTACTGGCGGTAGAGGTTAATTTAATCAATGATATTAGCAGTTCATTACGCCTTTATTTTTAATCACCACAAAAAAACCACTATTAAGAGCAGCTATTGGTTATTTGGATAACGGTTTGAACTAAGCTCTAATGACAATACTGGGCAAGGTACTAATTTCGCCATCATCAGCAATCGTTGCAGCATTATTATCACATAACAAAATGGCGATATTGCCAGATTTACTATGACGAATAAAAGATAGGTCATAACCAAATTGTGCCAGACTGTTGGTGGAAAATTTTTGTGCCAACGACAATTTATCCCACAAGTTTGATTGCTGCGGCGTATATTGACGTCTTTCTAGTAATGCTTCTCGTTCAAAAACTGCGTGCACAATAGCCTCTTTTTTCTATATTGTTACGACACATTACTACGATATAATATTATAAATATCATGTATCTAGTGACAACAACATAGCTTAGAATTTTGTCAATATCAATAGTTAAATTGTTACGGCTTGCTAACCATTTTATCAGTGGGCTGAGATGATTTGTTACTGATATTGTTTCAAAATTGCAGGTTTAAAGATTTAGTACGTTATGTTTAAAGCTATAGCAGGTTATAATGTTTTTAATTGGTCACGATTAATTAGAGTTATATTTTTATGAGTCAGGTATTAAAAGATCTTTCTGCGTTGTTAAAACTAGAAGTAATAGAGCAAGGTATTTATCGCGGTGAAAGCCAAGATTTAGGCTTTAAAGCGTTATTTGGTGGCCAAGTGATGGGGCAAGCATTGTCAGCAGCACAAGAGACTGTGGCAGTAACTCATAATGTTCACTCATTCCATTCCTATTTTTTAAGACCGGGCGATGCCACTAAACCTGTGGTTTACCAAGTAGAAAATATTCGTGATGGCCGCAGCTTTAATACTCGACGTGTCAACGCTATTCAAAATGGTCAGGCTATTTTTTACATGACCGCCTCATTTCAACAGCATGAGCAGGGTTTTGATCACCAAGATGTTATGCCATTGGTGCCTGGTCCTGAAGAGTTAAAGTCATATACAGATTTTATTTTCGACCATCAAGCGTCTATTCCAGAAGAAATCCGGGGTAAATTTTTATCTGAAAAACCGATCGAAACAAGACCAGTGGAGCAGTATAACTGGCTAAAACCAGAAAGAACTGACGCTAAGTGTCATATGTGGATAAAGTCTAATGGTAATTTACCTGATGATCTTCGTATCCATACCTATTTATTAGCTTATTCTTCAGACTTTTCTTTTTTGCCAACCGCTTTATTTCCACATGGTGTAAGCTACTGGCAGCCAAATTTTCAACTGGCCACGATAGATCACTCCATGTGGTTTCATCGCCCATTTCGTATAGATGAATGGCTACTTTACTGTATTGATAGCCCGTCAGCGAGTAGTGGCCGTGGCCTAGTAAGAGGACAAATATTTAACCGTGCAGGTTTATTAGTTGCCTCTACTATGCAAGAAGGCGTTATGCGTCAGCGTTAGCCTTGGCATTTTGCCAGTCGTAGCCACTAGGGTGTTGAAACACTCTTAAATGAAAAAGTGGCGCGGCAGCATATAGATGGTCGAATATGTCTGCTTGTATTGCTTCATAGTTAACCCAGTCTTGGTCACTACTGAAAAAGTATAACTCCAGCGGCAAGCCAACCTCTGTTGCGTGTAGTTGCCTGACCATACAGGTCATCTCATGATGAACCTTTGGATGTTGTTTTAAATAGGCGCTGATATAAGCTCGAAAGGTACCAATATTGGTTAACTGTCGAGTGTTTATTATTGCTGCAGTATTGGTATTACCTGTGACTTCTTGTGCCGCTTGTTGGCGAATTTCAGTTTGCTTGTCCGCAAGGTAGCCAGCAATTAGTTGCACTGACTTTAACGTTTCAAGCTGTTCTGAGTTATAAAATTTAATACTGCTAAGATCAATCACGATAGCGCGTTTAATTCTTCTACCGCCTGAATTTAGCATACCGCGCCAGTTTTTAAATGAGTCGCTAGTTAACGCATAAGTAGGCACTGTTGTGACGGTATTATCAAAGTTCTTCACTTTTACCGTGTTTAACCCTATCTCAATAACATCGCCATCAGCGCCATATTTGGGTAACTCAATCCAATCGCCCGGGGCAACCATTTTGTTAGCCGAAATTTGAATACTCGCCACTAAACCTTTAATCGTATCTTGAAATACTAAAATTAACACCGCAGTTAACGCACCTAAACCACTGAGTAAGTAGAGTGGTGAACGGTCTAATAGTAACGAAGTTGCCAGTATTGTGGCTACTAAATACACCACAAGTTTAATCACTTGCAAGGTTGAGTTTAAGGGTAAATAGCGCTCGCTAGCTTTTTGTTGATAAAGACTATTGATCACATTGAGTAATGCACTAATGCTGCGCGCAACCTGAAAGCAAATGCCGACTTTTGCAAATACCATGAGAACACCGGCCAGCAAAGACTCTGCCTCTAAGAAAAATGGCGTAAGTAATAACAATAAAACAAAAGGCACCAGCAAGGAGATACGTGAAAATACTTGATGATCAAATAAGTGATCATCCCAAGTATTTTTTGATGTGCTAATTAATTTATGAATAAGCGCAAGTACATAGTTTTTCGCAATATAAAAACTAACACTACAGAATAATAAAATTAACAAACAACCAATAACAAGGCTACCTAGTGTTATGTATGGCGCATGAACACCTTGTTCAGTTAACCATGAGGTGATTATTACCTGCATTACATATCCTTCTTAGCTTGTGCTTCAAGTTGGAGCATTTTTTTATCTTTATCAAGCCAAAGTTGGTTAACCCACTTCTGAAACTGAATTTTATAAGCCCGATCATTAACATAATCACCTTTGAGTGATTCATCAATATCTTGAGTTTCAATGGCAATATTTACCTGTTTAATTTTTCCTGACAAAAAGTCAAAAAATTTTGGTGTGCCATCAGGATAGTAAATAGTGACGTTAACCACTTTACTCAGATTACCCTTCATTGCTTGAAGAACAAAACCAATGCCGCCAGCTTTTGGTTTTAATAGTCGTTGAAAAGGCGAGTTCTGGTGCTGATGTTTTTCTGCGGTAAAGCGCGTGCCTTCTATAAAATTCATCACACTAACGGGTTTATGTTTAAATTTTTCACAAGCCTTTTTTGTCGTGTCGATATCCTTACCTATTAGGTGAGGATTTTTCTTTAAAAAATGTTGGCTATAACGCTTCATAAAAGGAAAATCGAGCGCCCACCAAGCTAAGCCCAGTAAAGGGACATAAATTAACTCTTTCTTTAAAAAAAACTTTAAGAAGGGTATTTTACCGTGTAAAACGCGTTGTAATACTAGGATATCAATCCAGCTCTGATGGTTACTAATCACCAGATACCAGTCTTTCATTTTTAACTTTTCTAAACCCGTGACATTTATTTTTGTTTTGGTAAATAATTTTTGAATAAAGGTATTGCAGAGCACCCAATTGCTCGCCAACTGATCCAGTAAATAACTAAAGAATTTTTGCCATTGACTCAAGGGTACTAATGCCTTTAGTAACGAGCATATAAGTATGGGTATAAGCCAGAGTATAGTGTTGGCAATATACAAAATAACAGAGGTACAGCCAATAACTGGGCCAGGTAAAAAATGTAGCATATAAAAAACCAAAACTTTCAAGATGATAATTACTGCTTATAATCTTAATGGGTTTTAGCCTTATTTTCAGTAAAAATCGTTAAAAACTTGTCTGATAGATGACAAAAAACTTAGACCGGCTTTATTTGCAGTGCAGCTTGAAATGGTAATGAAAGCTAAAAAAATGATATTTGCCATTAGTTTTTCAACTTAAGACTGACGGTAGCTTTATAGACCTTGGTGTTAGCATAAAACAAGCTAGTTGGCCAAAAACGCATCATAATTTTATTACTAAGGCTTTTTTACGAGTAAATTACAATTTTAACATAGCAAAATAATGGTTTAAGAGAGCTAATGCTATAAAGCATGAGAAAATAGCAGATATGGATATAAATGAATTGCATAACAACTAGTTTTCAAGGCAAGCTAAGCAAATAAAAAATAGGGGGTTATCATGAAGTTTAAACGTGTGGTGATAAAGGTTGGCAGTGCTTTGGTGGCTCCAGATGCCAATGGCTGTAGCGGTAAGTATATCCTTGGTATTGCTCGCTTTATTAGCCAATGTCAGCAAGTAGGTAAAGAAGTTATTTTGGTTTCATCTGGCAGTGTTGCCGCGGGCAGAAGTTTGATTGTGCACGGCTCTCCCAACCCCTCAATTCCTACTAAGCAGGCAATGGCTGCTGTTGGACAAATGAAAATGATGGCGAATTGGCAACGTTTCTTTGATGTGCCATGCAGTCAGCTCTTAATCACTCATGGCGATTTAAAAGATCGCCAACGTTATATTAATATTAAAAACACCTTAAGAATATTACTCGCCAATGGCGTTATTCCTATTGTTAACGAAAACGATACCGTGGCCACAGAAGAGTTAAAAGTGGGTGATAATGATAACTTAGCGGCATTAGTCGCCTTGGTCAGTGAAGCGGACAGTTTATTTATTTTAAGTGATGTTGATGGTGTTTTTGAAGCAGATCCCCGCTTAAATCCTCAAGCTAAATTAATTCCTGTTATCGCCAAAATCGACCAGTCAGTTTATGCCATGGCTGGCGCCACCAACAATCCTTTGGCTACTGGCGGCATGAAAACAAAAATTCAAGCGGCAGAAAAAGCAGTAGAAAATGGTATTGACACTTATATCTTAAACGGCAGTCGTGGCGAAGTATTTGAACAAATCTTACGTGGTGATAACCCAGGTACGCACTTTATCGCTCAACAAGGTGCAACACGGGCCCGTAAACATTGGTTGAAGCACACCTTAAAAAGTAATGGCAAGATGTTATTAGACCCTGGCGCTGTCAGTGCGTTAACCAAGCAAGGAGCGTCTTTGTTACCATCCGGGGTGACTGAGGTTAGCGGCGATTTTCAAGCCGGCGACTGTATTGATATTTATGATGCTAAAAATGCTCAACAGATCGCCAAAGGTATCAGCCAATATAATGCGCGAGATTTACAGCGAATTAAAGGCAGTAAAAGTGACAAGATTGCGGCTCTGCTTGGTTGTTGTCCAAGTAAGGTGGTTATTCACCGTGACGATATGGTGCTGTTAAACTCAGAACAATAGGATATTTTAGGTGAGATAAAAAATAAGGGTCAAAGACCCTTATTTAATCGCTATTAGCTTTTTTAACTACTAATGCATATTACTCAGCAATATACGAACAGCAATAGTCGGTTAATTCACTTACTTTAACATCAAAGGATGCATTGGCAGGCACATTAAAGGCTTGATTGCCGGTAATGGTTTGCCAAGTATCACTGCCTGGCAATAGTACACTAAGCGTACCTTGTTGAATTTCCATTAGTTCTTTTTCTGCGGTAGCAAAAGTATATTCACCCGGCATCATAATACCTAAGGTTTTAATCGAGCCATCAGCAAAAGTCACTTTTCTGCTCGTCACTTGGCCATCAAAATAAATACTGGCCACTGATGAAATACTGACGTTATTGAATTGTGTCATTAATCTTCCCTTTTATTCTTACTAAAACAGCACGTTCGCGCTGGATAAAAAAAACGGTGTTGCCAATTGTGCCAACACCGCTGGTAATAAATACGTTAACTATTAACTATTCGCTTCAACTATGCGCTTCATATCAGTCATGTAGCCGCGTAATTCTTTACCAATAGCTTCTACACCATGGCTACGAATAGCGTCGTTAACTTCGATTAAACGCGCGTTATCAACACCATTAGAGCTGGATTTTAAACCTTCACCCAATTCTTCTAAGGTTAATTTGCTCGCAAAGCCTTCCAATAAAGGTACCGCAGCGTGCGAGAATAGGTAGTTACCGTACTCTGCTGTATCAGAAATAACCACGTTCATTTCGTATAACATGTTGCGGGCGATAGTGTTAGCAATTAACGGCGTTTCATGTAGCGACTCGTAGTATGCAGAAGCATTGATAATGCCTGAGTCAACCATAGCATCAAAGGCTAATTCAACACCCGCTTTTACCATAGCGACAACGAAAATACCTTTGTCGTAATATTCTTGCTCAGAAATTTCGGTATCACATGTGGGTGCTTTTTCGAAAGACGTTTCAGCGGTCTCTTCACGCCATTTTAATAGGTTAGCATCACCGTTGTCCCAGTCTGCCATCATACCGGCAGAAAAACGACCTTCGATGATGTCATCCATATGCTTTTGAAATAAAGGACGTAAAATCTCTTTTAATTCTAACGACATATCAAAGGCTTTAATTTTAGCTGGGTTAGATAAACGGTCCATCATGTTAGTAATGCCGCCATATTTTAAGCCTTCAGTAACCCCTTCGATACCGTATTGTAATAATTTACGTGCATAACCTGCATCAACACCTTGCGACAATAATTGCTTGTGACCCAAGATGGCGGCTGTTTGTAACATACCACAAAGGATAGTTTGTTCGCCCATCAAATCTGATTTAACTTCTGCAATGAATGAAGAGGCTAAAACACCGGCGCGATCGCCACCTGTTGCTGAAGCATAGGCTTTTGCGATAGCCCAACCATTACCTTGAGGATCGTTCTCAGGATGAACAGCGATAAGTGTTGGCACACCAAAACCACGTTTGTATTCTTCACGCACTTCAGTACCAGGACATTTAGGGGCAACCATCACCACAGTAATATCAGAGCGAATCTGCATGCCTTCTTCAACAATGTTGAAACCGTGAGAGTAAGCTAAAGAAGAACCTTCTTTCATCAGTGGCATAACGGCACTAACCGCTGACGTATGTTGCTTATCTGGCGTAAGATTTAATACTAAATCGGCTTGTGGAATTAATTCTTGATAGGTGCCTACAGTAAAACCATTGTCGCTTGCCCACTGATAAGATTGACGTTTTTCTGCAATGGCAGCATCACGTAAGGCATAAGAGATGTTTAAACCTGAGTCGCGCATATTCAGGCCTTGGTTAAGGCCTTGAGCACCACAACCAACAATAACAATATTCCAATCTTTAATGAAATTACAACCATCACTAAACTCTTCACGATTCATGAAGCGACATTTGCCTAACTGTGCTAGTTTTTCGCGTAAACTCAATGTATTGAAATAGTTAGCCATTTTGCTCTCCTGTACTTGGTTATTGACCAAGAAAATGAATTAAGTGGTCAATTTGTTGACCTTAAGGCTATCATAGCGAAAATATATCGTTGCTTAAAATGATATATTTGCATTGCAGTGTTGCAGTATTTGCAATACAGTTTCTCAACGCTATTTACCTTTAAGGATTTTTGTGGAATTAAAGTCATTGCGGATGTTTGTTGATTTAGCAAAATCATTACATTTTGGCAAAACCGCTGAACTTCATCACGTCAGCCCTTCAACATTAAGCCGAGTAATCCAGCGCTTAGAACTTTCACTAGGCAGTGCATTATTACACCGAGATAACCGCACTGTGGTGTTAAGTGAGGCAGGGAAACAGTTTTTACAATTTGCTGAGCAACAACTTGAGCAGTGGCAGTTACTACAGCTTTCACTGAATCAAAAACAAGCAGAATTACAAGGCAAGTTGCATATTTATTGCTCTGTAACCGCCGCCTATAGTCACTTGCCGCCATTACTTGAACGTTTTCGACAACAGCACCCGCTGGTTGAAATTATGCTAACAACGGGTGACGCCGCCGACGCATTAGAGCAAGTTGAAAAGCAAGCGGTTGATTTTGCCATTGCCGCTAAACCTGAGCAGCTGTCGCGCATTTTTACTTTTCACCATCTAGCAAAAATACCCTTATCAGTAATTGCGCCCACTATGGTGTGTCAAGTTCAGCAGCAAATTCAGCAAGACTTTGTTTGGTCTGACATACCGATTATTTTGCCCGAGCACGGCCCAGCACGAAAACGTTTTGAATATTGGTTTCGTAAGAAACAACAAGGTAAAGCCTATATTTACGCCACGGTTTCTGGTCATGAAGCCTTGGTCAGTATGGTGGCTTTAGGGTGTGGTGTCGGTATTGTGCCAAGAGTGGTAGTAGAAAATAGTCCGGTGAAAGACCGGGTGCAATATTTAGCCGATGTCGGTGAAATCGAGCCCTTTGACTTGGGTATTTGCTGCTTAAACCAGAGCAAGGAAAAACCACTGATTCAGGCATTTTTTGATGCGATAAAGTAAAATCATCATATAAAAATAAATTCAGTGATTGTAGTATTACTTTTTGATCTCGTGAGACAAATTTTATAAGGAAATAATAACAATGTTCAAGTTGAGATGTTTATACCTAAGGTTTTTATACCTAAGTTTTTTTTGTTTTTTCTCACCTCTGTCTTTCTCTGGGGTCACCGAATGGATCGATTTTACGTTAGTTAATGGCCATGTCAAAATTCCAGTCGTCGTATCAGGTATTGACGGTTACGCCATACTTGACTCCGGAGCACAAATTAATAGTATTAATAGTGCTTTTATGCAAAAAAATGGCCTTGAGTTTAGCACAGGAACAAAAATTAAAGTCCAGGGGGTTTATGACACTAAAACCAGAAAAACTTATAATAACGTGCCGGTTAATTTACTGGGCGCAGATTTTTCGTTGGATAATGTCGTTGAGAGTTTTATCGGTCATCATAGTAATCAGTTACTGCTCGGCGCTGGTTTTTTCAGCAATTTTGTTGTGCAACTTGATTACCCCAAGAAAAAAATACGGCTAATGACCCATGACGCAATTGACATGCAAAAACTCGCCAACGTTAAAATGCAATTTGACAAATATTCACGACAACCTATTGTCAATGTGCAACTTAATAATGAAAAGTCTGTCTGGTTAGTACTAGATACCGGTAATTCTGGAGGGCTAATGTTAAAAAGATCAACAGCCCAGCATTTTGATTGGTTGAGTAAGTTTGAGATAAAGAGTGGCACCTCTAATGGGATCAATGCTTCAGGTATTCATCAAGTATTTCGTCTGCCAGTAATCAAAATTGGCCCCTATGAATTAGAAAATGTACTCACTAGTGTTCCTGGTAAAAACCAATCCGCTAACCTGTCCTCTCAAGGTAGTCAGCTTGGCAGCCGTATAAAAGGGAAAAACATTAAAGGATTACTGGGTTACGATGTGCTTAAACATTTCATTGTTACCCTTGATTACCAAGGTGGTCATATGCACATAGTTGCACCTTAAAGATTAAATGTGCCCTTCTTATAGCGCAATAGCGTCGGTTAAATGGCGTAATATTCTATCCATAGCGCGATACGATAAGGCTTCAATTAAGTGTTTGCGCTCGATAAGCTCGAGCGCTTCCATATCGGCCAGTGTTCTAGCAATTTTTAGTATTTTATGATGTGCTCTGGTCGATAGATTGAGTTTTTCAATCGCTAATTCTAAAAATTCATTATCATCAGGCACCAGTTGGCAGAAGCTTCTAACTTCTGCACTACTGAGTTGTGCGTTTGCTTTGCCTTGGCGTAAAATTTGTTTTTGGTGACAAGTGCTGACCCGTTTTTGAATAGTGCTACTCGACTCACCTTTGCCATCATCGTTCGCCCACATGCCTCGCGGTAACCTAGTGACTTCAATTTGAATATCAATACGATCTAAAAATGGCCCAGAAAGTCGATTGAGGTAACGTAAAACCTGCTCTGGTGTACTGCGCTTGTCATTGTAAAATCCGGTTGGGCTTGGGTTCATAGCGGCGACGAGTTGAAACTGTGCGGGGAAAGTTTGTTTGACCAATGCACGTGAAATGGTGACTTCGCCAGATTCCATCGGTTCGCGTAAAACGTCGAGTACTTTGCGCTCAAATTCAGGTAATTCGTCGAGAAATAGTACGCCGTTATGGGCTAATGAAATTTCACCTGGCTGCGGATAACTGCCGCCGCCAACAAGGGCAGCTGAAGATGCCGTATGATGCGGCGCGCGAAACGGCCGTGTCAACCATGATTCAAGACTAATATTTTCATGGCAAATCGATTGAATAGCGGCACTGGATAACGCTTCCTGCTCGGTCATAGGCGGTAAAATGCCAGGCAAACGACTGGCGAGCATAGTTTTCCCTGTACCAGGAGGCCCAATAAATAATAGGTTATGACGGCCACTAGCGGCAATTTCTAGCGCTCGCTTAGCCAATGGTTGGCCGACAACGTCGGCAATATCATGCACACTCTGGGTTATATAGGTTTGTAGCACTCTTGTTTGAACCAGTGGCAAGCTTTGTTGTTTTAGAAAATGTGGAAATAGTTGCTTTAAATGTGACAGGCTTAATATTTTTACTTCTTGTACCCAACTCGCTTGTTCGGCGTTTACCGTCGGTATTACCAGTGTTCGGCCACTTTTCTTGCAAGCCATTGCCATAGGTATTTCACCAATAATAGCGCGAAGTTCACCCGACAAGGCTAATTCGCCAGCAAATTCATATTGGTTTAAATCTGCTTCAGGAAGCTGAGCAGCAGCGGCAAGAATACCTATGGCAATGGGCAAATCGAAACGACCGCCCTCTTTGGGCAGATCAGCCGGCGCTAAATTTACCGTAATACGCTTAGCAGGAAATTCATAACCGCAATTAAGAATGGCGCTACGCACGCGGTCTTTGGCTTCTCTAACCGATGTTTCAGGTAAGCCAACAATATTAAAAGCTGGCAAGCCATTGGCTAAATGCACTTCTACCGTGACTAAGGGCGATTCAAGTCCGACACGAGCTCGACTGAAAACACAGGCTAAAGCCATAAAAATCCATTTTTATTTTAACGATTACTTATTGTAAGTGTAGCTAAGTAATATCGTTTTCGCGAAAAATAAAGCCACTAAAAATGACAGTTATAACTAAGAAAATAGTTTTCACCAAAAAGCTCTAACAAAAACACTTGCGCTTGTTATTAGAGCTATGGTACTAATTTAAATAGGCTAGAGATTACTAGCAGTGAATTAACTGAAAGAAAATACAGATTAACATGATATATAAAAGCTCAATGATTATTAACGTCCTCATCGTGGTGATTCTTAAATCGTCGCGGGGGTAATTGTTGAGCTAAAGAAAATAAAAAATCTTAAAATAACAAACCCCCCGCTCCGCAAGGACCGGGGGGTTTGTCGTTATTAAACCGCGCGTAGCGCATAAGCATTATTAACTTTTGGGAGCATACTTGTACATCACAACATAGTTGCAGGGTCTTATAAAAATATATAACCCGTGCATAAAATGTGAGCGCATAGTAAAACAAAAACATGACCACTGAAAAGAAATTAACCGGCGCAGGCTTATTATTTAACGTGCTAGAGCAGCATGGCGTTGAGCATGTTTTTGGCTATCCTGGTGGCGCAATAATGCCAATCTACGATGCGCTTTACGATAGTAAAGTGGAGCACTTTTTGTGTCGACATGAGCAAGGTGCGGCATTTTCTGCCGTAGGTTATGCCAGAGCATCCGGTAAAGTGGGTGTCTGCTTTGCCACATCAGGCCCGGGCGCGACTAACTTGATCACCGGCCTGGCTGATGCCTTGGCAGATTCAATTCCTGTTGTTGCCATTACTGGGCAGGTAGCCACGGCGGCTATGGGCTCTGATGCCTTTCAAGAGATTGATATTTTTGGTTTATCACTTGCCTGTACTAAGCACTCTTTTCAAGTTACCGATATTAATGATTTAGCAAAAGTGCTACACCAAGCCTTTGCTATTGCGCTAGAGGGCAGACAAGGACCGGTATTAGTTGATATTCCTAAAGATATTCAAATCACAGAAGTTAACCGCTGTTTAGATGAATTAGTCAACTTAGAAAACAAAGTGAAATTACCGCCCGCGAATGTAGGCAGTGCTATCGCCTTATTGAATCAAGCCAAACAACCTATTCTCTATGTCGGCGGTGGTGTCGGCATGGCCAATGCTATCGACGAGTTACGAGATTTTGCTAAAATAACAGGTTTGCCGAGCGTTTCCACCCTCAAAGGTTTAGGCGCTATTGACCCTGAAGATGAAAATTACCTTGGCATGTTGGGTATGCATGGTACTAAGGCGGCGAATATCGCGGTACAAGAATGTGATTTGTTGGTTGCCGTAGGGGCACGCTTTGATGATCGCGTTACGGGTAAATTAAATGAATTTGCGCCACATGCGAAAGTGATTCATTTTGATATTGATACCTCAGAAATTAATAAACGAAGAATTGCCGATGCACCCATATTAGGCGACTTAAAGGTTAACTTACCTGCGCTCGCTATTCCATTAGCCATCAAACCTTGGCAAGCCGTCTGTCACGAAATGAATAACAACTTTGCTTGGGATTATAACCATCCAGGAGAGTCAATTTTTGCGCCTGCCGTATTAAAAGAAATTAGCGATAAAATGCCAAAAAATAGCTGCGTAACCACAGATGTTGGACAGCATCAAATGTGGGCAGCACAGCACATGCTGTTTGATGATCCAAGTAACTTTTTAACCAGTGCCGGTATGGGCACCATGGGCTTTGGTATACCCGCAGCTGTGGGTGCACAAGTGAGTCGGCCAACAGACTGTATTATTGCCGTTTCGGGTGATGGCTCTTTTATGATGAATGTGCAAGAGTTGTCAACGATTAAACGTTTTCAATTACCCGTTAAAATTGTACTTATTGATAATGCCAAGTTAGGTATGGTGCGCCAATGGCAAGACCTATTTTTCAATGGCCGATTAAGTGAAACTGATTTAGCCGATAACCCTGACTTTATTATGCTAGCCAATGCCTTTGATATTAAAGCACAAATGATCACCAAAAAGTCACAAGTAAGCGCCGCCATCGAAGAGATGCTTGAGCATGACGGACCTTACTTGTTACAAGTTAAAATTGATGCACAAGAAAATGTCTGGCCGCTTGTACCGCCTAACACCGCTAACGATAAAATGATGGAGAGTACCTAAATGAATAACTATCAATTAATGATAACAGCGGATGATAAGCAGGTGGTACTTGAACGAATTTTACAAGTGACTCGCTATCGCGGTTTTTTAATCAGCGGTATCAATGCAAAAGTTAACACAGGTACTAACATAGGCACCATTGAATTATTGGTCAGAAGCGAACGTCCGATTGAACTTTTGGTTGATCAAATTAATAAACTGATCGACATCAAAGAAGTCAAGATAGACAATCACGCATCATAGCAGCGCACATCGCTAGCTTAAAACTAATCACCACCACTAATAAAGTTTGATCAGTTAAGTTATTTTTAATAGTTGACTGACCGGTACGGATAAAATTTAGGAAGAAAAATGGCAAAAGTTAACGCAGAATTAATTTGGTTTAATGGAGAACTCATGCCGTGGCAAAATGCTACTGTGCATGTCATGAGCCATGCTTTACATTACGGCTCATCAGTATTTGAAGGTATTCGTGCTTATAACACCCACAAAGGTACTTGTATTTTTCGCTTAGAAGAGCATATCGACCGTTTATTTGATTCAGCAAAAATTTATCGCATGAACATCCCTTTCACGAAAGCAGAAATCATTCAAGCGTGTAAAGATGCCGTCGTAAAAAATAATTTGAAATCAGCCTACTTAAGACCCTTAGCATTTTTAGGTGATATTGGTATGGGTCTTCGCCCACCCATTGACGCCGTAGCTGATGTTATGATTGCCGCCTTTAGCTGGGAAGCCTACTTAGGTGCTGATGCCATTAAAAATGGTGTTGAAGTGGGGGTGTCAAGTTGGAACAGACTTGCTCCTAATACTATGCCAACCGCAGCAAAAGCCGGTGGTAACTATCTGTCTTCACAGTTAATTTCTACCGAAGCCGCTCGCCATGGCTATGCCGAAGGCGTGGCTTTAGATGTCAATAACATGGTCAGTGAAGGTGCAGGTCAAAATTTATTTTTAATTCGCAAAGGGATTATTTATACCCCGCCAGGTACCGCGTCCATTTTACAAGGCTTGACCCGTGACACCGTATTTGTCCTTGCCAAGCAGTTAGGCTACGAAGTGCGTGAAGAATCAATTTCTCGTGAATCTTTATACCTCGCCGATGAGTTTTTCATGTGTGGCACTGCAACAGAAGTGGTTCCTGTAAAGTCAGTCGACGGTTTGCCTGTCGGTAATGGTGCGCGTGGCCCTATCACTAAAGCACTACAAGCAGCATTTTTTGGTATTTTTGATGGCAGTACCAAAGTGCCTGAAGGCTGGTTAGACAAGGTAGAGTAAAGCTTAGTTTTCAACACTAAATAAACTCAAGCTGTATTTAGTGCTCGCTGATTTCGCCCCCGTAACATCTCTGTTGGGGGCTTTAGTTAGTTTGACTATATGCCGATATTAACTTGATGTAAGTCACTTAAGTGTTCAGCGTTTTTCGCTTGATAAACCTTGAATAAATCCAAAAATAATAGTTATGTTAAAAGCGCATTGTCGAGTGAATTTTTAACATAATTTTTAACATTTATCGCGCTTATTAATAGCCACATAATATATTCAGGGACTAAGGTCATGCCAAAATTAAGATCAGCAACTTCTACTCAAGGCCGTAATATGGCTGGAGCTCGTGCGCTTTGGCGCGCAACGGGGATGACAGATGGTGATTTTGGTAAACCTATTATTGCGGTCGTGAACTCTTTTACCCAATTTATGCCCGGCCATGTGCATTTGAAAGATATGGGCCAATTAGTTGCTCGTGCCATTGAAGGCGCTGGTGGCGTAGCAATAGATGTTTGGAGGCCCATAGGTCGTATCCGCCCGATAAGTTATGCGCTGAAAAACTACGCTATGTTAGCAACCAGTGCTGACAAAGGCGCAGTGCGTAATCGTGAATTACTGGATGGCAATTTCAATGGTGACCAAAATGACTGATGCAGAACAAGTCGCTTTAGTAAAAGCGCAGGCTATACAAGGCCAAGGTTTAGACTATTTACGCAAGATATTGCTTGCACCAGTTTATGATGTCGCGATTGAATCACCGCTAACGCCATTAACTAAGTTATCAGCACGTTTAGGGAATGAAATTTTTCTTAAACGAGAAGATCAACAACCGGTACACTCCTTTAAATTACGTGGTGCTTATAACAAATTAGTCAACTTGTCTGAGCAGCAATGCTTAGACGGCGTTATTGCTGCATCTGCAGGTAATCACGCACAAGGCTTAGCATTAGCGGCGAATAAATTAGGTGTTAAAGCCACCATTGTTATGCCCATTACCACACCTGATATCAAGGTGGATAATGTCCGGCGTTTTGGTGCCGATGTGCGCTTAGTGGGTAAGAACTTTAATGAGGCACAACAAGCCGCGATAGCCTATGCCCAAGCTGAAAATAAAACTGTGGTGCCGCCATTTGATGATGTTGATATTATTGCTGGCCAAGGTACGGTGGCAAAAGAGTTATTACAACAACAGCCTCACACGGATGCGGTGTTTATTCCTGTCGGTGGTGGTGGTTTATTAGCAGGTATGTCAGTTTACCTAAAACAATTACAACCCCATATTAAAGTTATTGGTGTTGAGGCCGAAGATTCTGCCTGTTTAAAAGCTGCATTTGCAGCCGGTAAACCGGTTGACTTGGAGCAAGTTGGCTTATTTGCTGATGGGGTGGCCGTTAAGCGCATTGGTGAGCATACCTTTGATTTAATTAAGCATTACTGTGACGATGTCATAACAGTGACTACCGATGAAATTTGTGCATCGATAAAAGATATTTTTGAACAAACGCGAGTGATTGCAGAACCCGCCGGCGCATTATCCTTAGCGGGATTACAAAAGTATTGTCACACTAGTCAAGGTAACGAGTCTTTGGTAGCGATTCTTTCTGGCGCTAATATGAACTTTCATACCTTGCGATATATCTCAGAACGTTGTGAATTAAGTGAGCAAAAAGAAGCCGTGTTTGCGGTCAAAATTCCAGAAGAAAAAGGTAGCTTTAGAAACTTTTGTAAGGCACTTGCTGGACGAGTGATCACTGAATTTAATTACCGTTATGCCGACAACACTGAGCTAACAAACCAAACGCAACGTGCCAATATTTTTGTTGGTGTGCGCCTAAGTGGTGAAGCTACTGACCGAAAAAATTTAATCCAAAGCTTGCAGCAACAAGATTATGAATTAGCTGACTTTACGGAAAATGAATTGGCTAAGCTGCATGTGAGATACATGATTGGCGGTAAAAATAAATGGTCAGCGCAAGAACGTATTTTTCGCTTTCAATTTCCTGAATATCCGGGCGCATTAGAGAAGTTTCTCGATACTTTGGGTGAGCATTACAACATTACCTTGTTCCATTATCGTAATCACGGTGCAGCTTTTGGCCAAGTGTTAGCCGGCTTTGAAGTACAAAAAACACAGGAAACTGATTTTTTTGCGCACTTAAAAGCGCTAGATTATGAGTGGCAAGAAGAAACTGACAACCAGGCTTATCAAGCCTTTCTTACCTGATTTTTTGTTTATATTATTTTTGTAAAAAAAGCAGCGTAAAGCTGCTTTTTTTTAAAGTTTTTTATATTATTTAGACAAATTTAAAGATAAAAATCTTAATAAAAAAGGAAATTTTATGTCAAAAATTCAAGCCAATGTGCCTGAGTCGAGTGCCTCTTTAAGCCCAAAAATTGAAAACTTAACACCGATTACCATCAGCGAACGTATTGATGCCATGGACATTCTCAGAGGCTTAGCACTGGTTGGCATTCTCTTGATGAACATTGAGTGGTTTAACCGTGCCATTAGCAGTGTAGGTAGCCAAGACATCAGTTTAACCGGTCTAGATCATGCCATTGGCTGGCTCATTCGTTGTTTTGTTGAAGGTAAATTTTATACGCTATTTGCTTTATTATTCGGCATGGGGTTTGCGGTGATGTTGATTAGAGCGAAAGCAGCTAAGCGGCCCTTTGGCGCTTGGTTTTCACGCCGTATGCTAGTGTTAATGGCCTTTGGTTTTCTACATATGGTGTTTTTATGGGGGGGTGATATTCTTCATGATTACGGCTTTGCCGGTTTGTTACTCTTGGCTTGGGTGACCTTACTTAAAAAGCCGCTATTTAAGCCCTATGATAATCCAACATCATTTTTAACATTAGCCCTGGTGTGGCTGTCGGTGCCTATTTTACTTTCTGTAATCAGCGGTATTGGCTTTGGGTTAAGCCATAGTACTGAAGATTTGACCGCCCAATGGCATGAACAAATAAAAGTAGCTGAGCGTGTTAAAGCGATAAATTTAGCCCAGACAACATCTGCTCAACAACACAGTGAAGCGCTAACAACAACGAAAGCATTAATAGCAGCAAGCACCATACCTGATATCAAGGGAGATATTGATTCATCCAACTTAGCTTCAGATCCAAGCCCAGCCCTAGCTACAACCTCAGCGCCAGTAAAACCGACAACCGCTATCACTGACAGCGTTAAAACTGCAATTGAACTTTTTCCTCAAGCAGCAATAGAACGACAAGCGCAAGCAATAGTCGCTCAGCAAGCCGAAATACAAGCCGATGAACTGAGAGAAATTAACGCTTTGACTAACGGTAGCTACTGGCAGGCAACCGCATTTCGTCTTAATTTCGCCTTATTTATGCTGACTTTTACCCTACCCTTTGCTTTTACCATGCTACTACCCATCTTTATTTTAGGGTATTGGTTAGTGTCTAGCTCGATAATGAAGCACTATCAAGAGCACGCGCTCGCTTTCAAAATTATAGCCTATCTCGGTCTTGGGTTAGGCACTGTATTGGAAGTGGCTGGCTTGTTAGTCGCACAACATCCGGTGGCAAAGCAAGTGATGTTATTACAAGTGGTCGGTGAAACATTATTTTTTATTGGCCAGTTTGTCATGACGGCAGGCTATTTTGGCTTGATCATGGCTTTATTAACTACTCAGAAATGGCGCAAGCGTTTAGCCGTATTCATTCCTATGGGCAGAATGGCATTAACCAATTACATTATGCATTCAGTGATTTTAAGTAGTCTATTTTATGGTTACGCAGGCGGCTATTTTGGTGAAATATCTCGGGCACCACAAATGTTACTGGTGTTCGCAATTGTGGTCTTTCAATTGCTATTTTCACGCTGGTGGTTAAATCACTACGCCTTTGGGCCATTAGAATGGCTATGGCGCTGTTTATCTTATAAAAAAATACAAACTATGCGCCTATAATAATGACACTGTCTTGTCAGGCCTATTATTACTTTAAGGCGGTAAACACTGTGCTATTTTTCAGCTAACTTTACTTCTAAGGCCGTAACTTTTGCTTCAAGATCGGTCAATTTAGCGCGGGTTTTAATTAACACTTGGGTTTGCACATCGAATTCTTCACGGGTTACTACGTCAAGTTGTGACAGTTTACGCTGCAAAACCATTTTAGTGCGATCTTCCATGTCATTGGCAAAGTCTTTTAACCCGTCAGGCATTGAATCAGTGACTTGTTTGGCGAGTTCTTCTATTTTTTTAGCACTAATCATGAGAAAGTTCTTTTTTGGTAAATAATGCAGTTATTGTAAGCGCTTTTCATCATAATATCTGCATTAAAGCTGCTAAAAAATTACCTAACTAGAGAGAAAGTTGATGTTGTCTTGTTATAAAAACAGGTAAAATCGACAGCTGACTATATTATTCATCAATTGAGTTAAAGCCCAGCAATGAAATTAAACCCAGGTCAAAATGAAGCAAAAAAATATGTTGAAGGTCCATGCTTAGTATTAGCGGGCGCAGGCAGTGGTAAAACTGGGGTTATTTGTCAGAAAATTGCGTACTTAATTCAAAATTGTGGTTATAAAGCTAAACATATTGCGGCGGTAACCTTTACCAATAAAGCGGCGCGTGAAATGAAAGAGCGAGTGGTTAAGATGATGGATAAGTCACTAACCCGTGGCTTAACTGTTTCTACCTTCCACTCATTGGGCTTAGACATTGTTCGTAAAGAATTAAAAACCTTAGGTTACAAGCCCGGCTTTACCTTGTTTGATGATCAAGACAGTCTGGCATTATTAAAGGAGCTTACCCAAGAGCACCTTGAGGGCGATAAAGATTTATTAAATAAATTACAGACAATGATTTCCCATTGGAAAAATGAATTGTTCCTGCCAGACGCCGCGATGAAACAAGCGAGTGATGCGGATGCCCAACTGTTTGCCGAATTTTATGCCCTATATCAAAAGCATATGAAAGCCTATAACGCGCTAGACTTTGATGACTTGATCTTAATTCCAACACTGTTAATGCGAAATTACCCAGAAGTACGGTCGCGTTGGCAGCAAAAAATTCAATATATGTTAGTAGACGAATATCAAGATACTAATGCCAGTCAATATGAATTAATCAAGCAGATCACCGGTGAGCAAGGCTTGTTGACCGTAGTGGGCGATGATGACCAATCAATATACTCATGGCGTGGCGCTAAACCGCAAAATTTAGTGCTATTAGGCAAAGACTATCCCAATCTTAAGCTGATTAAGCTTGAGCAAAACTACCGTTCCAGTGGCCGTATTTTAAAATGTGCCAATACGCTGATTGCTAATAACCCTCATGTTTATGACAAAGCGCTATTTAGTGAGCTCAATTACGGCGTGGCGTTACGGGTGCTACAAACTAAAAATGAAGACCACGAGGTTGAGCGCGTGGTGGGTGAATTAATCGGCCACCGCTTTTTAAATAAGAGTAAATATAAAGATTATGCGATTTTATATCGTGGTAATCATCAGTCGCGCTTACTTGAAAAAGCGCTAATGACCAACCGTATACCTTATAAAATCAATGGTGGCACCTCGTTTTTCTCTCGTGCTGAAATCAAAGACATGATGGCGTTTTTAAGGCTGTTAGTAAATCCAGACGATGATAATGCCTTTTTACGGATTGTGAATGTTCCACGTCGAGAGATTGGCCCAACCACGCTAGAAAAACTGGGTAGCTACGCTAATATGCGTCAAATTAGCATGTTTGCGGCTAGTTTTGAATTAGGCTTAGAACAACATCTGGGGGGTCGCGGCCTGATCAGTGTGCAAAAATTTACCCGTTGGTTAGTCGAAACTGCCGATCATGCCGAGCGAGGCGATACCTCTGTGGTATTGCGCTCTATGGTGCGTGAAATTAACTATGAAGATTGGTTATACGATAGCTCACCGAGCGCAAAAGCGGCTGAAATGCGTATGAAAAACGTGACCCAGTTGTTTAGTTGGGTAACGCAAATGCTCGAAGGTGTAGAAGATGAAGAGCCCATGACCTTAGCGCAAGTGGTTACACGCTTAACCTTGCGTGACATGATGGAGCGCAATGAGGATGAAGAAGATACTGACCAAGTTCAGTTAATGACCTTGCATGGTTCAAAAGGCCTAGAATTTCCTTATGTTTTTCTCATTGGCATGGAAGAAGGTTTATTGCCTCATCAAACCAGTATGGATGAGGGTAATGTAGAAGAAGAGCGTCGTTTAGCCTATGTTGGCATTACACGGGCCAAGCGAGAGTTAATATTTACTTATGCGCGAGAACGGCGACAGTATGGCGAAGTTTCTCGTACAGAAGCCAGTCGGTTTTTACATGAATTACCACAAGATGATTTAAGCTGGGAATTAACGCAAACTAAGCAAAGTATAGAAAAAAAGCAAGCCACGGCAAAAATGGGCGTAGCGGGTTTACGTGAGATGTTAAAAAATAAAAAATAATATACACTGCGGTGGCTCTTATTTATCTATTTGTACCATCTATATGAATTATTTATATAATTTTTTTATCTTAAAAGTGGATGGCTAAATTAATATCTTCAAGAAAATAACCAGTAGAGTAAGGGGAAGTTCAATGACAAAACGTTCAGCAGCAGAGAAAATGCTACTAACATTCAGTGCGTTGGCGGCTATTGCCATTTCGCCATTTGTTTATTTGCGCTGGCTTGATGGTGATATAGTTATGGCCTCTATAGATGCCGCACTTATGGTTGTAACCGCTGTTTTCTTTGTCTTTGTTTATTGTACCCGCAAGGTCAATACTGCAAAACTGGCATTCACCATCTTCCTTTCTCTTGCTATTGTGACTATCGTGGCCATACGTGGACAATCACATTTACTTTGGTTGTACCCCGCTATAATCTCATTTTACTATATATTGCCCGCACGATCGGCAGGCATTATATGTTTTATCGCTATTATGGTCATTGCCATCACATTATTTCCCACTAGCAGTACGTTAGAGTTTTTAACCATCTGCTTTACCTTATCTTTAACCGCAGTGTTTTCTTATATAATTTTTGATAACTACGAGAAAAACAATAGTAAGTTGGCCTTATTAGCCAGTATTGACCCCTTAACCTCGTCGGGGAATCGCCGGGCCTTAGACCTAACACTGGAAAATATTCTTGCTGATCAAAAGAGAACTGCTTCTAACGTCTCATTATTGTTATTAGATTTAGATCATTTTAAAAAAATTAATGATGATTATGGCCATGCTAATGGCGATATAGTCTTAGTTGAGTTGGTCGCCTTGATTAAAAAACATAGTAGATCAATGGATGCTTTATATCGTTATGGTGGTGAAGAGTTTATTCTTTTACCGTTAAATATCAATTTAGCTGAAGCGAAGCGGGTCGCTGAAAAATTATGTGCCTTAATCGCTGAGTCTACTTTTGTAGATGATATCGCAGTAACCGTTTCAATTGGTGTCGCAAAATATCGAGCGTATGAAACGGCTGAAGCTTGGATTAGTCGAGCAGACGCGGCGTTATATCTAGCAAAAGATAGTGGCCGTAATTGTGTGGTGGTAGAGAAAGCAGTGGCAGAGAAGCCTAGCTAGACCATAGATGACCTAGCTAGTGTCATTAAGTTCGCTATTACTCTTTTATTTCTACAATAGCTTGATGATTTTTTAAGTGTAAGCCATTAAAGAATTTCAATAAGGTGTCGTCGTTACAAGCACGGAAGTGTTTGTGCTCAGGTTTACGGAAAAAAGCACTGAGTTCATGTTTACTTAAGGTTAATTCAGCAGAGTCAAGCAAGGCAATAATATCTTCAGCTTTTAACGCGAGAGCAATTTTTACTTTGTTAAAGACAATATTGTTATTTATTGGCTGATCCAACTGCGCTTGCGCACCCTCTTTTGCTCCTCGACATTCTATTATTAAGCCATCAAGAAAACTCGCTAAGGTATTATCAGCAATACGAGCAAATGCTTGTTCACCATTTTTGCGGAAAAAATTGTTAATTTCTTCATCGCTTTGTGGGCATGCGGCTAATTGAAAAATAGCGGCTATTTTTTCATTGTTTAAGCTAAATATATAACGAATGTGATGTAAAACTTCGTTGTTAGTCATGTTTTATCCTGTTGAATTAATTTGTTTTTTATTACTTAGACTTAAGACTTAACCTAAAAAATGGGTTCTGGCCCTGTATCTAGTCAAGCTCAAATGGTTATTAAGTAAAGCTAATGGTCAAGCAAATAACCAGCGTGGCTATAACGACCAGTTTGGTTATTTGCTTGCTGTGTTGCTGTTGTTGCAACTGTATTTGTTTCAATGTCATTAATTGCTGACGTTGTGCTGCTCGATTAGTTTTTAGGTAATCGTAGACTAAGTCAGGTATCTCGGGCAGTTTTTCGTTCCAAAAGGGTAAGTTGTCTTTTACTTTCTTAATTACCGCTTTGATGCCCATTTGTTCTTTGACCCATTTTTCTAAAAATGGCTTGGCGGTTTGCCAAAGATCTAAAGCCGGGTAAAGCTGTCGGCCTAAGCCCTCGATATAAAGTAGGGTTTTTTGCAGTAAGACTAGCTGGGGTTGTAATTCCATATTAAAGCGACGTGCAGTATTAAAAAGATTGACTAATACCTGACCAAAAGAAATTTCAGACAAAGGTTTGTTGAAGATAGGCTCACATACTGTCCGTATGGCAAACTCAAATTCATCAACACTTGTGTCACTGGGTACCCAGCCTGAGTCGACATGTAATTGTGCCACTTTACGGTAGTCACGGTTAAAAAAAGCCACAAAATTTTCCGCTAAATAGCGTTTATCTTCGCGGTTTAAGGTGCCAACGATACCGTAATCAATGGCAATCCAAGTGGGGTCATTTGGCTTCGTTGCATCAACAAATACGTTACCTGGGTGCATGTCCGCATGAAAAAAACTGTCGCGAAATACTTGAGTGAAAAAGACTTCAACACCACGTTCAGCGAGTAACTTCATGTTAACGTTTTTTGCTAGTAAAGTCTCAACTTCCCCAACACCTACGCCATAAATACGTTCCATTACCATAACATTTTTCGAACAATATTCGCTGTAGACTTTAGGCACATAAAGCACCTTGTCGCTATCTCGCCCCTGGCTAAAATTGCGTTTTAATTGCATAGCATTAGCTGCTTCACGGTTTAAATCTAATTCTTCTAACATGGTTTTTTTATATTCAGCGACAACTTCTAGAGGATGTAAGCGTTTGCCATCGGGTAACCAACGAGCAACAATGTTGGCAAACAGTGACATCACGTTCAGGTCAGCTATTATGGTTGCTGTAATGTTAGGTCGTAATACTTTTAACACCACCTCTTGCTCGCCCTCTGGTTGTAACAAGGTAGCCGTGTGCACTTGGGCAATAGAGGCTGATGCTAAAGGCGTTAGATCAAAGTCTTTAAATTGTTGTGCAAAAATTTCTGCGCCAATGGCCGCGATAATAATTTTTTCAGCATCTTCGCCAGCAAAGGCAGCGACTTTATCTTGCAATAAGGTTAATTCATTGGCGAAGTCGTCTGGCAATAAATCTCGACGGGTGGAGAGCATTTGACCAAACTTAACAAATACTGGGCCCAATGACTCTATCGCCATTCGAAAGCGCTGCGCCTGAGTTTTTTCTCGGTGTTTGTTTTTCAGCCAAAACAATGAGCTGCGCAATATTTTCATATACCATGGCAGGTACTTTTCAGGTAAAAGCTCATCAAGCCCAAACTGAAGAAAGGTTTTTACTATTTTGTATAAACGTTTACTGCTCACCACAGACCCTTATGATAATTTGCTTATGTGTTTAGTTAATTGATCAAGTCGTTGGCTTAAAGCACTAACTTGTTGTTCTACATTTTCAACATCATGATTAAAATAAGACATTTCAGTGGCTGTTATTATTAGGCGCTGCTGATGTATTAGCCAATCGCTGGCATCTGCTTGAATTTTTGTCCCAGCAAAGTTTAAGGTCTTTAATAGCTTGCGACCCAGTTGACCTAATTTGTAGGCAGGAATATCACCAATACGTTTAGCTAACTCACTTTGCCAATCAATATCAAGTGTTTGGGCAATGTCAGCAAAGCGCTGAGCTACTTTTAAATCACCTTGAATATCGAGTTTATCTTTTTTAATTAAATCCGTCAGTTGTTGCTCTTTTTTTAACTCAATTAAGCTGCTGATACTGGTGATTAAACAGCAATCATTATCTTCATTATTACTGCTAACATGAATTTTTTCATCACTAACGGTAAAGCTTAAAGGAAACGGTAATTCTGCCAGTTTAATGGTGAGTGTTTTCTCAGACAAAGGCTTTAAGGCCCGCATACCGTGCAAATTATAGCCCAGAAACTGATTGATAACGGTTTCAAGTATCGCACTTAGGGTTTGAGCAAACATGAGTTGCTGACTAATAGTTTGAGGCATAAGGCTAAAACTTATAACCTTTATGCAGTGCCACTACCCCACCGGTTAAATTTTTGAAACTGGTTTGTTCAAAGCCAGCGGCATCCATCATGGTTTTCAGGGTTTCTTGATCCGGGTGCATGCGAATAGACTCGGCTAAATATTGGTAACTATCACCGTCTTTTGCCACTAACTCACCTATTTTAGGTAAGATGTTAAAAGAATAGAAATCGTAGGCCTTATTGACTAACTCATGTTCTGGTTTTGAAAACTCTAAAACTAATAAACGGCCACCTGGTTTGAGCACGCGATACATAGAGCGCAATGCCATGTCTTTATCGGTCACATTGCGTAAACCAAACGCTATCGTGATAATATCAAAGGTATTATCTTCAAACGGTAAATATTGCGCGTTGGCTTGCACGTATTCAATATTTTGCACTAAACCAAGGTCACGCAATTTATCGCGCCCAACATTGAGCATTGAGCTATTGATATCGGCTAATATGACTTTACCTTCACGGCCAACAAGTTGAGAAAATTTTGCCGTTAAATCGCCGGTACCACCGGCTAAGTCTAGTACTTTATTACCCGGGCGTACGCCACTGGCATCGATAGTAAAACGTTTCCATAAGCGATGAATGCCAAATGACATTAAATCATTCATCACGTCATATTGCTGAGCAACAGAATGAAACACGCTGGCAACTTTCGACTCTTTTTCATTTTTTTCGACCGTCTGAAAGCCAAAATGGGTCGTTTTTTCGTCACTAGTGTCATTATTAATCGGATGATTTTGATCGTGTGAAGACATCATGATTTCGCTGTTAACTATAATTAAGCTTAGTTTACCGCATTTTTTTAGATTAATTAACACTTGAGATCACGGTGGCGGTTATTAATAGCAAGTTGATTAATTAGCTGTTCATTTTTAAAGGTTAAAATGAAAAACTACGGTGTTATAAACTTGATAAGTCACATGACGACTGATTAAACTTTATGCTTTAAGTTTAGCCCTTTTGTTGCAGGAAAAAGTAGCACACTGAGTTAATCTAAGGGGTACAAGATAAAATCGGGAGCAAAAAGCTTATCAACAAATAATCTTTACCGCTATTTTGCTGTTGAAAGGCCATGGGTAAATAGAGTCATTTACCCAAGTGATCCGCTCTAAGTCTCAGGCATTAGAATATTTTTCACGGTTGGCTAACCAGCGATTAATGAGCGCGTTGGCTTGCTCTGGGTATTTTTGCCATATCAGGTGAGCATCTTGTTGTACTTCTGGTATTAAGTGGGCATCGCGTTGCAGGTCAGCAATTTTTAGATTCGCCAAACCGGTTTGTTTGGTGCCAAGTAATTCACCCGGCCCACGAATTTCGAGATCTTTTTGCGCGATAACAAAACCATCGTTACTTTCTCTGAGTACTTTTAAGCGTTTGGTGGCAGTTTTAGTCAAAGGTGCTTTGTACATTAACACACAGTGAGAAGCCACTAAGCCACGACCAACACGGCCGCGTAATTGATGTAGTTGTGCTAAGCCTAAACGTTCAGGATTTTCAATCACCATTAAGCTCGCATTAGGCACATCCACACCCACCTCAATAACGGTTGTTGCTACTAAGACATCCAGTTCGCCAAGCTTAAAACGCTCCATCACGGCTTGTTTTTCATCCGCCTTCATTCGGCCATGCACTAAACCAACCTTTAAGGCGGATAATTGTGCTTGCAAATACACCGCAGTATCTTCAGCGGCTTGGCATTGTAATACCTCGGACTCTTCAATGAGCGTACACACCCAATAGACTTGACGGTTATCCTTGGTGCAACCTTGACGAATGCGTTCAACAACATCATCTCGGCGACTGTCCGGCAAGGCGACTGTGGTAATAGGGGTTCGTCCCGGCGGCAATTCGTCAATCACTGAAGTGTCTAAATCTGCATAAGCTGTCATGGCTAAAGTACGCGGAATAGGCGTAGCTGTCATGATTAACTGATGGGGGTAATGGCCTTGCCATGCACCTTTTTCACGTAAAGATAAACGCTGGTGGACGCCAAACTTATGTTGTTCATCAATAATAATCAGGGCTAGTTTGTTAAATATCACTTGCTCTTGAAACAAAGCATGCGTGCCAATAACCATTTGCATATTACCATTTTCGATCTGCTCTAAGGCATGGCGTCTTGCTTTAGCTTTGGTTTTACCCACCAACCAGCCGACTGAAATACTCAGTGGCCCAAACCATTTTTCAAAATTAATCGCATGTTGTTCTGCCAATATTTCTGTTGGCGCCATTAAGGCCACCTGAAAACCTTGGCCAATAGCGGTTAATGCGGCTAATGCGGCAACGAGTGTTTTGCCTGAGCCTACGTCACCTTGTACTAAACGCATCATGGGCATAGGTTTTAACAGGTCAGTGCGTATTTCTGCCGTCACTTTTGCTTGTGCGCCTGTCGGTGTAAAAGGCAGTGACGCTAAAAAGTTTTTCTCTAGTTGAGTGTCTATAGCCAGAACAACGGCGGGGTGATGATCATTGGCGGCACGTAATTTTAACATACTGAGGTTATGGGCTAATAATTCTTCTTTGATCAGCCTAAGCTGTGCTGGGTGTTTGCCCTCTTCCATTAAGACCACTGAGGTCTCTGGGGGTGGCCGGTGAATTAAGGCGAGTGCTTCAGCTAAGCTATATTGTTGATGACTAATTTCAACCGGCAATAGTTCTTCTACTTTGCCACTCTGCAAGTGCTTTAATGCTTGTTCGGTTAGATTGCGTAAAGAAATTTGTCGTAAACCGTCGGTGGTTGAATAAACCGGTGTTAGGGTTTCTTCAGCGGCGGTTAAGGCCTGATCTTGATCTAGGGCTTTATATTCTGGGTGTACTATTTCAAAGCCACGCATACCACGACTAATTTCACCATAACAGCGGATATTGAGCCCGACAGCTAGGCTATTTTTTTGACTAGCCGAAAAGTGAAAAAAACGTAGATTAATACTGCCAGTACCATCATTGATAGTGACTAACATCATTCTACGCTTGCCTTGTATTATCTCATTTTGGGTAACTTCGCCAATAATATTGGTGAAGAGACCGGGCATAAGATCACGCACCGCGGTAACTCGTGTGCGGTCTTCATAACGCAACGGTAAATGAAAAAGTAAGTCTTGTAGTGACACTAGACCAATTTTTTCCAACTTAGTGGCCATACCGGGTCCGACACCTTTTAAGCTAGTGACGGGGATTTGGGCTAAATTAGTTAAGGCTTCCATTGCGCGAGGCACCGCTGACTCCTTTGATATAAGTTTGAAATTTATTCGTTATCAATATCTTGCCAAGCAGCTTGGGTCATTTGCATTTGCTGCCACCATTGCTCTGATGCCACAATTTGTCCAGCTTCATCGATCTCTGGATAGGCTAAGCCTTTACGTTGGCAGGCGGTAGCAAAAATAGGATGGCCACCTTCAAATAATATCCGTTGACGGCGTTGTTGGCTTATTCTGGGTTGTTGATATAACCCCGCCGCTTGACGCTGGCGTTGGGCTTCATATAACACCACTGAGCAAGCAACAGAAACATTTAATGACTGCACCATGCCCACCATAGGAATCACAATGTCTTGGTCAGCCATTTCAAGTGCTTTAGCCGAGGCGCCAAACTTTTCTTGTCCAAGAATAATAGCGGTTGGCTTGGTATAGTCAATCTCACGAAAGTCGACAGCTGTAGCTGACAAGTTAGTTACCAGCACCTGCATACCTTGCTTTTTTAACTCGGTAATTGCGTCTTCGGTGCGGTTATAATTATGCACTTCTATCCAGTTTTGACTACCTGCCGCACTGCCGCCAGATATGCGCATGGTTTCATTTTTCCATACGGCATGTACATCGCTAACACCAACGGCATCTGCCGTGCGAACTACGGCAGCTAGGTTATGAGTTTTGTGCACACCTTCCATACATACGGTTAAATCAGGTTGGCGTTGATCTAACATGCTGTTAATTCTTTGTAGTCTATCCGGAGTCATATACTGGTTCTAATGTTGAGTAAAATATTGGCAAGCTTTTATCAGTGTTGCTTGCCGGTAAGTAGTGTTATGGCTTGATGTTAACTGTAATTGGGTAATTCCATAATACCGTCAATTTCGATGGCAACGTCTTTTGGCAAACGTGCTACCTGTACCGCTGCTCTTGCTGGATAAGGTTGTTGAAAATATTGGCTCATAATTTCGTTAACAGTAGCGAAGTTGGCTAAATCTTGTAAAAATATATTCACTTTTACCATGTCATTGATATTGCCGCCTGCCGCTTCGCATACGGCGACAATATTTTTAAAGACCTGTTGTGTTTGCTCAGCAAAATCTTCAGAAATAATTTCCATAGTTTCAGGTACTAAGGGAATTTGGCCTGATAGATAAACGGTATTATTGACTTTTACCGCTTGGCTATAGGTACCGATTGCACTGGGAGCGTTTTCTGTATTAATAATTGTTTTCATAGTGTTCCTAAGCTTTCCTATTTGTTACGCACAACGCGTTGAACGTCGCCCATGACTTTAATTTTTCGAATGATTTTGGCAAGATGCACCCTGTTCCGACAGGTGATTTCTATATCAATCAAGTACAGTCCGGACTCTTTCTCACCAGAATTTAGTGTGTGAACATTTGAGCCACAACGGGCAACAACACTGGTTAAAGCGGCAAGTGCACCTTTATGATTGAGAATTTCGATACGTAATTTGGCAATAAAATCGCGGTCAATATCTGTATCCCATCGGACCGGGAACAAACTACCTTGTTCATGACCTTTATTATTTCTACAGCCATGTTGGTGTACCATTAAGCCTTTACCAGGACTTAAATAAGCCAGAATAGAATCACCAGGAATAGGTCTACAGCACTTACCATAACTGACCATCATACCTTCGGTGCCTTTTATCGGCATTTTATTTTTAGTCTTGGGTTGTATATCAGACTCGTCAGTAAATTCGTCTTTTAAACGTTTAGCGATACCTATGCTTAATGCATTACCAAGACCTATATTGATCAGTAATTCTTCAGTGGTTTTATTGCCGGTGTCTTTAACCACTTGGCACAATTTTTCTGCGGCAATGTCTTCGAGTTTTGTGGTCCCAAGAGCGTGGCTTAGTAAGCGTCGACCTAAGGCAAGCGACTCAGTTTTTTCTTGTGATCGCAAGTAGGTACGAATCTGCAAGCGCGCTTTTGCGGTAACGACAAAGTTAAGCCAAGTCGCGTTAGGTCGGGCAGCAGAAGAGGTCACCACTTCGATAGTTTGACCTGAATCTAAGGCTTGGCTTAATGGATAGGGTTTACGTTCAACTTTTACGCCAACGCATGAGTTACCAACGTCGGTATGCACGGCATAAGCAAAATCGACCGCTGTTGCCCCCATAGGCAATTCGATAATACGGCCGTCGGGAGTAAAAACGTAAATTTCTTCTGGAAAAAGATCTGATTTTACATTTTCGATAAACTCAAATGAGCTACCCGCACTTTGTTGTAATTCTAATAAACTTTGCATCCAGCGACGGGCTTTCATTTGCGCTGTAGTGCCGGTATCTTTGCCGTCTTGTTTATATAACCAGTGAGCGGCAACACCTTTATCGGCCATTTGATCCATATCGTGGGTACGAATTTGAATTTCAACGGGAATACCATGAGGGCCAATTAAAGAGGTATGCAGTGATTGATAGCCGTTAGTTTTTGGTATGGCTATATAGTCTTTAAAACGTGACTCAATGGGCTTATACAAATTATGAGCGGCCCCTAAAGCGCGATAGCAGTCATCAATTTTGTCACCAACAATAATTCTAAAGGCATAAATGTCCATGACTTCATTGAACATTAATTCTTTATTTTTCATTTTTTTATAGATGGAATAAAGATGCTTTACTCGACCAACAACTTCAGCTTTAATGCCACTTTCCGCTAAGCGGCTGGTCAACTCTGCTTGGATATTGTTGATAATTTCTTTACGGTTGCCACGTGCTTGTTTTACGGCTGACTTTAATGCTCGTGCGCGCATCGGATAGAGGGCTTCAAAGCCTAAAGCCTCCAGTTCATTTTTAATGTCATGAATACCCAAGCGATTGGCGATTGGCGCATAGATATCTAATGTTTCACGGGCTATTCGTCGACGTTTATCAGGTCGCAATGCCCCTAAAGTTCGCATGTTGTGGGTGCGATCGGCAAGTTTGATTAAAATAACACGAATATCTTGCACCATGGCCAAAACCATTTTGCGAAAGTTTTCCGCTTGCATTTCTTCTTTATTATCAAATTTGAGCTTGTCGAGTTTACTCACACCTTCAACCAGCTCTGCCACCGTATGGCCAAATAATTCGGCTAACTGGTCTTTCGTGGTCGCGGTATCTTCAATCACGTCATGTAGCAAAGCAGCCATTAAGGTTTCGTGATCTAAATGCATTTTCGCAAGATTAAGGGCAACGGCCACTGGGTGCGTTATATAGGGTTCACCACTTGAGCGCATTTGGCCGTCATGTGCTTCACGCGCAACAATATAGGCCTGCTTTAGTAGGTCAATTTGTACCTTGGATAGATAACTTGATACGTGTTTTTTTAGTGGTTCAAAAAGGTACACTCAGTAATTCCTTAATGATGAGAGTGGCTCAGCTTTTAGCGATAGGTTTAGAATACGATTATTTTGCCGCTATGCCAATGTTTAAGCGCACTAGCACGAATTTTTATTATTCATTTACTCAAACCTAACAGATAATAAAAAACGCGTAAATCACTGTGAGGTAATTTACGCGTTTTTTATGTCGCAACTAACGTTAAACGTAAGCGAATATTATTGATTGCCACCAACAATGGCTGCAATCTTGTCTAATTCTTCATCATCTTGTTGTACTTGTTCATGACGATCAGACTTGTCCATTACTGCAGTGGTGATAAGACCGGCTTCGATTTCACGCAAAGCTATTACTGTTGGTTTGTCATTTTCAGGATCAACCAATGGGTCTTTTCCGCCCGTAGCAATTTGACGAGCACGACGAGATGCAATTAGCACCAAATCAAAACGATTACCGACTTTTTCTACGGCATCTTCAACAGTTACGCGAGCCATGTGGTCACTCCAGCAATTAAATTTATAAAATAGTCGCGTAGTTTACTTTATCTAACGGTAAATAAGCAAGCGCCTTACGCTAATAACTCTTCAAATAAGCCTTGATGCTCGCAAGCTTGCTGACTGCGCTTTAAACGCTGATTATTCACTACTGTGGTCAAGTCCGTTAAGGCTTGCTGAAAATCATCATTGATAATAATGTAGTCAAATTCTTGATAGTGTGAACATTCTGCTTGTGCTTGTGCCATACGAGCTTGAATAACCTCTTCACTGTCTTGGCCACGGCCACGCAAGCGCTCTTCTAATGCTTGTTTTGATGGTGGGCTAATAAAGATGGTGGTTACGTCTGGTTTCTTTATTCTAACTTGCTGTGCCCCTTGCCAGTCAATATCAAGAAAAACATCAATGCCTTGTGCAAGCTGTTGATCTATCGCTATTTCACTGGTGCCATAGTAGTTACCAAACACCGCGGCGTGTTCGTAAAAGTGATTATCCGCAATGGCACGTTTAAATTGCTCTTTGCTAACAAAGTGATAGTGTTGACCGTCGACTTCACCGGGACGAGGATCGCGTGTTGTGTGCGAAACAGACACTTGCATGGGTCTTGCTGATGTTTGTTTAAGTAAAGCGGAGATTAAACTCGATTTACCTGCACCACTAGGGGCAGATAGAATGAAAAGGTTGCCTTTAGTTGTCACAATTTATCCTTGGTAGCTGAGTAAATAACAGCTAATAGTAAGGCCAATTACTGTCATGAATTGCGCACTATTTCAATTGGCGTAGTCAGTGTTAATGACGCGCACTATAACTAAAATCTGCCGGGTTTCCCATTAATTTGTCTTGGTAATGCCTGATGTTTTTGGCTTGGATCAGGCAATGTCGAGCGGTATTTACTGATTTTTCCAATCAAGTTCGAGCAGGTTAAAAGCATTTTGAGGATTTTTTTAACTAAAACAAGTTTTCATCAGCTTGCTGCATAATTTGCTCAATGCTAGTGTTTTATGAGGAATGACTTGTATAGCGCCATTATAATTGGATAAGTTGCGTTTAATGGTTTGAGCAATTTTACGTAAAACTACAGCAACTTGTTGGTGACCCTAATGATCATGGTATGTTTTAAAGTGCTCAACATCGATACAGCAGTGGCTAGTAACTGCAGCTTAATCGCGCTTAACTCTTTATTTTATATCGCGGCACACAGTTCAATGTTATTGCCGGCAATATCTTTTAAATAGAGTGAACGTCCCATACCTTGCGCCCCATATCTTTCTTCAAATTCACCCACCTCGATCCCCTTACCTTGGAGATAAGATATTAATTCGTTTTCATCAAATTTTTCTATTTGCAGGCAGAAGTGATCAAGGTTGTTGCCAGTGGCTTGTGGCGCAGGACCGCCAGCTTTACCTAAGGCGGCATTTACATCGACTATATCGATAAGAGCAGAGCCAGCACGGAGTTGAGTTAAACCGATATCATCTGGCAATGTACGCTCTACAACACAACCTAACACCTCGCAGTAGAAGTTAATAAGTGCCTGATATTGTACTGTGCGTAATACGATGTGATCTATTGCTTTGGGTTTAATCATCCATATATCCTTTGATAAAACTTGTGGCATTCATTGCCTTAGACTCATGTTAGGTTTTTCATGACGCGATAATTTTTCTGGCTCAACATATTATATACGCATTCTCTTTCTTGTTTTTATTTTTAAATATACTGATGCTGAAATTAATTTTAGCTGAGTGCCGTTGTTTGTTAAAGAGATGAGATAAATCTGAAAAATACTTGGCAAGCAATGTTTAAAAATGTGGTTATCTTTGGGCGTTATGCTAATGGTCGGTTGAGAGTAGCCGGTTGCGAGTAAAATCGAAAATAACTCCACACATAATATTAATGCATGGAGTTATTTAATCATAACTTATAGCACTTTCGCGATTGATTGCGCTAAGTAGTCAACGTTGCGATTAGCAATGCCGGCAATACTCATACGGCTTGAACCCACCATATAAATACTGTATTCGTCTTGCAATTGTTGTACTTGCTCAGGGGTTATGCCTAAGAAAGAAAACATGCCTTTTTGACGCGGAATAAAGCTAAAATCGCGCGTTACGCCATTTTCAATCAGTTTATCCACTAGTAGCTGGCGATTGCCGTTAATGCGGTCACGCATTTCTTGTAGTTCACTGTGCCATTGGGCGCGTAACTCGTCTGAATGCAAAATAGTTTCTACTAAGGCCGCACCATGTGCTGGCGGCATTGAATAAATACAGCGCACCACACTGAGCAATACTGAATTAGCGATATCAACACTGTGTGAGCTTTCACCAATAATAGAACAAGCGCCAATACGTTCACGATACAAACCAAAGTTTTTTGAACATGAGCTACAAACGATCATTTCTTTAACGCTATCAGCCATTAATCTTAGACCGTAAGCGTCTTCGTCTAAGCCTTCACCAAAACCTTGGTAAGCCATATCAATCAGCGGTAAAAAGCCAATATCTTTTGCCACTGCAACAATTTGTTGCCATTGCTCATTGTTTAAGTCCATACCACTTGGGTTATGACAACAAGCATGGAGTAATACCGTATCATCGGCTTTAACTTCTTTTAATGCCGCTAACATGCCATCAAAATCAAGGGTTTTGTTTTCATAGTCATAATAGGGATAAGTTTTAACATTTAACCCTGCGGCTTGAAATACACCAGTATGATTCGCCCATGTTGGGTTACTTACCCAAATAGTTGCACCCGCTTTACATGAATTAATAAATTCAGCGGCTACACGTAATGCCCCTGTGCCACCCGGAGTAGAAATGGTACGCGCACGATTCTCTAGCAACACTTTATGATGACCAAAAATTAATTTAGCCATTTCTTCGTTAAACAGTGCTGAACCTGTTGGACCAATATAAACCTTGGTATCTTCAGTATCGAGTCGATGTTTTTCAGCGGCTTTTACACATTGTAAAACTGCCGTGTGACCGGCTTCATTTTTGTAAACGCCGACACCTAAGTCTATTTTTTTAGGATTTGAATCTTCACGATATTTAGCCAACAAGCCTAAAATAGGATCGGCAGGCAACGCTGATAAGCGACCAAACATTTTGGGTGTACCTTTTACGAAGAGAGGGAGTTGAGCGGTTGAACTCCGAGCTTGGAGTTGTGGCATTAATCCCTGTTATTAAAGCGCTAGCATAACGGCTATCAGGCGAAAATTAAAGCATAAAGATTAAAAAATCCCATCGTAAATAACCGAAAAAATCTAGTTGATCACGGATAGTTATCGCCAGTTAATTAATGAATATAGCTAGAGGATTGAATCGGTTGTGATTACTACAAGGATTTACCTGTCTATTTATTAGCTTGATTTAAGCGCTAGACGAGTGAAATTTCATATGCTGAAAGTTTTAGTGACTTTATTAATGACTTTTTTAACTGGGTAATTAAGCTAGTTCATTAGCGACCTTAGTGATAAATCAGCAGGGTAGTAAAGCAGTCAGTCACGATTATGTTGTACTGACTGCTGATGAGCAAAGCACATGCTTTAGAACTTGGTTGTTATGGCGGCAATAAAGCCAATAATACCCCCAAATACGCCCCCCCAAACCACTAGCCAACCTAAGTGCTCTTGGATCATTTTTTGCACAATTTCTTTGACGAGTTGTGGCGTTAATTCATTAAGGCGCTTTTCAATAATATCGCTTACCTTATCGCGCATGCCGGCCATGATGCTAGGTTGCTCTAACTCTTCCCGAAGAATGGCATTAAATTCTTCACTTTGGCTAATTTCGATGACCGATGCGCGCATTTTTTCAATAAAGGGCTCACGCATAGGTTGTAGTGCTTCAGTGCCACCGACCATAGCTAACATGCCACCAAAAGAAGACTGTTCAATGACGATGACTAAATTATCAAAGGCAGGTGATAAGTCGACTTTATTAATAACGGGGGCAAGATTAATCGCCGTGGCTGGGTTGTCGTTACCGGCTAAAAAACGGTCAATATTTTCTTCGGTAAAAAATTGCTCCATCATTAAAGCGCGAATGGCAATTTTAAAGTCTTCAAAACGCGCGGGAATAACCCCTGAGCCGTACAAAAAAGGCACGCGTTCGAACAACATGTGTATAGCAAGCCAATTGGTTATTGCACCAGACAAGGCAAATAAACCTAGGGTAAAAATAATATTGTTGCTGACAATATAGCCAATAATAATAGCGATTAGGGCTAAAAAGTTGGTGATAAAACTTTTATTCACAAAAACTCCGTCAATGTTAAGGTCAGTTATACCGATTTGAATAATTAAGTGGGCTACTTTTTCATCAGGAAAAATAGCTCAATACAAAATATAAATTTTAGTACGTTGTTATGTTACTTATCACTTTTATAACACAATCATTTTTTATTTTAACCCTTTTAAATGGGGAGATAGTGAGTCCTCTAGCTATTGCTAATTTTACTATATGGTATCAATTGCCTGCTGTTGCGCCAATAATTCATTTATTTGATATTACTTTGGCTAAAGACTGGTGGTAAAATTTATGTTTTGGTTTGCAATTTTTGGTGGAATATTAAACAATCAATCACATGGTTAGATAACGTTAGATAAAAATTAAAAAGGAATTTCATGAAATTTTGTAAAATATTTGTAAGACCGCTGATGATTTTTTACCGCTTAACTTTGTCGTTAAGTCTCATCGTATTCAGCACCCTAGTATTAAGTACCATAGTCAATGCCCAGCAAGGGGTTAAAAAACATATAATAACACCCGTCGCTGGCCAACCGGCTAATAATCAAGATGAATGGCGAACAGTCGCGATTGAAAATATGGTGTTGTTAAGCTTACCTTACGGTGAAGTCGTGATTGAGTTAGCACCGCAATTCTCGCCAAGGCATGTTGAACAATTTATACGTTTAACCCAGGCTGGGCATTACGATGGCAACAAATTTTATCGAGTTATTGATGGTTTTGTTGCTCAGGCTGGCCCCGAGGAAGACAGCAGCCTTGATGGCTCAGTACCTTTGTTAGCACTTGAAGGCGAATGGCCAACCAATAAAAACTGGCGGTTTACCTTAGTGCAAAACAAGGATTTATTCGCCGAGCAAACTGGCTTTAAAGACGGTTTTGCACTGGCTCATAACCCTAGCGAAGATAGTGCTTGGTTAACGCATTGTCCGGGCATTATTGCCATGGCACGTGGTAACGATGCCAATTCAGGCTCTAGTCATTTTTATATTACTAATGGTCAAGCACCAAGATATTTAGATCGTATTATGAGCATATTTGGCCGCGTTATTTATGGCATGAATCATGTCCAAGCGATAACACGAACCGCCACCATAGAGGGTGAAACTGAAGTGGCAAGTGCTGACTATACGCCCATTGTATCTATGCAAATGATGGCAGATGTCCCCGCAGAAAAACAAATTCATTTAGCGGTGAAAAATACCGAAAATAAATTGTTTGCCACTAAATTAACTGAGCGTATTAAACGTGACGATGCTTTCTTTTTTAAAAAACCACCCGCGGTACTTGATGTCTGTCAAACGCCAGTGTTAACCCGCTTACTCGCTCAATAACGCTACCTTCATTAAATAAGACTTCAAAGTAGATAAATAGCACGACTGATTATGGTTTTACATTATGGTTTTATATTAAAGCTTAGTGTTACCTTGCTTATATTGCTCTTTCGCTTTGCGGCCTTTGCGATAGAGTGCTGGTCGTAATACTCTTCGCAGTGTCGGGAAAAGATAAGACACGGTTGTTAACCAGCCACTGGCTCTGGGTAAGGATATTTCGCTTGCTTCACCACAAGCAATACTAACAATAGCATCGGCAACTTGTTGGGCACTGCTCATGGCTTGTGAGAATACTATGTCTTCTACCTGATCTATTTCTGACATAATAAAACCGGTATCAATAGGCCCAGGTGAAACCACGCCAACATAAATCCCTGTCCCTTTTAGCTCATCGGCTAACGAGTAAGTAAATGCTCGCAAGCCTGCTTTTGTTGCCGCATAAGTTGCCGCGCCCTGCAATGGCGTTCTGCCGGCTAGCGAGCCAACATTAACTATTGCACCGCCACCCGCTTTGCGTAAATACGGCAAGATTAAGCAGGACAATTGAATCGGCGCACGTAAATTAACATCAACCATTTTTGCCAGATCATTTGCGTGGTTACTTTCTACCTCACCACGTTGATGAAAACCAGCATTGTTGATCAATACATCAACCGAACCAAAGGCCTGCGCTGCTTTGACCAGCAAGCTTTCATTGGCTGTGGGATCGTTAATATCCATGGCAATATTGATGACCGATGTTGTCCTTGCTAGCTCTTCAGTAATTTTATCTAATGCCGCTTGTCCACGAGCCACTAAGACTAAATTCGCCCCTAAGTGGGCAAAAGTTCTTGCCGTTGCAGCACCCACACCGGCAGATGCGCCGGTAATGATAACGGTTTTATCTATAAAATTATTATTCATCATGCTCAGTTCTCTTTTTATCGCGACGGCATTGCTGCTTAATTTGTTTGGTGGTATTGATGATGTATGTATTTTGTTACAGACTATTAGCTACATTTATGCTGAAAATAGTGAAAATACATCATCAATTTCATAAGATATCAGCATAACAATAAAGGGATTGATAATGAAAATAAAATATCTAGCTGTGGCCATTGTGGCCAGCTTGACGCTGTCGGCTTGTATAGCCACCCAAACTCACCAAAATTCAACAGCACAAAGTGCCGCCGTTGCCAGCAATACCAACAAAGTATTCAGTCAGAATTATGTTTTTAAAGAATTAGACAATGGCTTACGCGTGCTGATTGTAAAAACCGATTATCCTGATCTGGTTTCTGTGCAAATTCCAGTTTCAGTTGGCTCTCGTGATGAAGACGAAGTGGGTAGAACCGGCTTTGCACATTTTTTCGAGCATATGATGTTCAAAGGCTCAGAAAAATTCCCACAAGCGGTTTATGCTGATTTATTTAAAAATGCCGGTGTTGATAATGGTGCCTACACCACCAACGATTACACCAATTATCATTTAGATTTCTCTAAAAATCACTTAGATAAAGTATTAGAAATTCAAGCAGATCATTTTAAAAATCTAACTTACACCGAAGCACAATTTAAAACTGAAGCATTAACGGTTAAAGGTGAATACTTAAAAAATAATGCCAGTCCTGTGCGTAAATTACTTGCTGCTGTGCGTAAAGAGGCCTTTGACAGCCATACTTATAAACATACTACCATGGGTTTTTTTGAAGACGTAGAAGCTATGCCTGAGCAAGTTGCTTATGGCAAAAAGTTCTTTAAACAGTTTTATAAACCTGAATATGTTTCGTTAGTAATTGTTGGCGATGTTGAGCCCACAGCGACTATGGCAATGGTAGAAAAACATTGGGGTAATTGGCAAAGAGGTGATTTTGTTAATAACATTACACCAGAGCCAAAACAACAAACGGCTAAATATGTCCATGAAAAATTTGACGGTTTACCGGGCCATTGGTTATTAGTGTCATATAAAGGGGCTGATTGGCAACCCAAGAAAAAAGATCGCGCGGCATTAGATTTAATCTCTGAATTATACTTTTCCAATAACTCAGCCTTGTATCAAGAACTCGTGGTTGACAAGCAGTTGGCCAGCCAAATGTTTAACTACAATCCAGCGACAAAAGATGCCGGTTTACGTCACGTCTTTATTAAGGTGAACGAAGAAAAAGATTTAGCGATTGTGCGTGATGCCATCAATCAAACTTACGCGCAAGCGCGCACTGAATTAGTCTCAACAGAAAAGCTTGATAATTTAAAATCGAACTTAAAATATAGCTTCGTCAATAGCTTAGACTCTTCAGAGTCAATTGCTTCAACCCTAGCAAGCTACATGCACTTTGATCGCGACCCTGAAACGATTAATCACCTTTATAACAGCTTCGATAATATCTCCGCTGACGATATTAAGCGTATCGCTAATAAATATTTTATTGATAATAACCGCACGACGGTTACGTTATCGGCATTAGATAAGGTGACGGGTTTTGAGCAAGAAGTTGATTTAAACGCGGCGGTGGCAAAACGTGAAGTAAAAAAAACGCCAGCGAGTAAAGCACAATTTGCGCTATTAGATAATACCAATGACTCACCATTGATTGATGTTAATTTTTTGTTTTATACCGGTGCCGCGGCTGATCCCGCAGGCAAAAAAGGCGTTGCGGCATTAATGGCAAGTATGTTGACCCAAGGTGGCTCACAAACGCGCAGCTATAAAGCCATACAACAAGGTTTATACCCATTAGCTGGACAGTTTTCGGCTCAGCTAGATAAAGAAATGATATCCTTTACTGGTCGTGTGCATAAAGACAATGCACAACCTTGGTATCAATTAATCAGTGATCAATTACTTAACCCAGGCTGGCGCGAAGATGACTTTAAACGTCTGAAAAAAGAGTTAATTGACGGTATTGAATCAGGACTAAAATCGTCTAATGATGAAGAGTTAGGTAAAGAAGTGCTTTATAGCGAACTTTATCAAGGTCACGCTTACGAGCATTATAATAGCGGCGACTTATCTGATTTAGCCGCGATTACCCTTGATGATGTGCAGGCTTTTTATCGCGCACAACTTACGCAGGCTAAATTGCATGTGGGTATAACGGGCGCATTGCCAAGTGATTTAAAAAGCCAATTATTGAGTGATTTTTCGACCTTACCTGTGGGTGATGAAAAACGCTTAAGCATTGCAAACGCGCCAGTGTTAAAAGGTCATCATGCGACCATAGTTGAAAAAAATGCACAATCAACCGCGGTTTCATTCGGTTTTCCAATCGATACTATTCGTAATGACCAAGATTGGGCCGCGCTATGGTTAGTGCGTTCATACTTTGGTGAACACAGAAGTTCAAATAGCTACTTGTATCAACAAATACGCCAAGCACGTGGTATGAACTACGGTGATTATTCATATATCGAATATTTCCCGCGTGGCATGTACCAAACTAAACCAGATGCAAACTTAGGCCGTTCTAGTCAAATTTTTCAAGTATGGCTGCGACCATTACGTTCAAATAATGATGCCCATTTTGCGACACGGGCCGCGTTATACGAATTAGATAAGCTCATTGAAAAAGGTATGAGCGAAAAAGACTTTCAAGCAACGCGTAATTATTTAACTAACTATGCGCCACAACTAGTAGCGAGCCAAGATCAGCAACTAGGTTATGCCCTTGATAGTGAGTTTTATAAAACCGAAGAATTTGTTAACTATGTACGTGGGCAATTTGCTAAATTATCTTTAGCCGATGTCAATCGTGTGATTAAAGAAAACTTACAAACTGATAATATTCACTATGTATTTGTTTCAGGTGACGGCGAAGACATGAAAAAACGCTTGTTGTCAGAGCAAGTTTCATCATTGAAATATAATGCTGAAAAACCCGCTGAGTTATTAGCTAGCGATAAAATTATCGAAAGCTATCAACTGAAGTTAACCAGTAAAAATGTTGAAGTGATCGCTGTTGATGCGGTATTTCAATAGGGCTATGTAAGGTATAAAGCTAACTTTATTCCTACATTTTATACGCCTACTTTGAACGTTAACATCATCCGTTATTTAAATAAAACATCACGCTAGCCGTGGTGTTTTTATATTTAGGCACCTCTCAAACCTCCTCTATTTAGCAGTATTAAGCAGCTCGGTCATCACTCCAGCATTACGCCAAAAACCCACACTTTTGTAAATATAGGCACCGCGATGGAAAGAGTTAAGCTTTAACATGTTATTTATGCTGGTAAAATTGATACAATCACTTAAGTTAAATTCCAAGTTAAAGCTTATCGCCACGCTTGTTCATCTGCCATTCATTTTTCCTTGGTATGATAAAACAAGTTATTTCAAATCGTATTATTCTCCTTAAGGTCGTATTTATGCAATTCAAAAAATCTATCATCAGTTTAGTGGTTCTTTCGTTAGCGTTTAGTGGTTGTGCAAGCACCAATAAAGAAAAAGGTGCCGCTATTGGCGCAATTACTGGCGCTATTCTCGGTAAGTCGACCAGTAACCATAAGAATAAACGTGCTGTTTGGGGCGCTGCCATTGGTGCACTTGCTGGCGTGGCTATTGGCGATTATATGGATAAACAAGAGCAAGAGTTTCGTGACGAATTATCAGGCTCAGGTATTGAAGTGGTGCGCGAAGGTGATAACTTACGTTTAATTATGCCGGCCAATATCACTTTTGCCATTGGCCAAGCTTATATTACTTCTGGCTTTTACAGCACGCTAGACGATATCGCACGGGTGTTAAATAAATATGAGAAAACCTTGTTGAGCATTGAAGGCCATACGGATAGCCAAGGTGGAGCAGAGTTTAATCAAAACTTATCTGAGCAACGTGCCGGCAGTGTTAAGCAATATCTAACCAATCAAGATATTGTTGCTAGTCGTTTAAAAACCATAGGTTATGGTGAGTCTCGATCTGTGGCTGATAACATGAAGGCTAATGGCCGCGCGCTTAATCGCCGGGTTGAAATTCAAATCATTCCAAAGCAAACATAGCCTAAACCATTAGAACAAACGTAAGACAAAATACCACGTAACCTCGTGGTATTTTTCATCTTAAAGGCATAGAAAACTCAATACCTTAGTGCCCTTCTGGGTTCATCAACACTAGCTTGCTGTTCATACACTAACTTGTTATCAAACAATAATTATACTCAATGACTTCATATGTTAGGTTGATGGGTATCACTAGCCTAGCCAGGTTTTTCACGATATTATGACGGGTAAATGAGTGTTTTATTTTTTGCATTATTTGCAGCTAACGCTCTTCATCACCAGTTATTGAAACTATAGTACAAGTTATGAAAACAAAATTAATCACCCGAGCGGGTTATGTTTTATTACAACAAGAGTTAAATAAACTGTGGCGTGAAGACCGTCCTGAAACCACTCGTAAAGTATCCTGGGCGGCAAGCTTAGGTGATCGCAGTGAAAATGCTGACTATCAGTACAACAAAAAACGCCTACGTGAAATAGACCGCCGTGTGCGCTATCTCCGCAAAATACTTGAAGAGCTAAAGATTGTTGATTACGGACCACAACAAGAAGGTAAAGTATTTTTTGGGGCTTGGGTGAGTTTAAACAATGACGATAATGAAACGCTCAGGTTTCGTATTGTCGGCTCAGAAGAGATCTATGGCCGCAACGATTTTTCTTCAATCGACTCACCTATTTCACGCGCTTGCTTAAAAAAATCCGTTGATGACGAAGTGGTCGTGAAGACGCCAAAAGGTGAAAAAATTTGGTACGTTAGTGATATTCAGTATGAGCAATAATAGGTACGAATAATAGCTGTATTCTCACTCTACAAGTACTAACGAGGTTTAGTTTTATTTAATGACAAAAAAGCCAGCATATAGCTGGCTTTGTTTTTCTCTTGTTTGGCTAATATTATTGCGCGATTTTCACACGAATTTTATTTTTTGCTATTTTGGTTTCATGTAGATTAGATAAGGCTAGTTTTGCTTCTTTTTCATCAGGCATTACAACAAAAGCAAAACCTTTTGATTTGGCCGTTTCTTGGTCTAAAACTAAGTTACATTCAGTGACAGTGCCATGAGCAGAAAATAAAATACGGAGTTCCTGTTCGGTTGTCGTACGAGAAAGGTTGCGAACTAAAAGTTTCATAATTGACCATAGGTATGTGATTGCGACCATAATTATCTCATAGTTTGGCAATAGACCAAGCTATTTTCTGCATTTGGCTAAAATAACTTAGCCACATAGCCGTGCTCGACGTGCACAATCTGTCTATTAAAATGCAGCAGGTACAGGCGCCATGGTGTGGCAAAGTTGTTGTCAGCACCTTAAGTATTTCAATAGTAGCGGCTATTGCTCTAGCCAATAGCTTAATACTCAGCTTATAAAATCAATTGCTGCAGTGACAAATCCTTACTTCTTTCGCTTAACTGCGCCAAAAGCAATTCAGCTGTTGCGATAGCGTCATTGAGTGCATTGTGGGCATAGTGCTCAGGCAGATCGTACTTTTCGCGTAAGGCTAACAGTCTTAATTCAGAAGGGTCGTAGGCCACATCTCTTTTATCGAGTATTCTTTTAGCGACCACTAAGGTGTCTATGATGGGAAATGGTGGCGCCATACCATAGAGTTCAAGGCAGGCTTGTCGCAAAAACTGTCGTTCAATACGGGCAAAGTGCACTAACATCACTTTGCCTGCAAGGCGCTTAAGTAATTGTTCTATGACCTCAGCTAAGGGCTGACCTTGGTCTTTTTGATCGTCAGTAATTTGATGAATAGTAACATTATTGGCCTTTAAACTACCTTTAGCGTTAATAATTTGGTGATAACTGCTGCCAAGCGTTATTTGATTATGGTTTAATTCTACGCAACCGACACTGAGTAACTGATCTTGCACGGCATCTAAACCTGTGGTTTCAAAATCTACCGCTAAAATTGGAATACAATTCAACGGCGTGTAAAGCGGTGGAAAGGGTACGCTGAGAAAATCACGCAATGGCCCTTCAGGCGCCTTTTTTAGCATACGTTTACGTTGTGCTTCGTAACCGAATAGCCAGCAAGTTAATGGATGATGGTTTAACATAATAAATGACTATCGCTAATAGGTTGACTGACGGCTGTCTTGCATGGTTTTGATCACTTTAAAGGCATCTTTTAAGTGTTCACGCTCGAGTTTAGATATCTCTTTAGGTGACAAGTAGTTATTAGGCTGTTGTCCTTTTTGTAATTTGTTGGCTTGGTGCATCATGCGCAGCATACTTAAAAATTCGTAGGCATCAATAAGGTTTGCTGCCGATGCTTTGGTTAATGAAGGTGTTCCTGCGGCTTGCTTTAACCGCTCTATGGTATTGACCGAAGAAATCCCCTCAGATAGTGCATAAATACGAGCCAGATCAACTATTGGGGCAATACCGTTGTGTTTTAAATCTAGTGTGGCTTTATTTTCGCCATCTTGAATTAAGACAAAATCACGGAAAAAACCTAATGGTGGCCTTAAATTTAAAGCATTACGCGATAAGTGTGCAATAAATAATGTGCTACTTTGGGTTTTTTTTAACATTTTCACTCGAACTTGCTCGAGTAAACTACTCTCGCCATAAACCGTGATTAAGTCAAAAAAAGTGCTGCAATGCATTAAGGCTTTTGGGTCTGGTGTGTTAATCCACTGGGCAAAATATTGTGACCATTTTTTTTGTGTTTGACACCACTGGGGATTTGTCGCCATGACATTACCAGGGCAGTAAATAAAACCACAAGCGGCTAAGCCATCAGAAACAAAAGTAGCAAGATCTTTAAACCAGTAGCCATGCTGTGGTTGCATGTCGTTTGAAATGATCAAGGCGTTGTCTTGATCTGAGTGAGCAAATTGCTCTTGTCTTCCTTGCGAGCCTGCGGCCAACCAGGCATAAGGCACAGGTGGTGGACCTAATAATTTTTCCGCCATTTCAATTAATCGAATGGTAAACGCCATGGTAATGGCACTAATACTTTTACCGACATGATCAGCAGTAGTGCCTAGTTTTGCCATCCGAATTTGCAGTTTGGGTATCATGCTACTGATTTCGATGAGTTCGTCGACCGACTTTGCTTTATGAATAATGCTGGTAATGTTAATGGCATTTTGCCCTTCGTTATTCATTAAATCAGTCACAGTGATCATGCCTTTGAGTTGGCTATCTGCAGTGACAGGTAAATGATGAATATGCTTTTGTGTCATCATCATTAACGCGTCATAGGCGGTACTTTTAATATCGATTGTCGCCATGTCATCGGTCATGATTATGCTAACAGGTTGATCAATACCTAAACCTTGCGCCACACAGCGCCGACGAATATCTTTGTCGGTGACTATGCCGAGTAACTGATCATTTTGTACAATAACCAAACATGAAAAACCTTGTTCTGTCATCAAAATAGCCGCTTGTTGAATACTAGTGTCAGGACTTACGGTAAAAACAGGGTCATGACAAAAATGAGCGATTGAGCGATTAAGTAATGAAGAATTTAAAATAGCGTCTTCATTAACTTGCAGCATTTTTTTATTGAGGCGTTGCTCAGATGTTTGCTGAAAAAATGCCAGCACATCGGGATATTCACTGACCAGCTGGTGAAAGTTATGGTAGTTGATGCTGTAAAGCAAGGTATCTTCATCAGAGGTAACTTTAGCTTTGTCATCATTATTTAGGCAAAAAGCGGTACAAATATCACCTTCACTATATTTCCCCAATAACTCATCATTTTCAGTGACATAACTTAATGCACCTTTGCGTAAGATGTAGAGGTTCGCTGCTACAATACCCTCTGGAGGTAGCGACTGCCCCCTACGCACATAACAAATACTGATCTCTTTAACGACTTGTTCAATGATATTACTAGGCAATAAATCCATCGGAGGAATCGCTTGTATAAATTCACTGATTTCGGTTAATGCTGAGTCCATGGCAATATCTCCAATAAGTATCCTGAGTGTATTTAGATGAATTCTAACCCTTAAGTCAACTATTTCACCTGTGTTCTAGACTAAAGTTTAATATGAGAGTCGAAAAAAGATTGTTAGTGTGTAGCCTAGAGTAGGTTAAGTATTCATTTATCCAAGTTTGCTTGTGCTAGCTGGTCGAATTAATAGTCAACCTTACTTTAAACAACGGGTATAAAGCGTATAAAAATCATAAAACGCTGTGCCTATTAAGCTAAACAGGTTTAATAGGAATAATTGCTAGGAGAGAATGATGGAAGGTAATGCAACATATTGGTCAGAGAATCTGCGCCTAATATTTATAAGTCTTGTTATTTGGTTCGTAGTTTCATTTGGTTTTGGTTTACTGCTTGTTGAACCATTAAATGAGATACGTCTAGGTGGGTATAAGCTAGGTTTCTGGTTTGCACAACAAGGTTCGATTTACACATTTGTCGGTTTAGTTTTTTGGTATACCAAAAAAATGAACGAACTTGATAAAAAATATAACGTGGAGGAATCATAATGGATGAGTTAAAACTTTATACTTACATTGCCGTGTTCGGTTCTTTCGCCGTTTACTTTGGTATTGCTTGGTGGGCGCGTGCGGCTTCAACCAGTGATTTCTATGTCGCTGGTGGTGGTATTACGCCAATGCAAAATGGTATGGCTATCGGTGCCGATTGGATGAGTGCTGCGTCATTCATTTCAATGGCTGGTATGATCTCATTCTTAGGTTATGGCGGTTCTGTATTCCTAATGGGTTGGACAGGTGGTTATGTATTACTCGCCATGTTGCTTGCACCTTATATGCGTAAACACGGTAAATTTACTGTACCTGAGTTTATTTTTGATCGTTATTATTCAAAAACTGCACGTATTGTTGCGGTTGCTTGTTTAATCATAGCTTCATTAACTTACATCATAGGTCAAATGAAAGGTGTGGGTGTTGCTTTCTCTCGCTTCTTAGAAGTTGATTATGATTTAGGCCTTTACATCGGTATGTTCGTTGTTTGGGTTTATGCGGTACTCGGTGGTATGAAAGGTATTACTTACACGCAAATTGCTCAGTATTGTGTATTGATTTTTGCTTACACCATTCCAGCAGTATTTATTTCTTTACAGTTAACAGGTAACCCAATTCCACAACTAGGCTTAGGTTCTACCTTGGCAGATGGTAGTGGTGTTTACTTACTTGATAAGCTGGACATGGTAGTCACTGATCTTGGTTTTAAAGAATACACTACTGATAACATGGGTAGCTCAGTAAATATGTTCGCCTATACCTTGTCACTGATGATAGGTACAGCAGGTTTACCTCACGTTATCATGCGCTTCTTCACTGTTCCTTCAGTAAAAGCAGCACGTCAATCAGCAGGTTATGCTTTAGTTTTTATCGCTTTGTTATACACAGTTGCTCCAGCAGTTGGCGCTATGGCTCGTTTGAACTTAATGAACACTATTGAGCCAGCAGCCGGTCAAAATATGGAATATGCTGAACGTCCTCAGTGGTTTAAAGACTGGGAAAAAACGGGTTTATTACAATTCGAAGATAAAAACGGCGATGGTAAAATACAATACAACGCTGATAAAACAACGAATGAAATGATTAAAGTTGACCGTGACATTATGGTATTGGCTAACCCTGCAATCGCAAACTTACCAAACTGGGTAATTGCATTAGTTGCCGCTGGTGGTTTGGCTGCCGCTTTATCTACTGCAGCAGGTTTACTATTAGCAATATCCTCATCTATTTCCCATGATTTAATGAAAGGTATATTAACGCCCGATTTAACTGAGAAAAATGAGTTACTAGCAGGTCGAATTGTGATGACCATATCGGTTCTGGTCGCTGGCTGGTTGGGTTTAAATCCGCCTGGCTTTGCCGCAGGAACGGTTGCACTAGCCTTTGGTTTAGCTGCATCATCAATATTCCCAGCACTAATGATGGGTATATTTTCTAAGAAAATGAGTGGCACTGCAGCAGTATGGGGTATGTGTTCAGGTATCGGTGTAACTATGCTTTATGTGTTCCAACACAAAGGCCTTATGTTTATTCCAGGTACATCTTTCTTAGGTGATATGGGTCCTAACTGGTTCTTTGGTATTTCACCTAATGCCTTTGGTTCAGTCGGCGCATTTGTTAACTTTGCTGTAGCCTTTACAGTATTAAGATTTACAGGTCCAGCGCCAGCTCATATCCAACAATTAGTTGAAAACTTCCGTACACCACATGGTGGTGTTTCAACAGCACATGATCACTAATAGCGTGTGATGGTATTTAATACCGATTAAATAAAGGCTCCACTTGTGGAGCCTTTAGTTTTTATTGTTAAGGATGGCTTTAAGCTAGATAACCAACTGATGTAAGATACACAGTTGTAAAATAACCTTTAAATTTGAATACTAAAGAAAATAAGGATAATCATGAATCGTCATACAAGAACAGCATTAATAGTGGCACCGTTTCTTATCTTGGGTGGCTACATAGCGTCAGATTTTTATATCGAAAATAAAGCAGATCAAGAACGAGTATTTAATATGGTGCCATTTGGTCTTTGTGATGTGATCAATGAAAAGTGTGTTTTGAAATCAGGGACATTTGAGGTTAATATTTATGATAAAGCGGGCACTACAACATTAAATTCGACTTTTCCACTCGATAGTGCAACATTTTTTTTAGTTGATAATAACAACCAAGTCAGCGCTTACCCTTTAGGTATGATGGATAATGCCTATTACTGGCAGAGCCCAACACCTTTACGCAATAATATTAGTAACAAGGGTGATAAGCAAAAATTACGCATTATTGCTAACATCAAAGGTGGCCAATATATTGCGGAGTTTTATACTCAAACATTAAATTAGCGTTGAACTTTAAGTTTAATGACATCTCTGAATAAATCCATATAATCAGATGATTAATATCAGTTATAGAGAAATGTTATGTTTCCAAATTGGCAATTAGCAGGCTTAAGTTTTGCTTATATAGGTTTGCTGTTTTTTATTGCCTATATTGGAGATAAATACCGTCATAAATTATTACGCAAAAGCCAGGCGATAATTTATGCATTAACCCTAGGCGTTTACTGTACGTCGTGGAGTTTTTTAGGCACTACTGGACAAGCGTCGAGTAATTTCATTTCACATTTACCGATATATTTAGGGCCTATACTACTCTTTATATTCGCTTGGCCTTTCATTCAACGCATTATTAGCGTTAGTTTAAAATTAAATCTGACTTCGATCGCTGATTTATTAGCTGCTCGCTTTGGTAAATCACATAACTTAGCCATTTTAGTGACCATAGTCGCCTTAGTGGGCACCATGCCTTATATTGCGCTGCAATTAAAAGCCATTGTTTATACTTTTCAACAGCTGCAAGCAGAGCAGAGTTTAGCTAATTGGCATTTTGGGTTAATCGTTAGTTTAGTCTTAGCTGGCTTTACCATAGTATTTGGTGTGCGTAATATCGATGTGACTGAACGTCATCCAGGTGTTATGCTCGCGATAGCCTTTGAATCTTTAGTTAAGTTGTTTGCCTTCGCTGCCGTTGGTATTTTTGTTACCTACGTGCTCTTTGATTCGCCCATGGAAATTTGGCGTCAATCGTCGACTATCCTGAATCTTGAACAGCAACTGAACTTTCCCAATATTATGTCAATGTTCGCTATGCTAGTGATCACAATGGCGGCATTTTTATCATTACCACGGCAATTTCAAGTCATGGTAGTTGAACTTAAAGATGAAAAAGATACTTGGCTTAGTCGTCGAATTTTTCCACTTTACTTATTAATATTTGCAATTTTTGCGGTACCCTTAGGGCTAGCAGGACAGTTATTATTGGGCGATAGTGTTCCCTCTGATGCTTACGTATTATTTCTACCTTGGTATCAGCAACAACCTTGGTTAACCCTGTTAACCTTTTTGGGCGCAATATCTGCTGCCAGCTCTATGGTCATAATTTCTTCTATTGCTTTGAGTACTATGCTCAGTAATGAAATTGTTTTTCCTTGGTTATATCGAGCAAATAAACACCATGAAACAGATTATGATAATTTCCGTTTACGATTATTAACTATACGTAAAATATTGATTTTATTTGTTATTTTATTAGGTTATGGCGTGTTTTTGATGACATCACCAGATACCTTAAGTTCTTTAGGTGAAATAGCCTTTGGTGCTTTTGCCCAATTAACGCCAGCATTAGTCGCCGCTTTTTATTGGCGTAGAGCCACGTTAACTGCGGTTTATGGCGGAATCGTGATTGGTTTTGGTGCTTGGTTAACGCTCAACTTTCTGCCACAGTTTGGCCTTTATCCAAACCCCTTTGAAGGCGGCTTTCTACCGGCTAATTCAATGGCAAGTCTGTTGTCTTTATCCGCTAACATCATTGCCATGTGGTTACTTTCTCATGTCAGTCGTCAAAGTGTGCAAGAGCGCATGCAAGTATCCTTGTTTATGGAATACAAAGCGCCAAAAGCTTTACAGTTACAAGGTAATAAACAAATCAATTATCAAGAAGTTGAGCTGTTACTTTCGCGTTTTGTTGGTGAAGAAAAATCCAGCGCTAGTTTTATACAATTTCAGTGTGCAACAGACAAAACACAAATGAGCAATGTAGCGTATAACCAAAAATTATTGCAGCACACTGAAAATACTTTGGCGAGTGTTATGGGTGCATCGTCTGCCCGTTTAGTATTATCGTCGGCGTTGGATGGTCGTGATATTGCTTTAGACGAAGTGGCGGTATTAGTGGAAGAAGCGTCGAGCCAACGACAACAATATAGCCAAGATTTATTACAAAGTGCGATCGAAAATGCCAGTGAAGGGATTTCCATTGTTGATAGTGAGCTAAACCTTGTTGCCTGGAACAAAAAGTATGTTGATTTATTTAACTACCCCAGCGAGCTGGTTTTTCAAGGTAGCCCCGTCAGTGATTTAATTCGCTTTAACATACTTAGAGGTTTATGCGGTGTGGGTAAAGTTGATGAGCAAGTTAGTAAACGCCTAATGCATTTACGCAATGGCAGTCCGCATAGCTCTGAACGAGAAGATAGTGACGGTAGAGTCATACGCATTGAAGGTAATCCGCTACCGGGTGGTGGCTTTGTTATGTTATTTTCTGATATTACCGTCTATCGCCAAGCCGAAAGAGGTTTAATGGAAGCCAATGTGGATTTGGAAACGCGGGTGCTTGAGCGAACACAAAAATTAGAGCAAACCAACGATGCTTTAGCTTTAGCCCGTGAAAAAGCGGAGCAATCGCATATTAAAAAAAGCTTATATTTAAAAGCTTGTAGCCATGACTTAATGCAGCCATTAGAAGCTGCGCGGCTATTTACCTCAGCTTTAGCTAGCCAAGGAAATTTAACAGCAACACAACAACGACAGGTAGACAATATTGACCACTCTTTAAAAGTAGCCAATGACCTAGTGGCAGATTTGTCAGAAATTTCTCGGATTGAAAGTGGTAATATAAAACTCAATATCAGCTCTTTTTCATTGAAATCTTTATTTGATGATATTGCCAAAGAGTTTTCTGCCAGTGCTGTGGAACATAAAGTGGAGTTTCGAGTACGCTGTAATTCAATGTGGTTACGTTCAGATCGAAGTTTATTACGCCGAATATTGCAAAATTTAATTGGTAACGCCTTTCGTTATGCCAGTCCAGGTAAGATATTGTTAGGGGCACGAGCGAAAGGAGATATGGTTAATATACAAGTGCTAGATAATGGTCCAGGTATTCCTGAAGAAAAACAAACCATGGTATTTGAGCAATTTACCCAGTTAAATAATCAGCAGAGTTCTTCAGCAGGAGGTCTAGGCTTAGGGCTAAACATTACCCAAAGCTTAGCTAAATTACTGGGTCACCCTTTAGCGCTGAGTTCACAAGTGAATATGGGTTGTAAATTTACCGTTGGCGTTGAACGAACTCGAGCACAACGAGAATCAGTAGCCAAAAAACCTGTAGTTAATTTAGGTTTAAGCCATGTTACGGTAATGTGTATCGATAATGACCCTGATGTATTGGGTGGTATGGTTGAGCTATTATCCGTATGGGGTTGCAACGTATTGGCCGCGGATTCATATCATCAAGCTCTGTCAATTTTTGATGAGCACAAAAACGATATCGAAATACTGTTAGTTGACTATCAACTCGATGGTGACTTTAACGGTATCGCGTTAATTACAGCGCTAAGAAAGTTGAGTCGACACTACGTGCCTGCGGTGTTAATTACCGCCACCACAGATAGTAACCTAGAGGAAAAAGCCCTAGTAGCAGATATTGGTTTTATGCGTAAATTGATAAAACCTGCCGCGCTTAGGGCGATGATGAGTTCGATGTTAACGAAAAAAATGCAAGAAAAATATTTGCAATAATGACTGGTGATAACCTTACTTATTTTCAATTTTAGTGATTCAAGTTCAGGTTACTACAGACTAACAGTCTTGTAATTGCACATCAGAAATATCAAGTTGAGCAATAACGATAACAGCTTGTGTGCGGTTACGAACATCAAGTTTACGAAATATTGCCGTGGCATGCGCTTTGATGGTCGCCTCTGATACATTTAAATCATAGGCAATTTGTTTATTAAGCATGCCTTGGGCGAACATCATTAAAATTCTATATTGTTGTTGAGTCAGGCTAGCAACACGCTCTGCTATATTGTTATTGTCTTGCATCGGTGACGACTCATTGTACGCATCGGGTGTCCAAACATTACCTAATAAGACTTGTTGAATGGCATTATAAATATCGTCAACGGGGGTAGACTTTGGAATAAAGCCTGAAGCGCCATAGCCCATAGATTTATGTATGGTTTCGTGGTCTTCATGAGCCGATACCACTACAACCGGTATTTGTGGAAAATGATTACGTACATGTATTAAGGTATTGAAGCCATGGGCACCCGGAATATGCAAATCTAGTAATAGCAGATCACTGTCGTTATTGTCGCGCAGTTGCTGTTCTAGCTCAGCTATAGTTTGTGCTTCCAACCAAAGTGTTTGGGTGAGTTTTAATTTTAATGTCCCTAATAATGCTTGTCTAAATAATGGATGATCGTCAGCTATTATAATTTTTTCTGGCTGAATCATATCGTTATTTCCTTTATAAAATTTATAGGATGCCAATCTTATTTTAAGCTGTTTACAATGGCTTGTTCATTAGACTTTAGTCTAGCAAACATTTTGTTAATCGGGTCGAATTTTATCCGAATTAATCAAATAGTGATAAAACTTTATATATGAGAGTAGCAAAGAAAAAACAAAAGCGAATTGTAGCGCACTAAAATAAGGCGCTACAGCATCACTTACGATTTTTCTGGAATATTGGCTAATACGGCTAACAATAACTGCCAATAGCGCTCAACGGTTGCTATTTGTACTTTTTCATCCGGTGAGTGAGGGAATTTGATCGTTGGGCCAAATGACACCATATCCCAATGCGGATAAGCTGTTTTGAATAAACCACATTCAAGACCGGCATGAATAACCATAATTTCAGGTACTTTATTAAACAGGGTTTGATAAGTGTCACGCACAGTTTGCATTAATGCTGAGCTGGTATCAGGTTTCCAACCAGGGTAAGCGCCAGAAAATTTAATACTCGCACCAGCGAGCTCAAACACAGATTGCACCATGGTTTGTGCGGCTAAGCGCCCGTCGTCATGTAAACTACGGATCAAAGTCATGGCGACAAATTTATTACCTTTGCTGCGCATAACACCTAAGTTTAAGGAGGTTTCAACAATGCCTTCAATGTCATCGCTCATCCGCAACACACCATTAGGGCAGGCGTTAAGTGCACGTAAGATAGTATGTTGGCTGGCTTGCGTCCAACATTCATCAAAAGTTTCAGGCGAAATCAATAACATCTCGATATGGGTTTCGATAGCACCTAGCGATTGGCGCACTGTTGCTAAATACTCAGCTAGCTTGGCTTTTAACGGCTCAATCTTCGTCCGGCTAATAACAAAGCTAGCATCGGCTTCGCGCGGAATAGCATTGCGTAAGCTGCCGCCATTTAATTCCGTTAAACGTAAACCTAAAGTGTTGCTAGCGTCGAGTAAAAAACGCACCAATACTTGGTTAGCGTTGGCTCGACCGGTATGAATATCGACACCAGAGTGCCCACCTTTAAGACCCGAAATTGACAAATTAAATGATTCAACATCAGCAGGCGCACTTTCATTACTAATAGCGAAAGTGGCTTCACCATCAATGCCGCCAGCGCAACCCATGTATACTTCACCTTCTTGCTCTGAATCAGTATTGATTAACAAGTCACCGTCCAACCAACCGGCTTTAAGACCAAAAGCACCCGTCATGCCCGCTTCTTCATCAATAGTGACTAAAACTTCTAGCGGGCCGTGTACAATATCGTCACTGGCCAGAACCGCTAACGCAGATGATAAGCCAATACCGTTATCCGCACCTAGTGTCGTACCTTCAGCGGTTACCCAGTCACCATCAGCTTCGGTAATTATGTATGGCTTGATAGGGTCGATACGAAAATCATGATCAGTGGCCGCATTTTTCTGTGGCACCATATCCATATGAGCTTGTAAAATAACGCCCTTTTTATTTTCCATACCTGCCGTGGCGGGTTTTTTAATAATGAGGTTGCCAATAGCGTCTTCTTTAACACTTAGCCCGAGTTCAGTTGCCCAGTTTTGGATCCACAGCGATATTTTTTGCTCGTGTTTTGACGGGTGTGGAATGCTACAAATTTTATCAAAAATTTGCCATAACTTGCTTGGTTCTAGTTGTGCTAACGTACTCAATAGCTTTCCTTAAATTTTTACTTACTGATGACAATTAATCTCTTGTCGCCATGATTTTTTTCGCAGCAATGGCCTATTTATCAGCCATTAAAAATTGCCATTGCTCATTAAAATCGTTACTGGGTTTCTTGGTAAAGTCAGAACGAACATATTGGTTAATTTTACCTTCAGCATAAGCCATTAAAATGTTGGCTAAAGCCTGCTCTGAAATGGTGAAACCTTTACCTTCTCGTAGCTTTCGCTCTCGCAAAACTTGCTTAAATTGTGATTCAAGTTTTTCAAAAAATTGATTCACACGAGCCCGTAAACGCTCGTTTTCCCCCATTAATGCATCACCGGCAAGAATGCGGCACATACCGGGATTACGCTCAGCAAAAATAAGTAATACATGCAAAATATGATGGCAACGAATCAAGGCTTCTTTATGGTCGGTTAATATCAGGTTTACCCGAGAGAAAATAGATTCTTCAATAAACTCTATTAAGCCTTCAAACATCCGTGCTTTCGATGGAAAATGGCGATAAAGCGCCGCTTCAGAAACACCGACTTCGGCGGCAAGTTTTGCCGTTGTAATCCGCTGCCCTGCGCTGGTTTGTAGCATATGAGCAAGGCATTCTAAAATTTGTTGTTTACGATTAGGTTTTTGAGTTGCCGACATAAAACTGGTTCTCTATTGTTATTATATTTTCAACAGTCAGACCAAACGGATGGATAAATTATGCCGATGGTTTTACTACTAAAAGATTAGCGTGATTGTATAGCGTTATTTAGCTAATGTTCAAGCCTGAAATTAGCCGCCCGACATTAATTCTTTAATCGAGAACTTTGCCATGTTTGGTGAATATGTTGTACTAATTGTTTGGCAAGCTCATTTTTGCTCATTAAAGGTAAAACTTTTTTATCGCTAGCGGTAAATACCGTTAACGCATTGTTGTCACTGTTAAAACCTTGGCCTGTAGCAGCAACGTTATTGGCGGCAATCATATCAAGATTTTTACGGGCCAATTTATCACGAGCATAATGCTCTACATTTTGCGTTTCAGCGGCGAAGCCAACCGTAAAAGGCTTATGCGCTAGTGCAGCAACATCAGCAACAATATCAGGGTTCTTGATCAAGTTAAGTTGCATGGTATCGTGCGATTTTTTAATTTTTTCACTGGCAATGTGATCAATACGGTAGTCAGCCACAGCAGCACAAGCAACAAAAACATCAGTATCAGGCGCGAGTGCGATAGCCTGTTGATGCATCTCTGTGGCACTAGTTACCGCTATTTTTTGGCAACCTTGTGGGGTTGCTAAGCTAACAGGCCCTGAGATGATGGTGACCTCTGCACCAAGGCTTTGCGCTGCATTGGCAATAGCAAAACCCATTTTTCCTGAGCTGTGGTTGGAAATATAACGCACAGGGTCAATAGCTTCGCGTGTCGGCCCAGCGGTAATTAACCATTTCTGCCCAGTTAAAGGTTTTGGCTCATTTAAGTCAGTATCAGGGTTATTCATTTTTACGATTGCTTGGCAAGTTAATTCAACTAACTCAGGTACGTCTAACATGCGGCCTAAGCCGACATCACCGCAGGCTTGTTCGCCAGCACCTGGACCAAATAAGCTGTAGTGCCATGACATTAAGGTGTTAATATTTTTTTGTGTTGCTGGGTTATGCCACATTTGTTGGTTCATTGCCGGTGCAATAGCCACTGGCGCTGCCGTCGCTAAACAAAGCGTGGTTAGCAAATCATTTGCCAACCCGGCGGCAATTTTAGCGATAAGGTCGGCTGTAGCGGGTGCAATTAAAATAAAATCAGCCCATTTTGCCAGTTCGATATGGCCCATAGCCAACTCAGCTTGCGTATCTAATAAACTACTTGAAACCGCATTGCCGGAAACCGCTTGTAAGGTTAATGGCGTAATAAAGGCTTGAGCGCCGTCTGTCATCACCACACGAACATCGCCGCCTTTATCTTTTAATCGGCGCACTAGCTCTGGCGTTTTGTAGGCGGCAATGCCGCCACTGATACCCAATAGGATTTTTTTACCCTGAAGAATCTGCATAAACTGCTAATCTTAATAACGACAATGGGCAATAAGATAGCATTATCACACTTTTATTAAAATCACTTTGCAAGGATGCACTTATGTTAAAAGACTGGCCAGACTGTGAAAAACCACGAGAGAAGTTATTACACTTTGGCGCGAAAAGCTTAAGTGATGCCGAACTGCTGGCAATATTCTTACGCACAGGCGTTAAAGGTTGCCATGTAGTTGACCTTGCACGAAATTTATTAAAAAGTTTTGGCAGTATTTCGCAAATATATCAAGCGGGATTAGATGACTTTTGCCAGCATCATGGTTTAGGTATTGCAAAATATGTGCAGTTACAAGCATGTTTAGAAATGTCGACACGCTATTTAGCGGAACAGATGAAAATGGGGCAAGCGTTAACGTCTTCACTGAGCACGCAAAACTTTTTAAAAGCTGAACTGCGCCATGAAACCCGAGAAGTATTCGCTGTGCTATTTTTAAATACTCAGCATCAAGTGATAAAGTTTGAACGCTTATTTCACGGCACCATTAATGCGGCTGCAGTATACCCACGCATTGTGGTTGAGACCGCACTAAAATATCAAGCGGGTGCGGTTATTCTTGCGCACAATCATCCGTCGGGTATTGCTGAGCCAAGTATTGCCGATAACCAAATTACCAATCGACTAGAACAAGCACTGGCGTTAATTGATATAAAAGTACTTGATCATATCATTGTGGCGGGTTGTCATTGTTATTCGTATGCTGAACATGGCCGAATGATTGAATAATTGAATAATGCGTGAGTATTTCAGCAAGCTGTTTTGAGCTCCAAAGAATACATGGCGTGACAAGCAAAAAGTCGCACAGCAGGGGCGTCATTTTCACCTTGGCAGATTGGCCTTACGTAAAACAGCAATAGCACAGCTACAAGTATTTGCGCTTAATACTCAAGTAGCTATGTTAGCTATTATTCACCTTTTAACTAATGAACTGGCTAAAAAAGATCAAAAAGAAAGATCACGTAAATAGTTAGCTGATAAAATAGACTGAAAATGTGCTATTAACAGTCGATTCGAATGATAATAACTCATGAAACACTAGGATCATGTCAATTATTCATCTTAACTTATTGAATTATATTGCCTTTAAAAACTATTCACTTTAAAGTTGATTAATACTGGCATTCATTTTTCACTTTCACTATAATATGCCACCTTTTTCAGGATCCCGAGGCGACGGTCTTGGGGAAATACAGCACGACCTGAAATTAATTTTGGAGTACTCATATGTCTAAAGTTTGCCAAGTAACAGGCAAAAAGCCAATGGTTGGAAACAACCGTTCGCACGCAAGAAACGCGACTCGTCGTCGTTTTTTACCTAACCTTCAAACTCACCGTTTTTGGGTTGAGAGTGAAAATAGTTTCGTTAAATTACGCTTAACTCCGAAAGGAATGCGTATTATCGATAAAAACGGTATTGATGCAGTATTAACTGATATCCGTGCCCGTGGCGAAAAAGTTTAAGGAATTGCAATGCGCGATAAAATTCGTTTAGTTTCTAGTGCTGGCACTGGCCATTTTTACACTACTGACAAAAACAAAAAAACTATGCCTGAAAAGATGGAAATCAAAAAGTTTGATCCTCGCATCCGTCAGCATGTTATGTATAAAGAAGCTAAAATCAAGTAATTGATACTGCTTATTTAAAAACCCGGTTTACACCGGGTTTTTTATTGCCTATAGAAAATCACTCAGTTAACTGCCCGTTAACGACCCTGACCCGTCATGATTAATTTGCACAGCAAACCTACGCCTTAACGTTATGCCTATTTTACCCTCTGCAGCTTGGCTTTAGTCCTGTCTGATATGCCAGTCACTCACGACTAAACGGCCGTTATGAAAATGCAATTACGTCAAGTCGATCTTAAGTACAGCAACAGCTGAGTTAACTGAATTGGAAGAACTGACAATAGCTAGCAAGTCGCTGTTATTTTATTCGCTTAATAACTATGATGATGACCATGAAGCTTTGAAAAGTGGTTGGTTGGGCAAGGTTGCTTAAGCTGGGATAAGGAGTAACTAAAAAGAGCAACCACTTAATGGCATTGCTCTTTTTTTTTGCATGATATAAATATTTTAGCCGTTACAACTGCTGCGCTATCCAGTCCATGGTTAACTCTTCAAGCAGCGCCATAGGTAAGCTACCATTTTTCAGCATTTGATCATGAAAGGCTCTAATATCGAATTTATTGCCCAATGCTTGTTCGGCTTTGGCACGCAATTGACGAATTTTAAGCTCACCAATTTTGTATGACAAGGCTTGCGCTGGCCAAGTAATATAGCGGTCAATCTGGCCAATAACATCAGCCATGCTTAAAGCGGTATTCTTGGCTAAATAATCGATCGCTTGTTGACGGGTCCAACCTTTGGCATGGATACCCGTATCGACCACTAAGCGACAAGCACGCCATGCTTCATAGGTTAAGCGACCAAAGTCACTGTATGGATTTTGATAAAAGCCCATTTCCTTACCTAAACGTTCAGAATATAGCCCCCAACCTTCACCATAGGCGGCGTGGTATAAAGTTTTACGAAACTCGGGCATATCCACTTCTTGCGCAATAGCACTTTGAAAGTGATGACCGGGCTCTGCCTCATGAAAGGTTAATGCTTCTAAAGTATATAAAGGTTGGCTTTGTAAATTTTGAGTCTCTAAAAAGTAGGTACCAGGTGTGGTACCACTGCCATCGGAAGCAACATAATAGGCACCGCCGTTTGGACTGGATTTAATGTCAAAAGTTGAACGGGGTAATACCGAAAACCACTTAGGTAGTTGCCCCGCCATTTTACGGGTGATATAGCTGGCTTTTTCCAGCATATCCATCGCACTATCGGTGTAAAACTGCTTGTCGTTACGCAAAAACGCAATAAAATCTTTAAATTCACCCTTAAAGCCCACAGCTTTAATAATTTGCTGCATTTCTGTTCGTATGCGACTGACTTCATCTAGACCTATTTGATGAATTTCATCAGCCGATAAATCCGTGGTCGTGTAATACTCGATTAAATATTGGTAGTATGCCTCGCCGCCCTCAACACTGCTAATGCCAGCCGTGGTCCGACAGTGAGTCATATATTCTTTGGTGAAAAAGTCATAAAAGGCTTGGTACTCGGGTAAAACAGTCTCTTTAATCAAGGTTTTTACTTGTTGACGATACCGCGCTTGCTCTGTTAATGAAATGACGGCTGGCATATTCAGCATAGGCGCATAAAAAACACTGTTTTGTACATCAGCGACTAAATGCTTACTGATTGATTTTTCATAGCCTTTAAAGCTTTCACAGTAATGGGTATGACCTAAGGCAATGGCTTGTTTTAGATCAACGATATGTTCTTGGTTATAACGTGGATAATCAGCGAGACTGATTAAATAATTACTATAGTCTTGTTCGGTTAAAAATGACATGTTGGCTGGAGCGCCAGCAAAGTAACTATGAAAACCTGAATAATAGGTTAACGGATAAAGGTGATCTTGAAATTGATAACTTTTTGCTTCCGCTTCGCGTTCATATTTAAATAAACGATAGCTGACCTGATCAGCACCTGAGAGTTTATTAACATCAATATTTTCAATACGCGTTAGCAATTCATTATTGTATTTTGACCGACGTTCGCGGCCACTTGCTGACATTTCAGGTAATTTACCTTTCATGCGAAAGGCATCGGGGTCTTTTCGAAAAAATACTTGTTCTTGATTTGCCCTTTGCCAATGCTCATTGAGTAACTGTTGAAACTGTTCACTGGTTTGGTTGGCAAACGTGCTGGTTGTGCTGAATAAGCCGCAGAGTAATAATACTCGAACACTTAATGGTTTTAGTTTCATACTAAGCCTTAATTTGGGGGGGTGTTGTTGATATTATACCACTTTCATTAAATTTGTGATCTTGTTGTGCGCAGAGAAAATACCTCAGGGCAAGACGCTTGATTGAGCAATACTGGCTATTGTGATTGAGAGCAGCGCAACCTTGGTGTATTTTAACCAGCACAAGTGGGCAATAATTTAATGAAATGGGTATTAATGTACCGCTATATTCTAATGAGCTTAATTTTTCGTATGATGAAGATAATAGGCAGTACTGAGGTACATGATGATCAGATTATCAAAAACTGGCTGGAATAATGTCATTATCATTATGGTAATGAGCTTTATTTTATTGATTAACGCCACGAAGAAAAAAATTTACTCGCCAGATGAAAATACTGAGGTCACTAGCCATCAAGAGATTGCTTTAGTCGGGTCGCAAAATATTATTTTAACGCTCAACATCAATAATGTGGTTACTATTGAGCGGATAGGCCGCACTTGGCGGGCAGTTCCAGCTAATATTTCCGGCCAAGCATTAGCACAAATGATGATGTCTTGGCAGCAAAGTAGCGGTGAGGCGATGGCCCAAGCTCCGATAGTTGATCGACAATTTTCGCTGGATGTTAAGCTCGACATTGCCGGCCAACCCCTGCCATTACAGCTAAGTTTTTATGCCACCGAGCAGCAATTATTGATCTTTAATCAAACATCAGCACAATGGCTTGTTATGCCGATAGCTATGTACGGGCAATTGTTTCCAGCAGAAATTTTTGCTAACTAGCGTTAGTTTTATTTACCTTAACCTTAACCAATTCAGCAGAGGCAGTAGATTTTATGAAAAAATGCGCAATTTTATCTATGGACAGTTTGGCAAATTTTGAAGCTTATGATTGTTTGATTGATCAGCCAATGCTGGCTTTAGGCTGGCAAACCGAAGTAATTTCCTGGCATGATAGCAGCGTAAATTGGTCAGACTATACCGCGGTTATTATTCGTAGCCCATGGGATTACCAAGATGACAAGGAAAGTTTTCTCAAGGTACTGTCGGCTATTGAACAATCAAGCGCCCGGTTAGAGAATAGCTTGAAGGTGGTGCAGTGGAATATTAATAAAAGCTACTTAAAAAGCTTAGCCGCTGAGCAAGTAACTATTGTACCGACCTTATGGCCACAGGCTTTTGAACCTGACAATATGGCGGGATATTTCAACCATTTTTCTACCGAGCAAATAGTCTTAAAACCGCGAGTCAGTGCCAATGCTGATAATACATTTTGGCTAACAAAAGACACTTATCAAGACAAAGTAGCTGAGTTAAGTCAAGCGTTTGCAAAGCGAGAGTTAATGGTGCAGCCTTTTATGGCTGCTATTTGCCAAGAAGGTGAATTTTCGTTGTTTTATTTTAACGGCCAGTACAGTCACACCATATTAAAAACCCCAGCCCAAGGTGACTTTCGAGTTCAAGAAGAGCATGGTGGTGGCTTATTATCGGTAATGCCGGAACCATCCTTATTGGTAGCAGCAAACAATACAATGCAAGCGATCAGCAAACTCCATGGTGAACTACTCTACGCGCGCATTGACTTTGTTCGCTATCAAAACACCTTTGCCCTAATGGAAGCCGAGTTAATTGAGCCTTCGCTTTATTTTAATATGGACGATGCCTCAGCGCTGCGCTTTGCCAACGCTTTTGACACTCGCATGACAGCGTTCACGGCTAAAGCCTAAGATATAAAGAGCAAAGCAATAAAAAAGAGGCCAAAGCCTCTTTTTTATGTACCGGATGAACGGTCAGTTTTTTATGCCAGACAAAAACTAAGTCACTACATCCATGTCGGCACGGATTAACTTACTTTAAGGTTAATAAGTGATTTACTAGCTTGATATAATCTTGTTCAAAATTGTTTCTATCTAAGCCGGCCGTATCAACACGGTATTTACCATTAACAATCACAGTAGGTACTGCGGTTAAAGCACCTTTATTAGCAAAGTAGTCTTGCTGTTTCTTCATCGCATTGGCTTTGCTGACCACACTAAAGCTTTTCATTAACTTATCGAATTTTTCACCGTCAGCACCATTGAGTACGAAAACATTTCGGATATCTTTTTCTGAAGTAAATACCGCTTTTTGGATATGGATGTAATTAAACAGTGCGCCAATAATTTTCTTCTCTAAACCCATTTGATGGGCAACAACAACCGCTTTACTTAGCATTTGTTGTACCTTAGGTGACGCAGCACGCAAGAAATCTACATGGTTCATTTCAAAGTCAGCATCTGCTGGTATAGACGTTTTTAACGTCGCCATAAAGGGTTCAAATTTAAAACAATGTCCGCAATAAAAAGAGAAAAACTCACGTACTTCAGACTTCGCAGAAACGTCTTCATTCACTTTAGTGTAATGCTCACCTTCAGTATAATCTGCTGCGAATGAGAGTACAGGTAATAACATTAAAGCGAATAAGCTCACTAACTTCTTCATAAAATTAAAATTCCTAATTATTAATAAATCAAAATCAATAGCACTATGTGTGCTTAATAACCTAGCAAACTTAGCGGCGGTTGCTGTAATGCTGACATTTGCTCTTTAAGCATCAAAATTTGTTGTTCCCAATATTTTTCAGTATTAAACCACGGAAAGTTACGAGGAAAAGCAGGGTCTTGCCAACGTTTACATAGCCATGCCATATAATTAACTACTCGCATAGTACGCAATGATTCAATTAAAGGCAATTGATTGGCTTCAAAGCGATAAAATTCATTGTAGCCAGTTAATATGGTATCAAGTTGTAATAACTGCTGCTGGCGATCACCACTAAGCATCATCCAAATATCTTGCACCGCAGGCCCCATACGACAATCGTCAAGGTCAACAAAGTGTGGTCCAACATCAGTCCACAAAATGTTACCGGCATGACAATCACCGTGCAGACGGATCTGCGACCTAGGCTGATATTGCTGACTTGCAACGGTGATCACTTGTTCTAAAATAGTGAAAAAAGGCAAGCTTAAGCCAGCAGGAACAAAGTTAGACCCTTCAATAATAAGCTGTGCTTGCTGAAGCATTTCTTCACTATTAAAGGTTGGCCGTTCGCTAAAACTTTTTTGAGCGGCAACAGCGTGAATTCGACCTAAAAACCGGCCCATCCACTCTAGTTGGTCTAAGTTATCAACCTCAAAAATTCGGCCACCACGACAAGGAAATATAGCAAATTTATAGCCTTTGTATGAAAACAAAGACTCGCCACCAATTTTCATTGGTGCCACCAAAGGCAGCTCACTGGCGTCTAATTCAAAAGAAAAATCATGCTCTTCCCTAATTTGTGCTTCTGTCCAGCGTTGCGGCCGATAGAACTTAGTGACATATTTAGTGTTAGCCATATCATGAAATTGATAAACACGATTCTCATAACTATTTAATGCCAACAAACCACTATCAACCGTTAAACCTGTGCTTTCCAAACCGTCTAGAATTAAATCGGGTGACAGCGAGGTAAAATCAAATACTGACATTAGCGTTTATTAAAGAAGCGGCTTTCGTGTTCAAGCTTCACCTCATCCGTCTCAGATACTAATTCAATCACAAAGCTTATATCTGTCATATAGTCTTCTAATTCATCAGGGGCGACCGAAAGGCTAATCGGTAAAGTATAGACTTTAGCCGCTTTCACAAGTACCTCTTGATCGCCATTCCATTTAGTATTGTTAATACCCTTTACTGACAGGCGATAACGATTATCTTTTTGTGACTTATTGAGAATTTTTAGGGTGTAAACATTCTCAATATCGCCATTAAAGTTCTCTTTGGCTAACTCATTTCTATCGCGAATAATTTCCATTGATACTGGCACTCTGTTGACCATTTCTAAAACCAATGAGCTGGTCATCACCAATAATACGATGGCATAGCCAATCAATTTAGCACGGACAAAGTGCACTTTTTTCCCTTCTAACTCATGCTCAGTGGCATGACGAATTAAACCTTTATCATAGCCCATGCGATCCATAACACCGTCACAGGCATCAACACATGCACCACAATTGATACATTCATATTGTAAACCATTACGAATATCAATACCGGTAGGGCAAACCTGAACACATAAATTACAGTCAATACAATCACCTAGGCCAATATCTTTTGGCACGTCTTTTCTGGTACGTGGACCTCGGTTTTCACCACGTTTGGCATCGTAAGAAACGGTTAAGGTGTCTTTATCAAACATCGCGGATTGAAAGCGGGCATACGGGCACATATGTAAACACATAATTTCTCGCATCCAGCCGGCATTACCGTAAGTACAAAAAGCAAAAAACCATACGGTTGCGGCTAAGGCAAACGAGGCCTTAAAAGTGAAAAAATCAACAAATACCTCACGCATGGGTGCAAAGTAACCGGCAAAGGTTAGCGCGGTTAAAACAGAAATTAAGCCCCAACAAAAATGTTTTAGCGCTTTACGCCAAAACTTGTTGAAGTCCATTGCTTGGCTGTCGAGTTTTTTACGCTGGTTGGCTGTGCCTTCTATTTTTTCTTCAAACCAGATAAATATGAAGGTCCAAACCGTTTGAGGGCAAAGATAACCACACCAAACTCGCCCTAAAAAGGTGGTAATAAAGAACAGCAAAAAAGCACTAAGAATTAAGAGCCAGGCCAATAGCGTGAGATCCTGTGGCCAAAGCGTGACACTCCATAGCGTAAAACGCTGTTCGCTAATATCAAACAAAATCGCTTGGTGGCCGTCATATTGTAACCAAGGTAAACCAGCAAATAGCGCTAAAAAGAAAAAATTCATTTTTTTGCGTAGTTTTTGAAATACACCTTTTACTTTGCGAACATAAATTTGGTCACGAGGTTTATAGGTATCGCTTTTGGCGGGCTGATGAATTTGAACATTTTTAATCGGAATATGCTGACTAACGTTAATGTTTTTATCTTTTGATTTCAAAGCGGCTCCTTTATGTCGGTATGCCAGACAATTATAACGGATTCGTACTGATTACCCATCAAAAAAATAGCATAATATTGCTTTGTTAGTACCAAATTGATTACTCTAGCGTCATTTGCATGACATTTAGGCCAAGAAAACAATCATACTGATGGTGATTGGTTAAATAACAGCAGCGAGTTGCAGGTTATTTGTATGCAGATAGGATTATAAGGCAAGATATGAAAAAATTATTGATCTTGATCGTGGCCGCCGCGTTAGTTTTTCATTATTATCCCAATGAAAAACTAAACCGCTGGATATTTGAGCAAAAACAAGCTGTGCTGAGTTATTTTTCAGAGGTGACTGACACCCAAGTACGTTTAAAGTCCGATAAAATATATCAAGATTTATCGCGTGACTTTAGTCACTTCAGTAGCCAAGAAATAGCTTACGTGGCAGAAATCACTAGCAGCCGTGAAAAGGTAAAAAAGTTTAACGAGCAATATTGTAGCAGTAAAAAACAAACGCCAAAACTACAGCGCGATAATTTAGCCAAAGTGTGTCGAGCCATCAGCAAATATAGCAATTTATTATAATGAGTTACTATAGAGCTTTTATCGACTTGCACTTATCGACTTGGACAAATGTTCAACTTGAGGTCAAACAGCTAGCTAATATCCGTTTAATTAATGAGCGGGCCTAGTTTATATGCATAAAAAAAAACAGTGAATTACAAGGTTTTTATTTAATCACTCGTTAGGCTAATGAGTAAATAAATAACGCCATAGTGACTTGTTTTAACCCATAGAAATAATCCGGAAACAAGTCCTGTTGTTATCATAGCCAAGGGATCAAGACGATAGCGAGCCAAGCTAATCGCCTAGTTAACGTTGAGCGAATAATTAAGCTGAAAGCCTAGCTAATAAGGTTGCAAAACCATCTGCACTCGCTTGCTCTAAGGCATGTTCTGCGCCTTGGATCACCCAATGACCATTGACCATCACATCTAAAACCGGGTTACTTTGGCTGGCAAAAATAACGCTGTCGAGTAAGTGAATATCGTCATGGGCAAATAAACGTAACTGGCGGTCATCCAAGACCAATAAATCAGCTTGCTTACCCATAGCCAATGCGCCGGTATTACTGTTAGTGCTCTGTGCGCCTCCGGCGGCGGCTTTTTGCCATAAATTAAGCCCAACAGACTTTTGCTCGCTGCTGGCTAACAGGGCACGTTGTTGTTTACTTAATCGTTGAGCATATTCAAGCCAGCGTAATTCTTCGATTGGATTGACCGAAATATGGCTGTCTGAACCAATAGCAAAGGTGCCATTGTCGATTAAAAATTCACTGGTCGGGAATATACCATCACCTAAATTAGCTTCTGTGGTTGGGCAAATTCCGGCTATTGCTTGGCTAGCAATAATACCTTTGCGCTCTTGTTCATCGATATGTGTGGCGTGAATTAAACACCAATGCTGGTCTAAATCTGCATTATTGAGTAACCACTGCACCGGCCGTTGACCATAATGAACTAGACAGTCTGCTACCTCTTTTTGCTGTTCGGCAATGTGAATATGAATCGGCGCTTGCGCATCAAGTGCTCTCACATGAGCCACGGCGGCTAAGAGCGAATTTTTATCAACCGCGCGTAAAGAATGTGGCGCAATACCGACATTACAATTAGCTTGTGATTTGGCGAGTTCAAAACAATCAGTGACTAAATCATTAAACTGCTCAACTGAATTAATAAAGCGCTTTTGTCCGTCAGTAGCGGCTTGTGTGCCAAAGCCGCTGAATCTATACAGCACAGGTAATAATGTTAAGCCAATACCCGATTGCTGAGCCGCAGCAAAAATAGCTTGCGCCATAGTGGCTAGGTTTTGATGATTTTGGCCGTCAATATCATGATGAAGATAATGAAACTCAGCAACACGGGTGTAACCCATTTTCAACATTTCAATATAAAGCTGGCGCGCAATTACCTGAACATCTTCTGAGCTTAATTGTCCCAAAAATTTATACATAATATTACGCCAAGTCCAAAAACTGTCATGACCTTCGCTGCCTTGTTCACTAAAACCGGCAAAAGCCCGTTGAAAGGCATGAGAGTGACAATTGACCATACCAGGTATAACCACACCATTAGCACGTTCCGCGCCTGCGATATATCCGGCGGTAATATCAGTAATCACGCCCTGTTCAATCGTCAACGTTTGCTCGTTAGCCCAGCCATCAGCTAATAAGATTTTTTTAGCAAAAAGTTTCATCGATACCTTCCCTTACTCAGTGGCGTTTTGGCTTATGGTGTTAATGGCAGTAAAATTTATCAGCGTTTTAACCAAGGCGGCAAGTTTAGGCTGCACTTGCAAGGCTAAGCTTTCGTTATAAGTCATCGCTTGCTCATTCATATAGGTATGCTGTGAGAGCTCTAATTGAATAGCATGAGAATTATGATGAGGTTGACCGAATGCCCGCGTAATATAACCGCCTTTAAAGCGACCATTACAGACCATAGTGTAAGGTGCGTAGTCTACATCCGCTAGTGCTGTCATGAGTTCAGGAGCACAACTTTTTCCATCGGCATTACCAAAATTAAAATCAGGTAATTGTCCCTGAAAAAATCTTGGCACATGCGAGCGAATAGAATGTGCCTCAAGCAACACGGCTTGACCAAATTCAACTTTTATGGCTTGCATGGTTGAGCTTAAGGCCTGATGGTAAGGTTGCCAATAATCTGCAACGCGCACCGCTATTTGTTCAGCACTTGGTGCACAGCCTGCTTGATATAAAGGTGATAAATCAAATGCTGTGGTGGGACAAAGCTCAGTATTATTTGCACCTGGGTATAAATCAACACCATCAGGGTCACGATTTAAGTCAATCACATAACGGTTATATTTAGGTATTAATAAATAAGCACCAAGCTCTTTTGCAAAGGCATATAAACGCTCCATATACCAATCAGTATCGGCAACTTCACGCCCTTTAGCGGTCATCATCTTCGCAATATCTTCGGGTATTTCTTCGCCATTGTGTGGCATGCTGATGAGTAAAGGCACAGAGCCTTTAATTAAGGTGTAACTGTTTGACATATAAATCCCTCAAATTGTATATACAACTTTATTGCGCTTAATTTACCACTTTGCGGATAAAACAGGAAATTATTTCTATTGATAGCATCGAATTCATTTAGGTCATCTTGGCCAAATTGACCAGTGCAAATTGACCCGTGCCGATAGGTACAGCCGCCTGATGAAATGTAGGGATGCCAGTAGCTAAAATTGCTTAATATCATTGGCTACTTTTATCCATTGATTTCATTAATCGATTTTATCAATCATGAAGTGCAATATTAATCACTTTATTTAAAGTCGGACTTGTTCAATAATAGCCATATATTCAGCAACAAGATTATTTTAGAAACTATAAACGGAGCCATTATGTTAGAAAACAAAGAGCAACAAAAAGTCCCTGATGTTACTTTCACATTAAGAGCCAATGACGAGTGGACAACGCGTACTAGTAACGAAATTTTTAGTGATAAAACGGTAGTGGTTTTTTCGCTACCCGGTGCTTTTACACCGACCTGTTCATCTTCACATTTACCACGTTATAACGAATTGGCACCCAAGTTCTTTCAGAACGGTGTTGACGAAATTATTTGTATGTCAGTCAATGACACCTTCGTGATGAACGCTTGGGCAGCACACCAAGATGCAGACAAGATTAACTTTATTCCTGATGGCAACGGCGAATTTACGGATGGCATGGGCATGTTAGTTGATAAAGCCGCGATAGGCTTTGGTAAGCGTAGCTGGCGTTATGCGATGTTAGTTAAAAATGGCGTTATTGAAAAAATGTTTATTGAGCCTGATTTACCAGGCGACCCATTTGAAGTATCTGACGCCGACACTATGTTAAATCATATTAACCCGTCAGCCTGTCAAACATCAGCGATTGTGGTTTTTAGCAAGCCGGGTTGCCCACATTGCAAAAATGCAAAAGCCTTATTAAATGAAAAAGGCTTAACATTTGAAGAGTTAGAAGTGGGCAAAGATGTTAACTTGACCATGTTTAAAGCGCTAACGCATGCCGACACAGTGCCGCAAATTTTTATCGACGGACAACATATTGGTGGCAGTGAAGCATTGGCAGCTCACTTGAATTAATAGTCGAGTAAGACTATAGACGTTGAACTTGGCTTAACGATTAAAAAAACGACGCCTTAGCGTCGTTTTTTATTTTTTGCTTTCGTCGCCAATTTTCTTTCGTCACCCATAGTGTCATTAATCCCGTTGGCATTAGCCTACGTCATGATAGAATAGTACTTAAAACTGTTAAGGCCAACAATATGGATCACCAACCCTACAACCCATTGCACGGAGTCACGTTAAAAATTATCGTTACTCAATTAGTTGATCATTTTGGTTTTGATTATCTCGGTAAAGAAATAAAAATTCGTTGCTTTACTGATGATCCTAGCATTAACTCAAGCTTGAAGTTTCTCAGAAAAACCCCTTGGGCCAGAGAAAAGGTTGAAGCACTTTATATTCAACACAAAACCAAACTTGATGACGAAGACGGTTAGGTTTGAAATAGCATAAGCATATCGCACAAAAGTATTGAACAAGATGACAATAAAATGCCAAACTGCTGAGATATAACCACAATAACGTCTAAAGCATGAAAAACACCCAGCACTATATTCTTACTTGGCAGTGCCCTGATACTTCAGGCGTACTGGCAAAAGTCAGCCAGAGTTTATTCGAACACGGGGCCTTTATTACTGAAACTAGCCAATACAGTGATCCCTATACCGATACATTTTTTTCACGCATTGCTTTTGATGATCGAGAACTGACTGTCAGTTTTTCAGCATTCAGACAAGCCATTGATTTATTAGCAAAACCGTTAAATATGCATTATCAACTTAGAGAAAAAGAAAATTTTCCTAATGTCGTTATTGCCGTGTCTAAAGATGATCACTGCTTAGTGTCACTATTAACAAAATGGAAAGCGGGTGTGTTACCGGTCAATATTGTCGCTATTACCTCAAACCATCAAGATTGTCAGGCACTTGCTCAATGGCATAATGTTCCCTTTCATTACTTGCCGGTCAATAAAGATAATAAAGCACAGCAAGAGCAGGCATTATTAGCTATTTATCAGCAGTATAATGGTCACTTATTGGTACTTGCCCGTTATATGCAAATATTGTCAGACGAGCTTTGTCGTAGCTTACGTGGCCAAGCAATTAATATTCATCACTCTTTTCTGCCCAGTTTTAAAGGCGCAAAACCTTATCATCAAGCGCACAAACGTGGCGTTAAAATCATTGGCGCTACTGCACATTATGTCACCGCAGACCTGGATGAAGGGCCGATCATTGTTCAAGAAGTAAAACCGATTAATCATGCTTTTACCATTGAGCACATGGTTCATCTGGGCCACGACTTAGAAGCCATCGCCTTATGTAATGCCGTAAAAATGCATGCTGAGCAACGTATCTGCATCAATAAAGATAAAACCGTTATTTTAAGTTAATCGCCATGGCAATAGCTAATCGCTAAGGCTGACTTTCAAGCTGTTTTATTCAGTTAACTCTGCTACATTGGAGCACAAATATCTTGTCAACATTTGTGCGCCAATATGATCCAATATCAAATTTCCCCTCTTAACCCAAATAGTCATTTATTTGAGGTCTTATTGTCATTTAAAAGTACCCCAGGCCAAAGCTACACTTTATCTTTACCCGCCTGGTTACCCGGCAGTTACATGATCCGCGATTTTGCGAAAAACATTACCGAAATTTGCGCGTTTGACAGCAACGAGCAAGCCATTAGCTTAAGTAAAATTGATAAACAAACTTGGTCATTGCAGGCCAGCAATGAACAGGTGCAAGTGCGCTATCAAGTTTTCGCTTTTGACTTATCCGTACGCACGGCTTACCTAGATAGCCAGCGCGGATTTTTCAATGGCAGCTCAACCTTTTTGCAAGTACAAGAGTTAAGTGAGCAAGCATGTGAGCTCATCATTCATCCCTCAACGTTAGCTGAACATAGTCAATGGCGAGTGGCGACGGGTTTACCACGAGCGAAAACCACGAAAAAATACCAATTTGGTCAATATATTGCGGATAATTACCAACACTTAATCGACTGCCCAGTCGCTATTGGCGACTTTGACAGCACTGAATTTACGGTAGAAGGGGTAGTGCACCATTTAGTATTTACCAGTAAACACTATGGCGATACTCAGCGTTTAGCTGCTGATATTAGCAAGTTATGCCAACATCACATTAGCTTATTTGGTGAAGCACCTTTTCAAGAGTATTGGTTTATCACTCATTTACAAGCGAATGGTTTTGGTGGCTTAGAACACAAAAACTCTACTATTTTACAAGCCAGTCGCTTCGACTTACCCAATCCACAACAAACAGCAACAGCGCTAAATGAGGATTATAAAAGCTTCTTAAGCTTATGTTCACATGAATATTTTCATGCTTGGAATGTTTGTCGCATAAAGCCGAAAGAATTTGTCCCTTACAACTTACAAAAAGAAAGTTATACCCAACAGTTATGGGCCTTTGAGGGGATAACATCTTACTACGATGACTTTTCACTTTTTCGTACCGGCTTAATTAACTTTGAAGACTATTTAACTATATTAGCGAAAACAGCCACGCGGGTTTATCGCGGTAGTGGTGAATTAAAACAAAGCGTCACCGCTTCAAGTTTTGATGCTTGGACCAAGTTTTATCAACAAGGCCCAGATGCGGTGAATAACATTGTCAGTTATTACACCAAAGGTGCTTTAATTGCTTTATGGTTAGACTTAATTATTCGCCGAAAATCAAACAACCAGCATAGTTTAGACACCTTAATGCGAGAGTTATGGATTCACTTTGGTCGCACTAATATAGGTACCCGTGAAGCTGACTTTATCAAGATTGCTAACCTGCTCTGTGGTGAAGATATTTCATCAACATTTAAGCACTATTTATACAGCAATGAGCGTATTGATTTAACTGCTGAGCTGGCAACGTACGGCGTTGAACTGCAAAAACAAAAATTCAAAAAATTAAACAGTGTAGAAACCACACCTGAAATGCATTACCAGGGTTATTTAGGTGCACAATATAAAGTACAAGGCTTTGGCTTAACCATTACGCAAGTACTGGAAAAGTCACCAGCGGCCAAGGCAGGTTTAGCGGTTAACGACACGCTGATCGCGATAGATAAAATCAAAATGACGGAGCAATCAATACAAGCCCTATTTGATCATTTACCGGCAGGCAAAGAGCTAACCTGTGATTTTTTTCGTGATGATCAACTGCTGAGTTCAACATTGAAAATTACTGACTCGCCATTAGCGGGTATCGCCTTTAAAGTGGTTGATGATAACTTAGTCAAACGTTGGCAGCATATTTTACCAAAGGGGTAAATTAGCTTTGTAAACCGGTGTTGTAAACTAAAGCGTACGTAATTGCTGACAACATTTAGCGACTAAACTCGCCAGAAAATTAGGGCGCATTATCGAGTTATGGTAAAAAATAACTCATTCGCTTAACTACTCACTTAAGTAATAATATTATGATTAATGTAAAACGTTTGCACCATGTGGCTTATCGATGTAAAGACGCAAAAGAAACCGTTGATTGGTATGAAAAACATCTGAATATGGCACTTACTGTCGCCATTGCCGAAAATGAGGTACCGTCAACAAAAGCACCCGATCCCTACATGCATATATTTTTAGACGCTGGTATGGGCAATGTGTTGGCCTTTTTTGAGATCCCCAATTCTCCTGACATGGGCCGAGATGAAAACACCCCAGAATGGGTACAACATATAGCATTAGAAGTTGAAAATGTTGACGCTTTAATTTCAGCAAAAAGCGATTTACAAGCACACGGCTTAGACGTTTTAGGCCCAGTTAATCATGGTGTATTTAAATCTATTTATTTCTTTGATCCTAACGGCCACCGCTTAGAATTAGCCGCCAATATCGGTACCACTGAACAATATGCAGAACTTAAACGGGTAGCGGCCTTGATGGTTGAAGAATGGGCACAAACTAAACAAGCGCCAACACATGCGGCTTGGTTGCATCAACTAGACGACTAAGGCACAAAAACAGCGCTACAAGCCCCTACTAACGAAAGCTTTCGTAAATAGGGGGTAGAAAAAAATGGCTATTGGCTAACTTTTATAAACCTTAAGGCATGTAATTTTTCCTTAAAAACTTAAGTTACATTTAGTAACAAAAAATTACAATTAAAAACAAAGACTTGCTGAACATTAGACTTTAGTGCAATAAATAAACGAAAAAATAGCTTGAAGCTTTACTCAACTCACGTACAGTATGGCTAGCTACATAGATAGCACTCAACAAAATGGATAGTATTTGCACGGAAAGCAATAAGCGTTTATTAACGCAGTATATTATTTAAAATATGGATTGTTTATTAAAGCTCAGGATGAGTACTGAAATATTTAGCCCAAAGGGGCATCAAGGATAGCACTAAAAAAGTGTCAGGATGACCGAAAAAAATAAAATTGTGTACAAAATAATAATAACAATAAAAATAACATTGAAAATTAAAAAATTCACATGGATTGTAACAAAAGGCTAGGACAGCCATTTAAAAATCGGAACTATAGATGTTGGCTTATGCTACATTTCTTTCCTAAAGCGACGTTATTAACGTCGCTTTTTTTCTTTCTATCGCTGTTTAGCGTAGAATGACGTAAAATGAAAGCAATTATTTATTATTTTAAGTTATTACTATGTCTCGTACTAAAAAATCACGCAAACCGGGTACCGGTTCTCTTGGCATCGTTAAAGATGACAACAAAAAATTAGTCGCACCCACACCTCGCAGAGCAAAGAAAACAAACGGTAAAGAGCCGGGCAACCGCCAAAAAGAGGCCAACCCTGTCATGGCTAATGGCCAGAGCTCTGGCAAAAACAAAGATCCCCGCATTGGTAGCAAAACACCTATTGATTTAGGCAAAAAAGTGATTGCACCGATCAAAACTAAAGCCACTAAAAAGGTTCAAGACAACTCACCTATTGCCGCAATTCGTGTCGTTGAAGCCAGTGAGTCATTAGCCGAGCAATTAAGCCGTATTGAACAAGACCCTAGATTGCTTGAAATACTTGAAAAGCAAGATGATGACCTGGCACTAACAGCAGAAGATGTTAGTTATTTCAATACGCTAATGGAGCAGCATGAAAAAATTAGTCAAGCCTTAGGTCTTGATGACGAAGATGAGATTGTAGCGCCCACTAAAAAGTCAGACTCTGAAGATGACTTATGGGACAAGTTCGATAAGAGTGATTTATCAAAATTTTAATAGGAGTATTTAATGCTATCCAACCCTTGGGTATACCTAGCTTTATTAGCCATCGTTATTATTGGTGTATTAGCCGCAGTAGCCATTAGGCTGCTACGCCAATTAAAACAACAAAAGCTTGAACAAGAGCAGAAAAAAGTAGAGCAGCAACAAGCCCTGCAGCAGCATGATAAAAAAATTATCGCCAGTGTTATTATTATCGTGCGCGCGATGAAAGAAGAACAATGCGACATGGGAGAGGGTTGCTGGCGTTTAAGTGTATTGCTAGATTCATTAAAGTTAAGCCAAGACTTAAATGTACAATTTCCAGCCGTATTCAAGTTTTATGAAGCGATAAAACATATGCCTATTTTAGGGGCACGTAAAAAACTTGATAAACAGTCTCGCATGAGACTTGACTTAGAACGCATGAAACTTGAGGCAGAAATGGCAGAAGATATTCGCCAAGATATCGATCTACTGCACCAATACGCTAATGAACGAAATAGTATGCTAAGCGAGTCTTAGTTTTAATTTAGGTTTTATCGAGCTTAGGTTTTATTAAACTTAGCTTCAAATAATAAAACGGTTAGCTTGCCACTAACCGCTAATATTGCCCCCTTATGCTAGGGTAGCAATTAATCAAACCCGTGATAAATAACCCTAAGTGACAATGAAGCCGCCAGCGTTGAGCTTGATCAATGTTTGCGCGCTTGGTTTATCTATAATAGCGTCAAATAGATAAACTGGAATACTTATGCAAGCAGCTCAATTTTTTGATAGCACACTCTTAAAAAAATATAACACTAATGGCCCTAGATATACTTCATATCCAACCGCATTGGAGTTTCATGAGCAATTTAGCCATGAAAATTTAGTACAAGCGATAATCGCATCACCGAACCGTGAATTGTCTTTGTATGTACATATTCCTTTTTGTCATAGCCTTTGCTATTACTGTGCCTGTAATAAAGTTGTCACCCGTCATCGCGATAAAGCCGATACCTACCTTGAGTTTCTTGCACAAGAAATTGCCTCTAGAGCACCGTTATTTAAAGACTATACCGTTAAGCAATTACATTGGGGTGGTGGTACACCTAGCTTTTTACGACATGAGCAAATTAGCCAACTAGTGGCAGAGTTAAAAGCGCAGTTTACCTTTGCAGCACAAGTAGAAATGAGTATTGAAATAGACCCCCGTGAAATTGAAATGAACTTAGCGGATCACCTTTATAGTTTAGGTTTCAATCGCTTAAGTATTGGCGTGCAAGACATAGATGAAAAAGTTCAACAAAGTATTAATCGCGTGCAATCAACCGAGTTTATTGAAAAATTTATTGCCCATGCCAAACAAGTTGGCTTCAAAGCTATTAATATCGATTTGATCTACGGCCTACCTCATCAAACTATAGAGACCTTTACTCGTACGCTAAACAAAGCCCATGAAATGGATGTCGAGCGTATTTCATTGTTTAGTTACGCCCATATTCCCTCTCGCTTTGCCGCCCAACGTAAACTCAAAGATGAATGGTTGCCTAGCGCAGATGAAAAATTTTCTTTGATGAAGTTAGCCATTGAAAAACTGTGTAATTTTGGCTACGACTTTATAGGTATGGACCACTTCGCTAAGCCTGAAGATGAGCTATCCATTGCACAAAAATCAGGTAATTTACACCGAAATTTTCAAGGTTACACCACCAAAGGCGGTTGTGACTTGCTCGGTTTAGGGGTGTCGTCAATTAGTGCTATTGGTCACAGTTTTAGTCAAAATACCAAAGTACTACAAGACTATTACCAAGCCATAGAAACTCAAGCACACGCCCAAGTAAAAGGTGTTAGCTTATCTCAAGACGATATTATTCGTGGAGAAGTTATTCGCGAGTTGATGTGTAATCTTTATGTCGACAAAAATAAAATTAGCCAGAAGTTTGCTATTAATTTTAATGAATATTTTGCTGAAGACTTACCCTTGCTGCAAACCTTCATTAATGACGGATTAATCAAGGTGACTCTTAATGAAATTCGGGTCGAGCAAAAAGCCAGGCTGCTAATACGTAATATTTGTATGAGTTTTGATGCCTATATGAAGCAAAATCTAAACCAACAGCGTTTTTCACAGGTAATTTAAGTTAGCTTTCTAGTTGGCCTAAACTGAATCTATGTTCGGCGCTGAAAAATACTAATTCTGTGCCGTGACCCTCGTTATCTTCACGGGCTAAATCTACCCATTGATAATAAACATTACGATGCACCTTTGCCTGCAAATTTCGTCTGACCGTGACATATAAACTACCCTCTTCGGTAATTTCTAATGGATGTTCAGCATTTAAGATAAAGCTGTCGTCTAAATTGGTCGTCACTTGCATACTTGTTTTCTGCTCATCTAACCATTGCCATTGCGTTAAAATAAAGGGCGCCTCAGCAACCACGATACCGACCTTTTCGACAGGCGTAACTAAAAAATAGCGCTCATCTTCTTTTTTTAATACTGAGGCAAAGAGCTTAACCAAAGACAAACGTTTAAATACCGTGCCGTTATAAAACCAACTGCCATCTGACTTTATTTCTAAATCAATATCACCACAAAAAGGAGGATCCCATAATTCAACCGGTGGCATTTTTTTCACATTACCCGGTTGTGAATCGGAAATTTGGGCAGAAATTTTTTCTAATGACATAATAATTATCCTAATTACTGACTTTACCTAATAGTAGCAAATTAACCGTAAAACTTAAAATAGCCAGATAAGTCAGTCTTACTATCCGCTTATTTACCACGTCTAAAATCATTAGACGCTGGCGTAATTTTTCGCCAACACACTCAATAGCAATCATACTCACTGATAATTATTTACCCACACCATAAAATTCAACAAAAGTGAGTCAAAAGGCAATATTTTGCTTGTCATGTCACTATAAAATGCAATACAATCCTCGCGCCTTACCACTAGGCGCTTTCAGTAAACTCAGTGGTGGCTATAGCTCAGTTGGTAGAGCCCCGGATTGTGATTCCGGTTGTCGAGGGTTCAAGTCCCTTTAGCCACCCCATTTTATCCCCTTTCAAACTAATAACTATCGAAGATATGCTAAATATAAAACAGTCTTTTCATTGCCTGTTCCTGTGTATTTCCTCTGCTCATCGAAAGTAAACTTAATTAAATGAGAATCAACCATAGTCATTGCTTTGATCATTTCAACAGCATAGCTAATGGGTGCTTAACTTTAGCTGTTTAGATCGTTTACAGGCTGTTTCTTGTACTGCTTCGATATAAAACTCAAGATGGTGTTGATTATGGTGTTTATCCAGTCAACAGCAGGAGAAGATTAGTTAATTCATAACATTCACTTTGCACAAAGCGGAACTTATTATTTAATAGTGTCAGCTTTTTTTACAGTCATCTATAAGACAGTAAGCGGACTAAGTAATTTATATTTTATGTTTAGAGCAAAATAGGTATAAATTTTGGTCTAAAAAGTGCGCTAAGTGGAAGTGAGTAACTCATTCACCCTAACTTCCGCTTCAAGCTCATACCTGCCAGTGGAACTCCATTTCAGGTAGCTAACTAATGCCACAAAGCGGTCGGTTTTTGTGAACCCAATTTTCCTCACCTAATGGGCACTTTAGACGCGAAAGCAGACATTTACTAGTTTGTTTTTATGACTTACCCGTAAGTAAATAACCGTCGTCGATAATCGATTTTGGTAATGAAACTATCTTTTTAAGCTTGTTTCTTAAATCGACGTGATGCTAGCCCCATTACGCCTAATGCGAATATAGCGAGTGTTGAAGGCTCTGGAACGGCGGCAGTGGATGCCACCGAACCAGTTAGACCGTATACCCCGAAACCACCGCCTGCACTGTTGTGTGCCTTGAAGGCAATTACGTTGGCACCGGTTAGCAGGAAGCTAGAGATATCAGCGGTTTGCACGCCGCTATTTCCCATATTGTTATCAACCAGTCCGGGGACGAGTGTGCCATTGACCCAAACAAGTGAGTCGTCATCGACACCTATGGAGAATGTTCCAGAGTCAATTGTGCCAACAATGTTGAAGACTTGACGAACGTAGAACGGGGTAAGCGCACCAGCAGGTGTGCCGCCGCTGTATGCCGTCCAAGCCGAATCATTATAACTTGCGCTACCGTTCCAGCTGGTGTTGGTTGCCTCCCAATTTGAGCCAGTCGAATAGATGTTCGAGCTGCAAGGATAACAGCTGTTGTCAAATGATTCAGGGGTAACCGTCGCCTTCCAATCACTGCCCTGAAACGCATCCAAGGAGATGAGCCCAGCTTGTGATGTTGAAGATAAAATTAAACCAGCAACTATCAATGGTAACATTGTAAGTATTTTCATTATTCAATTTCCTAAAGTTCTATTACGATATGGTAGGTGAGCAAGTACTGCATACACACGAAGTCTTATTAATATTAAGGCGAAAATATTTATCACCCGAATAACAAAATAATGACTTTTTTTATAAAAATTATTGCAATATTCATGCCGACAAGTAAGGTTAATTATTTCAGTGGTTTAAAGTTTTATGTTATCTAATGTGTAAAAATAACTGATATTGATAGATTACACAAATAAATCAATCAAATATCAATACCTTATAAAAATAAAGCATGAAATAATCATCGATATTAAAGGGGGACAAATTTATGCTCCTCTGACTTGGTGTCGCTTTTATTGCACGCTGTATCCTAAGTCAGGCGGTGCAGTGTCTGTAGGCCACCTGGACACCTGCCGTGGCAGTGAATGGCGCTCACTATTTGTGCTTGCCGTCTCACCAGGTATAAACCCTCGTGCAACGTTCAGCTCGCTCGTCAGGTGTCAGGAAAATTTACACTTTATTTATATGTGTACACTGTTAGGGACCGTTAGGGGGGTAATATCCCATTTCGATAATACGCTCACCAGCACCAGATGGTCCAAAAGCACTGAATATCGTGGGATGTAGTCTAAATCAATTCCTGCTCTGGTAGCGGTTTTCCAACAAAAGATCTAAGCGTTAAAATATGTAAAAAAACCTGACAGTACGCTATGACTTGAAAGTGCTGAACGTCCGGATATCGCTCATTGTATTCAAACGCCTAGTGGTAAAATAATTTTTGCTGTTATCGATAGCTCACCAGAATCTATAATCACTTATTAAGCCACCCATAATAACTTGTTTGTTTTTTAAACAACAAACTACACTTAATCTACCCTTTTTTAAAAACACGCAATGGGTCTCAAGTCTTGTCTTTTGCCATTGAAATAATTCTGCTCACGCGAGAGTAGTGTAAATCAAAGCAAGTGCCTATTTCCTTGAGCGTATACCCTCCGCTAGCATAAGCCTTTGTAATAGCATCATTGCGCGATCTTGAACACCGTTTATATTCGTCCAACTCTAATGGTTTAGGCCTTCTTTGAGAGCTCGAAATTTCAGATAGGTCGATATCTTCACCAATACCTGCTTGAAGCTTTGCAACAAAGTGCTCACTTCCCAGATAGGCCTGATTCCTTAGGTCCAACCAAGGTGATGGATGCCCTCTTCCGGCGCTTACAAAGTGTTTATAAGCTTCAATTGCCTTTGTCTTTTGTGACCTAAACACCGATAGTATCCACTCGCTATGTAACCATGACGGTGCCTGTTCATAACCAATGGTGGCCAGATAGTTGCTCCAAGGCCAATCAAATACATCCCTCACCATAAAGGCCCTGACCGGATTCAGTACGACGTAGCGTGACAGCTCGAGTAAATATGATTCTTTTTCGACATGAATGCCTTTGTATCGCCCCTGAAACACATGCCCCACTTTACGATGGGCTCTCTATTAAATTGGCGAGTGTAATCGCCACTTAGTTGGAGCATACCTTTAGAGAGGTTTGCATCGGGTGTTTCTATTACCAGGTGATAATGATTGCTCATCAAACAATATGCATGACAGACCCAGTTGTAGCTTATACACACATCACCTAAAACTGAGAGAAAAAGCCTAGGATCTGCATCTTCTTCATAACTATCTTCTTGACGATCACCACGCGAAGTGACGTGGTAAAGCGCGCCTGCGTATTCCATTCTTAATGGTCTAGACATTTCAAACTCCTTTTGAAATCGGTTAGGCCTAAACTTACTTCATCATAGCGGTATTTTCTGACACCCTATTTTCATAGGACGAGATAAATATTGACGCCTAATCTAAGTTAAATAGCCGTTAATAACACGGTATTAAAGGGCCATTTAATTCCGTTTAACAAAGGTACTGGTCATTAAGGCGATTTATTTTAGTCAATAAATCGCCTTAGTGACATAGAATAGTCATGTACGAAATGCACAGAGACCTACCAAAATTAATGCTATGGATTTATCTCTGACATTCTTAAACTACAGACGAGCGTTTAATATTTGAAGGTGGTATTTAATTTGTCGAGATCTTCAGCACTTTTATTTACCGCTATACCATAATGATTTACTTGCGTTGCCAGTTTACTATTTTCTTGAGAAATATTATCTATGGTATAAACACTATGCGTTATTTGATTGGCAACGACACTTTGTTCTTCAGCCGCGGTGGCAATTTGAGCCGTCATATCACTGACATCATTTACGTTATCGATAATATTTTCCATTCCTTGCTTTATTTTAGTACTATCGGCAGAGCATTCTTCGGCATTAGCTTTGCTAGCAAGCATCACCTCACTCCAATTTTTTAACGAATTTTGTAATTCAATAACAGAAGTTTGGATCTGAACCGTTGCTCCCTGAGTCCTACCCGCTAGCGTTCTGACTTCATCGGCAACCACAGCAAAACCTCGACCCTGCTCACCCGCCCTTGCCGCTTCAATGGCAGCATTCAATGCCAGTAAGTTGGTTTGATCCGCAATACCCTGAATTTCAGACATGATCGTTGCAATTTTATTGACATCAGTGACCAATTCAAGCGCACTACTGGCCGCTTGATCGACATCACACGCCAAACCATTAATTTTATTTTGGCTAATTTCAATAACCTTGATATTTTCCCGACACTCGTTTTGTACCATTAACACTTTGTCATGTGTCTGATGGGTATTTAAACTGACTTCAGCAATAGTCGCACTCATTTCAGTTATGGCGGTTGCAAATTGTGCTAGATGTGAATTCTCTTCTTCTATACCTTGCAGCATTTCTGTTGAAGCATTCTCTAATTCATCAGCAAGCCTGACTAGTGTGCGTCCTGAATCAGCACTCCGCCCAAGTATTGTGCGTACCCGAGCTTTATATAACTCTATAGGGTAAGAGATAATACTTAATGGTCCTTGCCCTGAAAAAATTATACGTGAAGGGCTATCGAATCGTATTTTGGTTTTGGCGACGTAATTTGGAAAGGCAAACAGCTCGGGTGAAAAAACCAGAGCAAGTAAACCGATACAACCAAGCAGTACTATAGGTGGAACGATTGAATGGGTATATGTCCCTATACCCAAAGAGGCTATGGTGATGAGCACTATAGCCAATAACCTTCTTAAGTGAACGTTAGTCTCTAAACCGGAGACTGAGCCTTTATTATTGAGGGTATCATACAAGTGTTGCGCCTTTTGTTTTTGCTCGTTACTCGGCAATGTTCTAACGGACTGATAGCCGGTCACTTTTCCATTTTCATAAACAGGTGTTACATAGGCATCAACCCAATAATAATCGCCATTTTTACAACGATTTTTAACCATTCCTCGCCAAGAATCCTCTTGTTTAAGTTTACGCCATAAATCAGCAAATGCCGCTTTAGGCATTGATGGATGTCGAACTATATTATGATGTTGTCCAACAAGTTCCTCAAGAGAATATCCGGCAATGGCACAGAACTCAGGGTTCGCGTAAGTTATTCTTCCCATAAGATCTGTAATAGAGACCAATTGTTCAACTGCCGAGAAAGTTTTTTCATTATTTAAAGTGTGATTCATAGTATTTCTTTTATCAGTAAATGTAGTTAACGTTAATCAGCTTTTGCTAAGCAAAAGCTCAAACTCATCAATCGGTACGGGCTTACTAAAGAGATAACCTTGATAATGCATGCAGCCGTTATCCAATAGGTATTGTCTTTGTTCTACCGTTTCGACACCCTCGGCAATGACGTCAATATCTAAGCTATGCGCCATGGTAATGATAGTGCGTACAATCGCCTTGTCATTGGCATCCGTGGCAAGGTCACGGACAAATGACTGGTCTATCTTTAATTGATTAAGTGGTAATAGTTTTAAATATTGTAAAGACGAATAACCCGTCCCAAAGTCGTCTAATGAAAATAAAACACCTATTTTGCTCAGCACATTCATTTTGGTAATGATGTGGCTGATGCTTTCCACCAATATACTTTCGGTTAGCTCTAACTTGAGTTGTGCGGGGTTAATCTCATACTCTTGTAGGGTGGTTTTTACCTGCTCTACAAAGTCTGCTTGATGAAATTGCTTAGCACTGATATTGACGGCGAGTACAAGACCTTCTGTCTGGGGGCTTTGTTGCCATGCTTTAAGTTGAGCGCAGGCCGTGTCTAATACCCATTGCCCTATCGGTAAAATAAGCCCTGTTTCTTCGGCTAACGGAATGAAGTTAAAGGGTGAAATCGGGCCACGTTCTGGCTGTTGCCAACGGATTAAGGCCTCAGCCCCTAATGCTTGACCAGAGCTGCTAACCTGTATTTGATAATAGAGCTGAAATTGTTTGTACTTAATGGCTTTGCGTAGTTCATTTTCCATGTCTGCACGGACAGTGATAGCTTCTTGCATGGTTTGATCAAAGAAACGCAAGGTGTTGCGTCCTGTGGCCTTGGATTGATACATAGCAATATCTACTTGCCTTAATAATTCCTCTGATGTCAGTTCATATCCACTGAATACTGTCGCGCCGATACTTGCCGTGCTGCGATGCTCATTCGCACCCAGTTGGTAGGGTTGAGTCAGTGCAAAGATGATTTTGTTGGCCAAATTCTTGGTTTGGGCCGCCGCTTCAATAGCTTGCTCACTCAGATTTTCTAGCAAGACCACAAACTCATCGCCGCCTAATCGGGCGACGGTATCAATTTTTCTTACACCGTTAATTAAACGCGTGGCGACTTGTTGTAAAAGCGTATCTCCCGCCTCGTGGCCGAGGGTATCGTTGAGGATTTTAAAGTGGTCTAAATCAAGTAATAGCAATGCAGCACACTTATGACTCCTCGCACTGCTCGCTAGGGCGTGGCCAAGCTTATCAAACAGCAGGCGGCGATTTGGTAACTGAGTCAGCGGATCGAAGTAGGCGAGACTATTAATTTTTGCTGAGGCCGCTTTGTTCTTCGTCGTATCTGTGAATGTGCCAACATAATTAGAGACCCTCCCGCTCGCGTCTTTTACTGCAGTCACCGTAAGATGCTCTGGATAGACTTCGCCATTTTTACGCTTATTCCATATTTCACCTGCCCATCCACCTATACTGTTGATGCTCTGCCACATGGTATCGAAGAAGGCTTTACTTTGTTTTCCTGAGCTGATTAGGCGTGGTGTCTGCCCGATGGCTTCTTCTGCGCTGTAGCCTGTAATACGGCTAAATGCGCGATTCACCCGAAGAATATTGCTGTTAGCATCGGTGACAAACATAGCTTCTTGAGATTCAAAAACGGTGGCGGCAATCCGACATTCACTAGCGATGACTAACTCAGCAACCCGCTTATCTTTTTCTTTATTTTGAAAGCACAATTGGTCATTAGCGATGACTAACTCAGCAATCCGCTTATCTTTTTCTTCATTTTGAAAGCACAATTGGTCATTAGCGATAACTAACTCAGCTACCCGCTTATCTTTTTCATCATTTTGAAAGCGCAATGGGTCATTAGCGATGAACAACTCAGCAACCCGCTTTGCTTTATTTTCGTCTAAATTCAAAGTATAAAACCTTTTTTAGTTTTAACATTATGTAACAGTCTATGGTGTCATCGGCATATATTTTAAATTTATTCACCCTTTTAGCTTCCCTAGCATTTTACGAGTGAACGTTATTTTTAAGCTTGCTATTAATTGACTAGCATAAATAGATCCAAGATATTACATACTATTTCATCAGCTATAACATAAAAAAGCGATGGTTATGCCATCGCTTTTTTAAGGTAGCCCAAGTCATTAACCTAGGCTTTGAGTTAGTTAAAAGTTATAAGAGGTACTCATGAATAGGTTTCGACCTACCACATCATAGATACTGGGTACTGTGCCCATATCATTACCGCCAAGTACTGCCTCAGGTTCAATATCAAAAAGGTTTTTAACGCCGCCATTAACAGCCCATTGATCATTAATATGGTATGAGGCAGAAACGTTATGGTAGATAATATCATCAGTGGCGAATTGCTCACCGTAATATTCACCATCCATGCCACGAATAAACTGCGCACTATAAAGTACGGTTAGATCTTCAGTGACATAGCCAGAAACCGATAAATTAGACTTAATATCAGCGTAGCCACCAATATTGCCATCGATAGTGCCGGTGTAGTCTGTGTCGTCTTGTTCAAATTCAATTAAGTACGTGGTATCAAAAGTAACTTTAAACAAGTCATGGCTATAGCTGACATTCCAATCAACACCTGAAGTTTTTTGCGAGCCTATATTGGTTAATTGAGCGCTTAGGTCAGATAAATCACCACCCGCCGTAATATTTACCGCTGTACATGAAGCTTGAGCACCGTTAAAGCAGGCATTCAATTCTTGCTGAACATCAACGCGGCTAATAGCATTGGTAATATCAAATGCCCAGTAATCTATTGTCGTAGAAAGGTTGTCAGTTAACTCCAACACAGCACCCAAAGTAAATGACTCGCTTTCTTCCGGCTGTAAGTCTTCATCACTGGTGTAATTGACTTTAATTTGTGCATCTAGCTCATTACCCCATGGGTCACTCAAATAGTCATAAGAGCCGCTGTCACCGCCGTATAATTCACTTACACTCGGTGCTCTAAAGCCTGTAGCGGCTACTGAACGCACCATAAAAGAATCATTCACTCGGTACGTGGCACCTAGTTTCCACGTTATCTCACCACCAAAAGTAGAGTACTGGTCGTAACGCGAAGCGGCTTCAAAGGTTAACTCATCAGTGACTGGCACTGAGACTTCACCGTAAACTGATTGCACAGAATAGTTACCGTCAGTAGCAAACTGCTGTGCTGCGGTGCTTTCACCTTTTTGAGTCACTTCATCAGGAGTATAGTAACCACTTTCATGACGGGTTTCAAAACCCACTGCATAACCAACATCGCTTTCAGTTACACCACTATAACCCGCAGCTAAAGTAAATTGCTCATTGCCGCCTTCATTTTCCTCATTGTATATAATGCCTTCAGACACTAAGACACTTTTATCAAATGCTTCACCACTGAACCAAGTGCTTTGGTCTTGGTAGATACTAGTTGCCATATTATCGGCATGAATTGAATTTTGAACGCTATCTTTCGAGTCATTTCGACCGTATGTTGCCGAAATATCCCACATAGCATCATTGTCTAAATAACCTTTAAGGCCGATTGACGCACGATAAGTATCAGTTTCTTGTGAGTAGATACGTGGGCCAGCGTCAGTCATACGACGTCGGTAATTTACTTTATCACCAATAACATGGTGATCATCGGGATCATCAATAGCTGAGTTAAGTTCATCAAAAACGTCTTGAATGTTGTCAATATGTACAGAATTCAACTTATTGGAGGCTAAATCTAAGTTCGCTGGCTGTGGTGCTAATTGCTGATTAGATTCACGGCGTGTATACATTAAATCAACATTGAGCTCAGTATCTGAATCTAGCGCAGTATTGTAAGCCGTAAAAAAACTTAATAATTCATTCGGTGTTTGCGCATAGCTATCATCAGTATAGTCGTATGAAGTGTCTCTTGACTTAAAACCACCTGATGCATCTGCAACTAGACCCGCTAAAGAACCTTGTGGAATAAATGACGATGCACCCGGTTCAACAAAATCACGGTCAGATTGAATAACTTCACCACGGTCAGAATACTGTAAACCTAAAACTAAATTACCGTTAGCTAGCTCTACACCATGTAAAATATTAATACCTTTACTCGTAGCGTCACCTTTATCAGTTTGGCTGCCTTCAACGGTTAACTCAGTACCAACGAAGTCTTTTTTAGTGATAATATTAACTACACCGGCAATGGCATCAGAACCATAAACAGCAGACGCACCATCTTTAAGAATTTCAATGTTTTTGATCATGGCAACGGGTATGGTATTCAAGTCCACGGCTGAATCAGCACCTGTGCCTGATGACACCATACGGCGACCATTTAATAGTACCAAAGTGCGTTGAGCACCCATACCACGTAAATTTACTGTTGCCGAACCGCCTGAGCCATTATTAGTGGTAGCGCCTAAACTCATGCCTGCAGCAGTAGGCTGTGCTGATAATATTTCTGCTACTGAGGTGTAACCACTTTGGGTAATAAATTCTGACGATATTACCGTTATTGGGCTTGCTGTTTCAATATCAGTACGGGTGATACGTGAGCCTGTTACCTCGATACGTTCAACACTTGCCATTTGCTTTTCTGCAGCACTAACCTGACCAGCAACAACTAAAGAGCTAGTGGTACCTGCGAGTAAAGCAACGCGAATAGCATGGCTTAAAAATTTTTCTGAATACATTAAATTCTCCAAACATCGATGATGAGCTTTTTTATAAAGCGGCGTTTTATCGCCTAAAGCAATTTTGCGACAAAAGTTCAGTGAGGTTTGTTATTTAATGTTGAAGAGTTGTAATGTAACGTTAGAGCGTTGTAACTTTTATTGTGATTATGTTACTTTAAGTTAAATTCTTGTCCTTAATCTAAGTTTAAGTAGTTGTTTTATAGTCATAATAATTATATTGTCGCGATAAAGAGTTTTCTATCATCATGCTTCACAGCTATATAATACCAATCTCACTCATTATCTGATCATTTTCACTGGTTAAAATAACCCACTACTGCGTTATTTATTTAATAATCAGAACAACGAGTGATTAAAATAAATGCCTTATATTTGGCCATTTTTCCTGCGTATAAAGTAGACCACCTAATTAATGAAATTGGTATAACAAAGACAGGCTGTTTATTTTGCAGATAAATTCTGCGCATAAAAAAACCGGCAGAAAGCCGGTTTAAATTATGTTTTATTAGCGCTAGGCTGCCATGGCACCTTTTAACTTTGCTAAGGCATTTTTCTCTAGTTGTCGAACGCGCTCTGCTGATATTTCATATTTATTCGCTAACTCTTGTAAGGTAGTTTTTTCGTCATGCAACCAACGAGTACGAATAATATCTTGGCTTCGCTCGTCAAGACCGACTAAAGCATTACTTAGCCTTTTATTGGCGTGCTGCTCCCAATTCGAATCTTCTACTTCAGTAGCAAGATCGGATTGTTTATCTTCTAAATATTGCGCTGGAGAATAAGTACTGGCGCTAGCATTATCATCATCATCAGTTGATAATTCGAATGCTTGATCTTGATTACTCATCCGAGATTCCATTTCCCAAACATCTTTGGGTGTTACACCTAAGGTATCAGCAACATTATGGACTTCATCGTGACTAAACCAACCTAAACGCTTTTTATTTTTGCGTAGGTTAAAAAATAATTTTCGTTGTGCCTTGGTAGTGGCAACTTTAACGATACGCCAATTTTTTAGCACAAATTCATGAATTTCAGCTTTGATCCAATGCACAGCAAATGAGACTAGTCGCACACCCACCTCTGGATTAAAGCGTTTAACCGCCTTCATTAAACCTATGTTACCTTCCTGAATTAAGTCAGCTTGTGGTAAACCGTAGCCGGCATAGCCTTTAGCAACATGAATAACAAAACGAAGGTGCGACATAATTAACTCTTGCGCCGCTTTTAAATCATTTTCAGAATATAAACGAGTTGCTAATTCACGTTCCTTTTCAGCTGTTAGCATTGGAATGCTATATGCTGATTGCACGTATGCCTCAATGCTGCCACTTTTGGGCACAGTTAACGCCATTGATTGCATTGCTTCACTCATTTAATAACTCCTCTATCTAATCTGGTCGATGATAATAACATAGATACCCAAAACACCTCAAGATCCTCATTTTAGTGAAAAATGAAAACAATACCAAACAATACGAAGCTGGGTGTATGAAAGATCAACATAACTTTAATGAACTAACACTAGCTTAGAAGACAGAGTGAAACAATACTCTCTGCCAATATTATCATGAATAATTTGTTAAACTTTGTCACCAAGATGAAAATCAGTATAAATTACAAGGTAGTGGTGAGTAGAAAAAGCAATTAAAAACAGAGGATATTAATCTGCAGTTGGCTCAATTGTTCGGATATGTTGACGTACAGAAATGAAACTGCCTAATAAACCTAAGCCTATTGCCGTTAGTTGTAGTATCGCTAATTCATTAAATGATAAGCCTGACAAAACGAATTGGCTTTGATACAGATCAGTTAACTGGCGTAAAGCGCCAGAAATATAGTTGGCTAAAATAGCGACACAAATACTCGCCACAAAACCACCGAGTAACCCGTACCAAATGCCCGCATATAAAAATGGCCGCTGAATAAAATCATCTGTCGCGCCCACTAATTTCATCACAGCAATCGCATCTTTTTGGTTAAGTATGGCCAATCGAATAGTGTTGCCAATAATTAAGACTACGGATAAACACAATAATATGGCGATACCGATAACAACATCTTCTATCAGAGCTGCTATGGCCTGTAATCGAGTCAGCCATTCTAAATCCAATTTACCTTGATCAACAGCGCGCTCTTGTTCTAATTTAAGTAATAACTCATGGGCAGCTTGTGCCTGGCTAAAACGTTTAATTGGCGTTACCAATAAGGTTGCCGGTAATGGGTTTTCATCTAAATATTCCAATGCTTGGCCAAAACCAGAACTCACTTTAAACTCAGTTAATGCCTGTTCAGCAGAAATATAAACAACATTGTCTACTTCAGGATAAAGCTGAATACGTTGCACCAGGTTTTGTGCGACTTTTTCCGAGGTTGATAGCTGCAAAAACAAAGTGATTTCTGAGGCAGAATTCCACTGTTCGGTAACTGTTTGGGTGTTTTTTACAAACAAATGTAAGGTGGCAGGCAAGGTTAAACTAATACCTAAAACAAGTACGGTCATCACCGAAGTAAAGGGTGTGCGCCACAAGTCACCTAAGCTCCCTATAGCTTGCTGCAAATGCCGTAAAACTCTGGCAGTAATGCGTCCAGTCCAGTTTAAATGCTGACTATTATTGTGGCGAGTATCATTAGCTGCCATTACGTTCACTTATCGTTTGTAAACCATCAACAATACCGTCGGTGATCATATGACCTTGCTTTAAAGTCAGTGTGCGATACCTCATGCGGGCAATTAACCCTAAATCATGGGTCGCAATTAACACACTGATGCCCATATCATTAAACTCTTCAAATAATCGAATAATATCTAATGAAAGCTTAGGGTCTAAATTACCCGTAGGCTCATCTGCTAGTAATATGGGTGGCTTATTAACAATCGCCCGAGCAATGCCGACACGTTGCTGTTCGCCACCCGAAAGCATATTTGGAAAGCACTTTAATTTACTGGTTAAATGCACTTTATCAAGTGCCGCTTCAACACGCTTACGAGTTTCTTTGTGACTATAGCCTTCAATAATCAAAGGCAGAGCAACGTTATCAAAGACAGTGCGGTCGGGTAACAAATTATGGCTCTGAAAAATCATACCAATACCGCGACGTACATAAGGGACTTGTGCATACTTAATGGTAGATAATTCAGTACCATTAATCTCAATACTGCCAACCGTTGGCTTTTCCATCACACTCATGAGTTTTAATAAGGTACTCTTACCCGCGCCAGAGTGACCCGTTAAAAACGCCATTTCGCCAGGAGCAATAGTGAAACTCACTTTTTTAAGTGCTAAAAATCCTCCTGGGTAGGTTTTACTAACGTTATTAAATCGGATCATATCAAGTCTTATTACTCTTGTGCTTCGCGTGTGAACAAGGCGTCAATAAAGTCATTACCATTAAATGGCCGTAAATCATCAATAGCTTCACCAACACCTAAATAGCGAATGGGAATAGCATGCTTATCCGCCACAGCAAAAACAACACCACCCTTTGCAGTACCATCAAGTTTTGTTAATACTAATCCAGTTAAACCCACAGCTTCGTTAAAAAGTTTAGTTTGGCTTAAGGCATTTTGCCCGGTACCCGCATCTAGGGTTAACATCACCTCATGGGGAGCATTAACATCGAGTTTTTTCATTACTCGTACCACTTTTTTCAGCTCTTCCATCAAATGGCTTTTATTTTGTAAGCGCCCAGCCGTGTCGGCTATTAACACGTCAACACCACGCGCTTTAGCGGAACTGATAGCATCAAAAATAACCGAGGCACTATCAGCACCGGTATGTTGAGCAATGACCGGCACATCATTTCGATCACCCCATACTTGTAATTGTTCAACCGCCGCAGCACGGAAAGTGTCTCCTGCTGCCAACATAACCGACTTGCCTTCGGCCTGAAATTGCTTAGCTAATTTACCAATAGTGGTGGTTTTACCCACCCCGTTAACGCCGACCATTAAAATAACATAAGGGCTGTTAGATGGCGGGATCACTAGGGGCTGGGTAACAGGTTCAATAATTTTTTTCAGCTCAGCTTTTAATAAATCATATAAAGCTTCGGCATTTTTTAGTTGCTGACGCGATGCAGATTCTGTTAACGCTGTAATAATTTTTGTCGTGGTTTCAACACCTACATCTGCTAGCAATAAATGGGTTTCGAGTTCTTCAAATAATGCTTCATCAATTTTTTTACCGCTAAATAAACTGAAAAGCCCACCACCTAAATTTTGCCGTGTTTTAGTTAAGCCCTGCTTTAAACGGGCAAAAAAGCCAACTTTGGGCTCTGGCTCTGGCTCTGGCTCTGCAGGTAAGTCTTCAATAATGGCATTGTCGATTGCAAGCTCTTTTGCCGGTGTTTGCTGATTATTTTGAGTCACTTTTTCTTCATGACTCATCGCATCAGTGGTTAAATGCTCTTCAGAGGCCGCTACTTGCTCAGTCTCGTCAATAACATTCTCAACAACTGAGGCCGCGTCTTCTTGCTGTTTTTTACCCAGACCTAACCAGGAGAACATACCTTTTTTCTTTGACATAAATGTATTTACAATATTAATTTGATGTAGAGGTTTACTACTAAAACCATCTATCTAAGGCATGTTCTAACTTGAACAATTCATTAGATTAATTGCTATTCGCGGGTAAACAAGGATAAAATTGTCGATATAGTATCACCTAACCTGCCGACAAAAAACAAAAGCTGTTTAAGTTATGAGCAAAGTCAAAAAACAATCAGAAAAAAGCACCCCAAAAGGCCATATTCGCATTATTGCAGGCCAACATCGTGGTCGAAAATTACCCGTATTAATAGCCGATGGTTTGCGGCCAACTACCGATCGTGTCAAAGAAACGGTTTTTAATTGGCTCATGCCTTATATTCAAGACGCTAATTGCTTAGATTGCTTTGCCGGCTCTGGTGGGCTGGGTTTTGAAGCCATATCTCGCGGCGCAAGTTCAGCAATTTTAGTTGAGTTGAATAAATCAGCGGCTCAGCAATTAAACGATAATAAAGCGTTACTCAAAGCCAGTAATATCCGAGTCATACAGCAAAATGCCTTAAACTTTTTGCACAGTAACCAACAAGCTTATTCGTTAGTGTTTATTGATCCACCTTTTAGAAAAGGCCTAGCGCAAAAAGCCGCTGAATTATTAGTCGAAAAAGGCTTAACTGACGAAGCATTGATCTATGTTGAAATGGAAGCTGACGATAACCTACAAATAATGCCAAGCCATTGGCAACTTTTAAAGGAAAAGGTGGCTGGCCAAGTCATCTATCGACTCTACCAAAATGGTTCAGAGTAAGGACAGCGCCTAAGCATTAGCCTTATTTACCCCAAGTTAAATTAGTTGCGTTGATTAAAATGTGCTAAAAAAGCGCCATCAGGCGCTTTTTTTATTCGTCACTCTTCCTATTTACCCGCAGATTTAGGCCACAGTTTTAGATCATGAAAATCAAAACTAAAATCTGTCGCCCAAGACACTGCTTTCATACTGACATAGCTAATACTGCCATCGGGGTTTAAATTAAAGTTCACATAAGCATCGGCTTCTAAGGTGCGATCGTCCCAACGTACAATAAAAGTATTGTGCTGATAATGCGCTAAGGTGCCATGCAGTGCCGGGGTATTAGCAAACTGCATAACTAAGTGGTTATTTTCTAAGCTAATGGCTATTTCACCGTACCAATCATCCACATAACTTTGCGCATAACTGGCTAACGGTAAAGAAGGTGTTGAGCTTTTATCCGCAGCTGCAGCCACTTTTGCTAACTGTGCTTTTTTGTTGGCATTATCTTTTTGCTGCAATCTAGCATAATGCGCAACCCAATCTTTTTCGGGTAGCTCAAGATATTCAGTCAAAATTTGTTGAGATAAGGCATTAAAAGCAAAACCTGATTGTTGATTGGTTAAAATAACCATGGCTAAATTTTCTTCTGGTACCATTACCACTTTTGACACCATGCCTAATATGCCGCCGGTATGTCGTACGACTTTTACACCATGATAATCTTTAACAAACCAACCTAAAGCATAAGCATAAAAATGCGTTTTATCTTGCTCGCTAGTTTGTGGTAAAACCGGTAAAAGCGTACGTGCTTGCCACATTTCACGACTTTGCTGTGCACTAAAAAGCCTTAACGCTTGATCGCCATCAACACCGTATTGTCCAAGATTAAGCTGAGCTTTAAGCCATAACGCCATATCATTCACACTGGATACAACCGAGCCTGCTGATGAAAATTTCTCTAAAAAATTTCCACCAATAACCTGCAACTCACCATCTAATAACACATGAGCGCGAGCCACATTTTGATTACTTTTAGGGATTAAAGAGAAAGTTGCGCGGGTATTATCCATGCCTAATGGCGCAAAAATGCGGTGTTGAATAACCTCTTGCCAAGGTTTATCTGTGAGCTTTGCGATGATCTCACCCGCAATAACATACATTAGGTTGTCATAAGCAAATTCACTGCGAAAGCTCGACACTTGTGGTAAATATTTTAAACCTTTAATAATGTCTTGATTGCTTAACGTGGTTTCTGGCCAGATCATTAAGTCGCCAGCACCTAAACCTAGGCCACTGTTATGCGACAATAAATCAATAATAGTGAATTCTCGCGTAACAGTGGCATCGGGTAGTTGAAACGCTGGAATGATATCAATAACTTTTGTTTTCCAAGTCAATTTCCCTTCGTCTACTAAGCCCGCTAACAATGCCACTGTCATGGCTTTAGTATTTGAGGCAATGCCAAATAAGGTATCGGCAGTCACTTTTTCTTTACTGCCTTGCTTAAGCACACCAAAGCCTTTACTTAGCACAACTTCATTATCTTTAATAATTGCCACAGCAATGCCGGGCACTTGAAATGCTGCCATGGCCTTACTGACTGACAACTCAATATTAGCGACCTTGCCACTGACAGTTTGATTTGCAGCTTCAGCAAAGCCCAAAGGAGAACAAAGTAGTGCGCTAACCCATAACCATGTATAAGGTAATTTCATTTACCGTCCTATTTTTATTGTTATTCGTTGTCATAACGCTAACCAAGTTGTGGTCTTTCATTCATATTAGCATTCATCGTACAAAGATACAGACAGAAAAAATGATGGCTGAAACACTAGTTTGATAACATCATAATTTGATATAAAATTATGATATATAAGGAGAAGTAACAGTTAACCATTATTGATAAACCCACTAAATCTTTTTTAACAAAGTTAGATAAGGCAAACGCGGCGCGGTGTAAAGCTTGGTTATAATAATGAAAATCTAGGCCACTTGCTGCAACACGTTGCTCGTCAAAGTCATGCACTGAGTGATATTTTTTACTGGAAAAAGTAAAACTCCACAAACCACCAGGGTAAGTGAACTTACTAAATGAATACAAATAACTTTGTGTAAATACCGTATTGAGCACTTTTAAAAGTGCTTGCTGAATATCCATGGCATACCATGATAGGCAAACTCATCACGTTCGGTCACCATAATTAAGCCATCATTGAGTAACATTTTTCCATGGCCTTTAGTTTCAACCACATCAACCGTTTTAAATTCACTTTTTCCTGAAAAAAGTACTTTTTTTACTTTAAATTTTAAACCTAAAAGTCTTGAAATTTTTCTTTTACGAAAAAATCACAGTGCATGGTTTTCTCCTGCTAAATCAAGCACCGTTGCTTGCATAAATTTTTGCTGCGGTAATATATAGTTAGCAAAACAAACTAAATAATTATTGCTTAAATGCTCGCTTACTAAGGATTTGCTCACATAATTTTTTGGAATAAACTCATTGGTTAAGTTAACAAAGTCAAAGTCATTAAAGCTCAGTAAATCAAACGATTTTGGTGCTAGTATCGCTAAAAAATCACCCGCTATTTTTATTAAATTAATATTTGATTCAATACTTACGTAACTACTGTTAGCTTGAGGCGTAACATGCATAGTGAGATATTTTTTCCCTTTAATCGCATTAACAGAGTAACCAAAGGGATCAAAAACAAAATCATCCAAGGTAAAGTCAGCAAAAAATTTGTCTAATTGTAAAAATTGACGAATTTCCTGTGCTGTTAAACCCACTGTGGTCAGCTTTTCAGAAGCTCGATCACTAATTTGATATGCAAGCAGTTCATAGGTTTTATCTAATTTATCGGCTTGAAAACTATTATCCTGATGAAAAATATAGTTATGATGGCTGTCCAACTCACCAAAACGATAGCCTTTACCCGTAACATATTGCCCGAGCAACTTAATGTCGTCACCAAAACTACTTGGCTGAGCATGGGAAAAATATTCATTTTTACGTTGATAAATAACCTGCTTAATTTTATCCATGCCAATGTGCTGGATAAAAAATTCGACCGAATGTACTAATCGTGTATTGCCACAGGTCAAAATTAATAACCTATCGTGCCAAACAAATAAGCTCGACTCTGATAACAAAAAAGCTTTACAGTCATCATTACGAATTGACGACAAAATTTGCGCATTACAACATTGAACAAACGCGGTCCAAAAGTCATCGGTAATATCATCAAGTAGCGAAAGTTGCTTGTCTTTAACCACAATTTGAGCTTTTTTTTCTGAACCTTCAAAAAACAAAAACATATCCTCAACGTCATAACAGCAATCGCTGATGGCGCCATATTAAGTTGCCAAATTCTATAGCAAAAACAGCACACTATCTTACAAAAAAAAGGTTACGAGCTTAACGTCAACTTAAATTGGGTTTAATTAACCACTAAAAATTAAGCGTTAATGTCTATGCCTAAATTGGATAAACCTTCTTCTAGCGCCATAGCTTTTGCCTGCAGACAACTGGCTTTGTTTTCGCTAGCCGTGGTTAAAAATTCAAATAGCTCATTTTGTGTGGCTATTTCCCACTGCATTAATGGATGTTCAGCAATTTGTTGCGCTGAGATCACTATCTCTTCTTCATCAGGGGTTATTTCATCAATTTTCTGAGCCAAGCTCAATTCAACATAGTAACTGACACTATTCTCTGACAACTTACTAATATTGCTCAAGCTATCACTTTCTAGGTCTTGCATACCTTGAAATAACGACATTAATGCCATAGCACTATCTAAGGCTGGAAAAACACCCAAAAAATCAAAATCATCAGGATCAGGTACTTGCTCTTCAAGTTTAGCAATTTGGGCATCATAGTTAATTTTGCAACGGTTAGCTTTATCTAACCATTGCCAGATAAGATCAAGTTGATTTCTCAAGACCTTAAAGTCACCAAACTCAACATGTTCAGCAAACATTTGATAATTAGGTAACATGCGCTCAAGTAATGCAGCACTAAATGCCACCTGCTGCCATTGACTTAATTTGCTAAAAGGTAGGTTAATCGCCACGTAAAATCTCATTTTCAATGCTAAAAAGTTGGCTGTTAGTATATAAGGATCACAACGAAATTAGCAGTTTATTTACTGAATTTTGTTAACTGCTTCTGTGCATAATCAAAGCGTAAGCGATACGCGGTTAATTTATCTTTAAGCGCATTAACTTGTTGTTCAAGTTTCAGGTTTAGCTCAGTATTTTCATCACCAAGATACTTTATGGTTTCTCGTATTTTGTTATATTCCACTTCTTGTTTGTCTTTATTTTCTTGCTGCCAGCACCTATTTTTAGCCCTTGCTGCTCTGTCAGCTGCTAGTACAAACGTTAAATTCAGTGTTTTAGTGGTTATGCTTTCTTGTTGCTGGTTTTTCACTATCTGCCTTGAGAAAAAATTTGGCTTAAAAAGCTGAATTTCACTCGAAAAAAAAGGACCAAACGGTCCTTTTATTAAGGGCAACTTACTGCGCTATTACTTTTCAGCTACAGCTTCAGGAGTAGCTGGTGTAAAGCGAATAGCATTTACTTTAGCGGTAGATTCACTCTGGTTACGTAATTGTGCTAGACGATTAATTTGACCAATTGAACCTAACATAGCGTAAATTGGCACAAATAAACCACGCTTATGGAAATCTAAAACTTTGTCATCACTTAATTCTTGAACTTTTTTATCATTAATATTATATAAACCAACAAGTTTTTTACTTTCACCTGAGGCAAAGTTAATATTAAGTTCAAGTTCTAACAATAAGTCATTATCAAGCAATTCTTTAATGAATTTCTCGTTCATCACTTCATTATCGTATAAACGACCTAGTGAATCTTGTACACCTTGAAAAAACTCAGTGTCTTTGCCTTCAGCATCAAATAATTCATGGTCTTTATCTTCACCAACAAACTTGCTGTCTAAATCAACACAAGCCGTTAATGTTTTCTCTTTTTCCGGGTCTAAACCTAGAGAGAAGGGTGCCATTGAAATACTTTGCGGAACATAAACTGCATTCCAAGAATCTTCTTTATAATATAAGTTTTCATTCGCTTCTAGACCTAGCATTACCACACTACGGTAGCGCTCTGTACCTTGATCTTTAACAAGTACAATAGGGTAACTGGTTGCTGCTTGAGAATACTCAGGAGCGGTGATCGGTGCAATATGTTGATTAGATACATTTGATAAATCGCGCTTAGCAGCGATTTTAATTTTCTGATGAGTTTCTTTTTTAATCGGAGTAATGTTAGCCATGAATAAGTTCTCTTTTTACTGCGTATTTTAAGCGTTGTCGTTTTTGACACTTCTTCGTTGCTATTAGTTATGGAGACACCTAATAACGCTTTCAATGGTATAACTAAAATTAGCTTGAGTTAATTTTAATTACACTTAAGCTTCTTCATCAAAATAATTAATTAAAACCATTTAAAAACAGTATGTTAATCTATTAAAATCATCAAGTACCTTTGTGCTACGGCATTTATTATTAGTCCAGTCATTTCGGCTTGGCCAAAAACAACTGTCATCTTTAACGAATCTTCTAATGGCTTTAGCCAAGTAAAAGTTAAAAACGAAACCGAAGAATCCTTAGCTTGCTTTATAGCCATCGATGGCTATAAAGCTAAATTTTGGCTACACATGAGATCGACCTCCAACTGGATAACCACGACAGATACACGCTTTACCTACCGAGATTTTAGTACTTGGTGTGATTATCTAGGGGTTTATCCTAACTACAAAGCTTATCAAGCATATTAAGCTTTACGCTTTAAAATTCTTAGTTTATAACTAACAACATAATCATAAAAAATCAGCTTATACATCACAGCTTAAATAATGCCTGCTGACGAGCATTTAATCTGCTGATATAAGCTTTATCCTGTCGTAATCACTTGTAATAACTAGTCTCAAAAATCTATCACAACGCCTTTTAACCAACGGCCAATCAACACTCAAAAATCCAATGAGAATAATTATTAGTTGTAAGTGACTATGCTATTTACAAAAATAAATTCTCTTGATAAGCACTAGGTTTACCACCCGAAACTAAACTCCGATACCATCATGGCTGCTGCTATTTTGCTGCCACTTTTACCATATCAGTTTTGAGCAAGTATTAAGGGCAAAAATAGACTCTTGGCAGCTATTGACCGTTTAGATGTGCGCCCTAGCAAGGGCATAATCAAAATACGGACAAAGTCGAACTGGGAAATTCAAATCGATGCGACAACGGGTGAAAGTTTAAAACAGCTTTTCGTCGGTCAGACATAATTGAACAATTACATGATGTAAGTTATTGGCAAGACAGCGCAAACTTATGGTTTACCTTACCTATTTCCGTGGTACTACTACTAATTTCTGTTACCGGTATCATCTTGTTTTTTCTGCCTTATCATCGCCGTTACAACAACAGAAAACGCTTGAAATATATTGGTTAAATGGCCTAAGGCAAGGATGTTAAATGTATAGTTAGTCAGTTAAAACTCATATTTTCTATAACATAATGACGAGACTAAAAAAGGCTCCTAAATTCAATCAGGAGCCTTTTTTATTAAGCAAAAGTCAGTCGATAAATAGCTCGTTAAATGTTACTTAGCTCATTAGCCAACTTTTATCATTGCAATGAATATAAGTTTACTTTTGTTTTTTTTCTATTTTATAAGGCCCATTAAGTAAGCCACGCTTAGGTGAGTTAAATGCCGCAGCATTTGCCATTCTTGCAACTAGTGGTGAATTGTCAGAAATTTCACCTGCTATCTGTGACACAACAGCACCCACTAATGCCCCCACCAAACCGCCACCACTATTATTATTCGGATTATATTGCGCGCTAATAACTGAATCCCATAATATCTCACCCGTTTTAACAGAAACAAGTTTTATGTGGCCTTGCACTACAGCTACCGATGATAATACTTGGAACTTTTGCCCCCAATCTTGAATATCAACATAAAGTACGGCATCAGCACCAATAATTTCATCAACTTTATCCAAGGCGATACCATTCATTTCAGCTGGCGTAGGTAGGCCATTTTCTTTTAAAAAGGTATCAATCACTGAAACAGGAAAAACATAGTAGCCTTTTTCCGCAAGTGGTTGAGATATTGTTGATAAATACGAGTATGGCGCGTTTACTTCAACTGAGCTATTCATAGGCGGAAGCACTAAAATAGAACGAGGTGCAGCTTGTTGTAAGGCACTGTAGTTATAGGGTTCAACTGAAGCACAACCAGATAAAATAAGGATTGATACGAGAGCAGTTTTGAAAATATTTGTCTTCATTTTTAAATCCTTAGCTATTAGTTAATGAGCGTTTGATTAAACCATCAATAAATTTTGCAGATTCAGGGAATAGTTCTTTTTCTTTCGTCAATGATGCTAAAGCAAGTGCTTTGTTACCATTAGCTGCGTACATCAAACCTAAATGCGCATAGACACCAGGCGGAATTGGCTTACCTGCTGCTTGAGCTTTTTCAATATCAGTTTGTAGTTGCTCAATTTGAACACTTGGAGGCACTTCACCGGGTGTGTGATGTGTTTTATAGACTAAATTTTCATACTCTCCCCAGTAATACTGGGTATTATTTGAGGCACAGCCAGAAATAAATAAAACTGCCATACAAATAGTTAATACTTTATTTTTCATACATTTCTCTTATTATTATAAAACGAAATTCAGCTCACCGTTTGCTAAATCTCTCGTCATATTATTCACGCTTTCTTTTATAGCGAAGTCCAAAACCTTGCCATTAAGTGTGGCATCATAACCAGCCTTAGAGCCAAAACCGATAATTTGTCTTTCGTTTAACTGAAATTCACCAGCACCTTGTGTTGAATAGATAATCTCTGAAGTCAATACGTCAATAATATTGAGTGAAACTTTAGCGTAGGCTATCTGGCTCTTTCCTGAACCCAAGATGCCAAACAATTGCTTATCACCAATCACTTTACGACCAAATTCAGTAACGCCACCACTTATAACGTATCGAGCACCTTTTATTTCTTGTTTAATCCCCAATAACTCAGCTTCTTTTTTTAAATTGGCTAAGTTCTCTCTATCCACAACTTTAAAGCGATTGGTTTGTTGTAAATGGGTTTTAAGAATGGTTTTCCCTTGATTACCCAGTTTATCTATATTTGATGAGAACAATCCCTGCATATAGTTTGAACGATTATTAAATTCACCTAATACCAGTGTTGATTTTGGACCGTTGTAAATTGTTTTATTAGTTTCTACGGGGATGACTGTGATTTTTTGGTGGCTTTCTGTAGCACAGCCAGAGATTAATGCCGCTAACATTAAAAGCAGGCTAAACGACTTTATTCTGATTAATTTCATAATGACTTATTCCTTTAAAAAAGAAACATTATGTATTAACTTTTCTCTTAAATAAAGAAAATCTCTACATCATCAATATCTTGCAAGAGTATTAATAAATATTTGTCCTGATATTTAAAGATGATTACCCCTAATAAGTCTTTCATTGTTGGCGGTGAATCTAGCCACTATTTTTAATTTACCTTTTATTTTCATGAGGACATCTAAAGGCTGTATTCATTTTCACCTCAATTAGCTTTTTATCCTTTTGTTATTAAAATAGTGGACTATGGTGCTAAATATGGCAATATTCTTAGTAGCATTATGAACTTAAATATTGTGATATAAGTAATGATAAGGTTACTAACGACACGGGCTTTAGCGACTCAATTAAAAGCAAATGCATTGAGTTGCGCCGTACTCTAATGACCATGAAATGACACCTATTAGAATATTCTCTGTATCGCGATACAGAGAATATTCTAATAACTTAAAAGGAACAGAAAATGACAGCTAAAACATACTACCCAAAGATTAAATCAATATTAATGATATTATTACTAAGTAGTGCCTTAGGGGCTTGTGCCACCATTGATGGTGCAGGTAAAGATCTCGAAAAAGCGGGTGAAGCCATTCAAAATGCTGCTAAAGGCTAAAATAACACTGAATATCGCTGCTTAGCTCTGCTAGTAACGTCACTTGAAAATCCGTATTTAGCCATCATATCAGATGGAGAAATATCACATTTCAACTGAAATTTTTGGCTGTTAATCTAGGTCTATCTAACTGAATTTCAATAGGTAATAAAACATTTGTAATATTGGCGCTTTAAACAGTTTGCTTGTAGTTTGACCTGATCACTCTAAGTAATGATGTCAAATTGGTTTATGACTTAGATATATCTCTATCACTTCACGAAAGGAAACAAAATATGAATGACGATAAAACAACATCTGGTGGAAAATGTCCTGTGATGCACGGTGGTGCTACAGAGAGTTCGATGACAAATATGACATGGTGGCCTAAGTCGCTAAACCTCGATATTCTTCATCAACATGATAATAAAACCAATCCTATGGGCACGAATTTCAATTATCGGGATACGGTTAAAGATCTCGACATCGCCGCGCTCAACAAAGATATGCACGCACTGATGACTGACAGTCAAGACTGGTGGCCCGCAGATTGGGGACATTATGGCGGTTTAATGATCCGTATGACTTGGCATTCAGCCGGTACCTATCGTATTGCTGATGGAAGAGGTGGTGCCGCTACCGGTAATCAACGTTTTACCCCGATTAATTCTTGGCCCGACAACGTAAATTTAGATAAAGCACGACGTCTACTTTGGCCAATTAAAAAGAAATACGGTAACCAACTTAGCTGGGCAGATTTAATTGCTTACGCCGGCACTATCGCCTATGAATCTATGGGGTTGAAAACCTTTGGTTTCGCCTTTGGCCGTGAAGACATTTGGCATCCCGAAAAAGACATCTACTGGGGTGCTGAAAAAGAGTGGCTTGCGCCTAGTGGCAGCGAAAATAGCCGTTATTCTGGTGAGCGCGATTTAGAAAACCCGTTAGCTGCAGTAATGATGGGATTAATCTACGTTAATCCTGAAGGTGTAGACGGCAAATCTGACCCATTAAAAACCGCTCATGATATGCGTGTTACCTTTGAACGCATGGCGATGAATGATGAAGAAACCGTTGCCTTAACCGCAGGGGGTCACACGGTGGGGAAATGTCACGGTAATGGCGATGCCTCAATACTTGGCAGAGAACCAGAGGCTGCCGATATTTCAGAGCAAGGTACAGGTTGGAACAATAAAACAAAACGTGGTATTGGTCGCGATACGGTATCCAGTGGCATTGAAGGTGCATGGACTACTCATCCTACACAGTGGGACAATGGCTATTTTTCTATGCTACTCAACCATGATTGGGAACTGAAAAAGAGCCCCGCCGGTGCTACGCAGTGGCAACCCGTGAACATTAAAGAAGAAGATAAACCGGTTGATGTCGAAGACGCTAGCATACGCCAAGATCCCATTATGACTGATGCAGATATGGCATTAAAAATGGATCCCGCTTATCTTAAAATTTCACAACGTTTTGCCAATGACCCTGAATATTTCTCTGACGTTTTTGCCCGTGCATGGTTCAAACTGACCCATCGCGATATGGGCCCGAAAGCACGATACATTGGCTCAGAAGTACCGCAAGAAGAGCTTATTTGGCAAGATCCAGTACCCTCAGGTATGACAGGTTATGATGTAAAAGCGCTTAAGGAAAAAATAGCGGCTAGTGATTTAACTGTCAGCGAAATGGTTGCCACAGCATGGGACAGCGCTAGAACTTACCGTGACTCTGACAAGCGCGGTGGTGCTAACGGTGCTCGCATTCGCCTTGCACCACAAAATAACTGGCAAGGAAACGAGCCTACACGCCTAGCTAAAGTGCTCACTACACTAGAAACTATTGCAAACGAAAGTGGCGTCAGTATTGCTGATGTTATTGTCCTCGCAGGTAATGTCGGTATTGAGCAGTCAGCAAAAGCTGCAGGCGTTGATATTACAGTACCATTTGCCCCTGGACGTGGTGATGCAATTGACGAGATGACCGATGTAGAGTCATTCAAGGTACTTGAACCTCTGCATGACGCTTATCGTAATTGGCTCAAAGCTGACTATAGTGTTAGCGCTGAAGAGTTAATGCTAGACCGCACACAGTTAATGGGTTTAGCTGCTCATGAAATGACCGTACTTATTGGCGGCATGCGTATGCTTGGCACTAATTACGGTGGCAGCAAGCATGGTGTATTTACCGAACGTGAAGGTGTGCTATCGAACGACTATTTTGTTAACTTAACGAATATGGACTATAAATGGCAGCCCGTTGGCGATAATTTATATGAAATTCGTGAACGTAAAACAGATAAGGTCAAATGGACAGCCACACGCGTTGATCTTATCTTTGGCTCGAACTCGATTCTTCGTGCTTATAGTGAAGTTTATGCACAGGACGATAATAAAGAAAAATTTGTCCACGACTTTGTTGCCGCATGGACCAAAGTGATGAGCGCTGACCGTTTCGATTTAGCATAATGTTCAGCTAATAACCTTGCCAATCATATCCTCGCGCCTGAGTAATCGGGTGCGAGGATATTTATACTCAGTTATCATTACTCTCTGACTTAAGCCAATCAGTATTAGCCAAAAAAAAAGCCCTAAATGGGCCTTTTCAAATGCTTACTGCAAGTGGATATATGCCACTTCAGCTTTTAACTCACCATAGGCAACAAATTAATTAGCCTTTGTGGCTAGTTTTTTAGATAAGTTTTCAAGCACATCGGCAGCGCTGTAACTTGACTCGTTGCTCATAACGCCTTTGCCCAGACGAATTTCTAAAATACTATGCACTTCTTTGCGGCTATTCGTATTAGTACCACTAAAGGCAACCCCGACTTCATTGCTTGGACGTCGGTAAGTTTCGCACGTTAATAGTCCACAACGACGTTCAACCCGCTGCTGATGCGATAAACCTATCGAGGAAGCTGGCTGAACTTTTTCAGACTCTACAAAGGTTTCCTTACTGGTGATCACAAACCAATCATAGCCTTGCGCTTGAGTCAGTTCAGCTGCTCTTAACAGGGCATAATCCGCGGCATCTGCAACACTATTAGAGACACTTTTAAACTGCACACGAAACCTGTCTTCCGTTATTTTTTGCTCGCTATAGCCGACAGAACCCTTGTTTGCTGGGCGATATTCAGGCTTAGATGTGCAAGCCGTTACTAATAAAGTCATCAATATAAATGTAATAAGTGTTTTCATTTTAACCTCGATTATTGTTGCTCAGTTTGCCAGTTGGTTGCGATTGCTCGTTGTTCTTGAGCGCTGTCCATAGCGGGTCCATTGATCATCGCGTCTATAGCGCTATCCAGTTGCGCCTGGTTAGACGCGGCGCGGTAATTTTGTGTGTTTTCAGTAATTTTTACTTTTTCGGTAATTTTTAACTGCCATAGGCCATTTTCTTTACAGGCAATATTAACACTCGCCGTTTGCTCGCTAACGCGCTGAAACTGGCGACAGTAATCGCCGGCACGGTTAGTAAAACTTAAGTTAGCTGTGATCTTATCTCCTTGCGCTATTGACGATATTTCGCCACTTCGCTGCTGATCTAATACTTGTGTAATACCCGCAGTAAGCACTGTCGGTGCTTGTTGAGACTGCATTAAGGTTACCGTACCTACGCCAAATAACATGGCAACGCCAGCGGCTAATGCATAAGGCTTTTGCAGGCTTTTATTGAAGTTTTTCCAAGCGGATAAACTCACGACATTTTTCGCTGAGTCAGCCGCTGACTCAGCCGTTTTCCCTTGCGCTATTTTTTTATCAATGCGTTGCGCTAATGGCAATAAATTATCTGCCATCGGTGTGTTATCCATCACGGCAGCATTTTCTACCACCCAGTGATCCGCTTGTGCTAAATCCGCTAAACGCATCACTAAATTGTCATCGCTTTCCAGCGCACAGCGTACCTCTTCCATGGCCGCTTCGCTAAGTTCAGCATCTATAAAAGCACTTAACATTTCATCGCTGATTTTCATGTGTCTGCTCCTAATCTTTCAGGCTTCATCATATCCAATAAGGCGCAGCGCGCTCTTGATAACCGACTCATCACAGTACCAACGGGGATTTCCATTGACGACGCCACTTCTTTATATGACATACCCTGTACCGCCACCAAAGACAAAATAGCGCGTTGTTCGTCGGGTAAAGTATTCATCGCGACATTAACCTGTGTGAGCATTTCTTTATTGTCGAATGCTTGCTGTTCATTCACGCTTTGTGGTTCTTGCAGCTCAGGTTTAAGCACTGCATTCTGCCTGACTTTGCGCGCACGATATTCGTCAATCCAGACATTTCGACAAACCTTAAAAGCCCATTTGTTGACATCTACTTCATCAGGCACACCTTTTTTCAGTATTTTTTCTAGCGTTATTTGCACTAAATCGTCAGCATCTGCGGCATTACCGGTTAATGAGTAGGCAAAGCGTCTTAGCATTGGTAGTATATTTTCAATGGTATTATTCATGTTTTTTACTCCTCTCTACTAAGAAGACGTATGTAAAAAAAATTTATTCCATAAAAAGGAAATTTATTTTCAGTTGAAACGTTTTATTAACTACACGCTTATTTTTGAGGCTCAAGATTAACATGAAAACCTTAGCTTTTACCGCCATATTTATTGCTGTCTTTAGTACATTATCATCTGCCCAACAATTGCCGACAGGCGGTGTTTTAGGACAAATTAAGACCATAGAGCGTACCGCCCGCGATATTACCCGACAACTCGATAGACCGCCGATACTAGCACCTTTTGAATTAAGTCACTTACCCGACATTAACCAGGTTAGCACTGAGCCACTAAACGCTTTACCTGCCACTTTAGCGATAACCACCAGCGCAGGTAAAAACCTTTGGCTTGATGTCGAAGTAGAAGGTGGCTTTCGAGCTGTTCAGCGACAATGGCTACTATTAGCCGACGATAACAGTAAAAAACGCTTAATTGAGCACGGGGCGCTTATTATTACTGAGTCGCGATATGCGGGTTTGGGTATGGCATTGCTGCGTTTTAATGTGCCCGAAGCTTTAGACTCAAAGCAAGCGTTAAGCCAGATACTCTCAACACAAGCCGCGCTAAGTTTAGCTAGAAACCATATTTACCAAACACAAAGTCAAACAAGTCAGCGGGTAGATGAAAATTTACTCCGTCATCACATCGCCAAAGAAAAAGTAACGCCACTAAGCCGCGTTAATCCGGCTTGCGAATTAGCGGTAAAAGTGGGTCTGGTTGATAGCGCAATTGATACCAAACATAAAGCCTTTAAACACGCTGATATTACCGCGAAATCTTTTTTACCTGATGATTTAGCTGCCTCGTTGCAACACGGTACCGTGATCGCCAGTTTATTGGTTGGCAAAACCACACAACTGGTGCCACTGTTACCGCAAGGTAAAATATATTCCGCGCAAGTATTTTATCAGCAGTCGGACTATACCCAAGGCGCAACGCTGTCAGCCATCATCACTGGCGTAAACTGGCTGTTAGAACAAAACGTGCAAGTGATCAATATGAGTTTAGCGGGGCCAGACAATCAAATTTTGCATAGTGTACTAAGCGCCGCTATCGCAAAAGGTGCAATCGTTATCGCCGCGGCGGGTAATGAAGGGCCGGCAGCTCCGCCTATGTATCCTGCAGCTTATCAAGAGGTTATCGCGGTCAGTGCGATAGACAAACATCAACAACCGTATCGTTGGTCAAATAGAGGTGACTATGTCGATTACTCAGCGTTAGGAGTGAATGTACTCACAGCGCAAAGTGGCCAACGTGTAGGTAGGGAGTCAGGTACATCGATTGCCGCCCCTTATGTTACAGCAACCTTAGCCTGTTTAGCGCTAAATTATGGTAAGAATAAGCAGAATTTATTAGATAAACTAAATGATTTAGCGGTAGATTTGGGCCCTAAAGGTAAGGACCCTATTTATGGTGTGGGCGCGATCTTTAGACCTTAAAATTGCGCTTTAATAGACAATGAAGAGAGGGTTTGGCTGTACGTTTGGCTATCAAGTTGAGAACGGTAATCGCCATATTCAAGGTTGCTGACCAGCGCGAGATATTTATTGAAGTCTAACTGCCATTGCGCGTGAAAAATATTTCTATGTTCATCTGCCTTCGACTCAAGCTGACTGTCCATTTCATCATTACGATAAGTTTGATAATCTTTCGATTGAAAACGCCAGCCTATGGCGGCTTTTTGCGCTAAACCAAATAATTCAAACTTTTGCGAAAGCTTAGTGCTCAGCCCATAACCGTTATAATTAAACTCAGGGTCTGTAGCCGTTTCCTTATCCGCACTCACCCCAAGCATAAACATAGTGTCACCGTCGTTAAGAAAGTGGAACAGCTCAGCACTGGCGCCAAAAGCGTCGGCATTGCGGCTAGTGATCACGGCAAATTTTTTACTTTTAATTTTTGCACTGGTACGTAAAAATGTTTCTGGTTGCAAAAAAGTGCCTAGGTAAATACTGGCTTGGTGAAAGGTTAAAAAGCTATCGCCGGCTAATTGGGCCTTAGCCCCATCATAACGCAGGCCTAAATCTTTTTTACGCCATTGATAACTAGCATCAAGACTCACTTGATGTAAGGTTAGGTCGAAGGCATCAAACTCATGATAATCTTTTTCATTATAACGATATGCCGCGCTTATTTTCGCTTTATCATTAACTTTCCACAAACCAGTAACTGCTGCTGTTTTTTGCAGGCCACTGTCACCTTGTGAAGAAACCTCATCAAGCTCATCAACACTGAGTGCTGAATTACTAATTAGACCTAAAGACACTTCGCCGTTAACCGACATAGGCTCTGATGTTGCCGCCATTAAATGTAGACTTAAAACACAGCTTAAACCACTTAATATATATTTCATCTTAACTACCTCAAATAAAAAAAGTGCCAGGGCTACTGGCACATTCAACATGGCAACAATTACCAACCTAACGCTAAATCGCTTGTTAAGGTACTAACCACTTCAGCAGCGGTTGCAGCCGCTAACTCGGTGTTAATTTGCTCAGTAACCGCACTAGTAATTTGCGTATTAACGTTTTCACTGATAACACTTTGCGTACTTGAGGTGATTGCCTCTTCAACATTGGCATTAATCGTTTGCTCAAGCGCTTGCGACGTTTGTGCTGAAGCATCTAATGCAGTGATGTTTTGAATATTAGCTATTTCTTGTAGGGAAAGTTGCTGAGTTATTTGCGAAGTGTTAGCAAAGGACCTTGCGCTATCAAGCGTAGGATTCAAGGCAACATTTTCAGGTGCTGGCATGGATTCACTCGGCATAGCTGCTTCAGAAACTACTTCAGGCTCTTCTGGTGCAGCACTTTCTGCTAGCACTGGAAACTCTGCGCTTGTCACTTGGCTAAGTGACTGACTCAAGCTCGATGTAGTATCTAATGCGCTGATGCTTTCAACATTAGCCATTTCTTGCAAAGAGAGTTGCTGCGTTACCTGTGAAGTGTTAACAAAAGACGTTGCACTATCAAGCGTAGGATTCACAGCAACATTTTCAGGCGCTGGCATGGCTTCACTCGGCACAGCTGCTTCAGGCACTGTTGCAGAGTTTTCAGGTCTATTAATTTCAGCTAGCGTTGGAAACTCTGCGCTTGTCACTTGGCTAAGTGACTGAGCCAAGATTGCTGCTGTAGCTGAAGTGACATTAATGTTTTTTCCAGCGTCATTTGATAAGCCAGTTATTAACTGACTATTGTTATCAAAGACTTGCGCTGTACCAACATTCGCTGTGTTACTTGACGGCGGTGCTGTTGATTCGCTGGGTGCAGACTCTTCTTCATTCTCTTCTTCGCTATTCGCCTTAACTTGCGTATCACTCTGAGCTGACGTATCTGATTGTGTCGATATTTGTGTAGCATTATCAGATGAGTCAACTTGCTGAGATGCCTGGGTTTGTTGGCTTATGTTGGTGCTTTGGCTAATTTCAAAATCAGCAGCTTGTGCAATACTTACCCAACAACTCATGCCGCTTAATACCAATACTTGTGCAATTTTATTTAATTTAATCATGTTTACTTCCTCTAATGTCTATTTATATTTATGTTAATAACACTGAGATAACGGATGACATGGAATGTTTATTCCAAAAAAGATTAAAAATAATTCAATTAAATATTGTTAATCTCTGATTTCATCACCTTAATTGGTGAATAAAAACAGAAAAATGATCATAATTTTAAAGGTTCAGGAAAACATACTAAATCCAGTAAAACCTTTTAATGCTTTGTTTACTGAAGATTTGTGGGCTTAACTCAATAAGAAGCGGTTATTTATAGGAATTTTTCATCGATAAAAAACAGTTGATTTTTACTGTTAATATCGACATGTATGATGCGCATTAGCGTAATAAACATTTCATGCAATTTATGATCTTGTTATGGGCAGGAAAATTACATCAAGGGCATGTTTATTACTAAAAGGTCTTTGATACTAAAGGTAATAGCCTTGAACTATTTTATTTAGCACAAGTGAGAATTATCAAAATAACTAGCAACGACAAGTGATTGCACCTTATAAAAATTTTATTACCGAGTCTGCAAGCTTGTTACAACTTTGTTGAGAACATAAAAAAGGCCTATATAGGCCTTTTAGAATTTACATACTATAGACTAACAACCGTCATCTTTAGTATCTGTACCCTCTTTTTTCTTTTCACAAGCATCTTCAATGGCGTTGCCTGCATCTTTTTTCATTGCACCAAATTTATTGCTGACACTTTCTTTCATGGCATTGACTTTTTCGCCCGCGTTTTCCATAACCTTGCTAGCGTCTTGCTTCATTTCTTCTACTTTTTCGCCTGCATTTTCCATAGCTTTGCCTGCGTCTTGTTTCATTTCATTCATTTTTTCACCTGCAGCGTCAATAGCCTTGCCAGCATCTTCTTTCATTTCATTGACTTTATCACCCGCACCTTGAGTCATTTTACCCGCATCTTTAACTGCCTCTTCTACTTTTTTACCCGCTTCTTCTGCCTCTTTATCGCTACAAGCTGTTAAGCCGAACATGGCAGTAAAGATAATAAGTGAAGTTGATAATTTTTTTATAAAAGTCATAAGTTTTTCCCTAAATTTTTGGTGATTTACCACGAACGGCATTGGCGATTAATGAGATAACCAACAACACAACGAAGATAAAAAAGATAGTTTTTGCAATACCTGCGGCTGTTCCTGCGATACCACTAAAACCAAATATTGCCGCAACAATAGCAACAACTAAAAAAGTAAGCGCCCAGTTTAACATAATAGATCCCTCCGTTTATTAAATTAAAAACTACCACCAACTTAAGACTGAATTCATGCCAACAACAAGCTAATTAACTGATAAATAGTCATTATATTTAATTCTATATTTGATTTAATAACGCTAGTATACCGCTAAGTGAAAGTTTTACAGACAAAACAGCTCTAACGTTTAGCGGGAGTTCATATATTTTTGTCTTAACTTATCGCTAAGACACCTTAATAATAGCCACATTTTTGTAAAACGTACTTATTTACAGAATAAACGCTATAACTTTCAGTAAGACTTAACTATCAGCCATAGTGACCATGACTTAGTACTGATTATTCTGCCATTATTCACCGCCGTATTTACTGGTTAACCTTATCTTTTTCCTACCATTTTCAGGACAGTTTTCCTTAAGTATCTGGCTATTTTGCCGTCTAAAATAAGCGTTTAATGATGAAGTTTGATTAATGTGCTTATCGGCTTAGTAGCAGTGAAGTTAAAACAAATTGTTCATTTTCTTTGCTGTTAAACATAAAAAATCCGAAATCAATTGCTTGATTTCGGATTTTTAACTCACTGAAAAATTCATCTATAAGTAAAGCTATGCCTAGATAACCGGCAGGTCAACTTTACCCAAGAGCACATTCAGTATATAACTTAAAAGCTATAAGTTGCTTTTACGTAGTAGAAACCACCGTTAAAACCAAATGGTGATGTTTCATAGTACTTACCACCCCAGCTATTATTTGCCTGACCGCCTGTTTGTTGCTCAAAATCAAGCTCATTCGGGTATTCGTCAAATATATTCTGAGCACCAACACTCACTTTGAAATCTTCCATTACGTGATAGCTCACTTCAACATCAACAGTAACTTCTGAGTCAGCAACAATTTCTGTTCCTGGTTCAGCTGCAGAGCCTATCCAATCAACGTGCACGCCTTGGTATTCACCGTAGTAGTTTACACGGGTAAACATACTGACATTGTCCCAACTTTGTGACCACGTGAATGTTGCACGATGATTTGGTAAATCATTTTCTAAACGAGAAACTTTACCTTCACCTGTGATTTCAGTGTAATCATCAACGGTTGTTTCATTCCAGTTATAAGCTAAACCAAATGTGGTCTCACCATCTAACAAACTCGTTGAATAGTTAGCTACAAAATCAACACCTTGAGTTGTAGTATCAAAATCATTAGTAAAGAAACTTACCTGTTGAATTGAATCTACGTTTGGTACGCCATCCGCCTTTAACTTAACTTTATCATTCTCTGTTAAGGTATATTTAGTAGACTGAGAAACACGATCAGTTACTTCAATATTGTAATAATCAAGTGTGAAATGGATACCTTCTATTTCCCAAACCGCACCTAATGAAACGCTTTCTGATTCTTCAGGCGTTAATTCTTTTGCACCTAGCTGAATAGCAATAGGGTTAGACGCTGGTAGTAAAGCAGAATCAACTAACTCACCGCCATCTAAAGAGGTTTGCACATTAGCATAGTTAGCTTGACCAACCGTAGGTGCACGGAAGCCTGAACTTACCGAGCCACGTACTGAAAAGTCGTCTGTCACATTGTATTGTGCCGTTACTTTATAGTTAGTGGTGTTACCAAAAGTACTGTAATCTTCAAAACGTAGGGCATAGCCCATTAAGAAGTTTTCAGTGTATTGTGCTTCAACATCAAGATAAAGCGCATAGTTTTGACGAGAAAATGAACCTGCAGCTGCTGGTTTAAAACCAGGGAAACCATTAGAACCAATACCAAAGCCTTGCTCTGTATATGGACCTGCGGTAAACGATGCTTCGTCACCTGCTATAACTTCAAAGGTTTCTTGATGGTATTCATAACCACCAGCAATAATTAGTGGCATCTCTAGGCCAACTTCAAGTTCTTTAACTAAATCAATGTTGAAGAATTTTTCTAATTGTATATGTTTACCTGGATTAAAATCACGTGGCGTTTCAGGGCCTAAAGACGCATTCAACGTGTCATAAATAACATAACTTGATTCGTTACGACCTACAGAACCACTGACGTCATAAGACAAAGTGTCATCAAACTGACCACGTGTTCCCATGGTTAGTGATGTATCAACGATGTTACCACCAAAGTTAGGTGTAAAACCGCCTGGTAACATTTCATTAAAGGCAAAACAATTGTCGTTATTGGCAACATTATTAATATAGTCGTCTTGGGTTAATACATTGCCTGAAGTTACATTAACAGGACTACAAGCACCGCCAGTATCTAAACCATCTAAATCGGCAATCAGTAGATTACTAACACCGTCGTCATCGGTATCACCGTTACTATAAACACCACCACGAGTATGAGGGTTACGATAATAGAAACCGCCACGAACATCACGTTCTGAGAAGTTACCAAACATGTACACTTCACGGTCGTTACCGATATCTAAACCGAAATTACCAAAAATAGTGATGTCGTCATTAACTTCAGGCGAGCCCCAAATTTGAGCAGGGTCACCCACACCTGGCACACCTTCTTTGATAAAAGCAGCTGCATCTGGACGTTGTACACTGCGACTTGTTGCATCAGAATTTTTATATTGAAAACTAAGGTTGGCAAAACCATCTTCAGTCAATGCCATACCAATATTACCAGAGACTTCAGTCGTATCGCCATCGCCTTCATAATATGAACCATGACGTACGTTTAATGAACCACCATCTGCATCATTTTTTAAGACGAAGTTCATTACACCTGCGATAGCATCTGAGCCGTATTGTGCTGCAGCACCGTCACGTAAAACTTCAACTTGTTTTAGAGCAGAACTTGGGATAACTGAAATATCAGGGCCTTGAGCACCGTCATTAATACCACCGCCCAACAATGCAATAACAGAAGCACGATGACGGCGTTTGCCATTAACAAGTATTAACGTACTGTCTGATGAAAGACCACGAAGGTTAGCGGGTTTAACTAAGCTGGCGGCATCTGAGATTGGGTTACTCTGTACGTTAAACGAAGGTACAGTACCTTTTAACAATTCAAGCATATCGGTATTACCCGATCTTGCTAGCTCATCTGCGCCAATTAAATCAATAGGAACCGGTGAATTATCAACTGAACGTGGTGCACCACGAGAGCCTACAACAGCAATACGTTCAATGTTTTCTTTTTTGACTTTATCTGCATCATTTTCAGCAGCGAATGATGGTGCAGTACCTAAAGCGATATTGACCGCTAAAGCTAAGGTAGCTATTTTAAATGTTGATGACATGTTCTCTTCCTCTAGTATTAATATTTTATTATGTGTTTTTATTTTTATATCTTTTATTTTTCTATTTTTTATTTTTCTATCTTTTTTTGACCTTGAGCTTTTACACTCCCCCATTTTCGTAAAATAAAGCAAATCAGTAATTTTGGACACAAAAAAACCATTAAGAGTGCCTTCCAACCTATCGTCCCTGGATGCGCTACTAATGGTTTAATCCTTTAACTTAAAGCAGGATTTTCTTTCATCCATGCTACTAATCGTAAAGATAGCACAACTTATCGCATAAGTTCACTTTATTTATGATACTAATTTTATCTGCCAGAAAGTCTCTTTCTGGCACTACTTCACTTTAAATAAGTACAGCAACTTAAGCATGTTAATTAACCGTGGCAAAATATTTATCATTCACCATTAACACAAACCTTATTCGGCACTAAAATATACTCACTCGACCTTGTTCATCACCAACCAATCAGGCTGGCAATAGCCGTAAATAATCCTGCCTAATGCTAAAGCTTGATGACATTGACTGAATTATTTTTCAATGAACTGCATATTTTTCACTAAACATAACCGTATTATTTTCTTTAAAATAGATACATTGATGATGTTTGTTAATTAATTTTTTTGCTTCACTCAATCCGAGCAACAAAAAAGCAGCCTGATATTAAGGCTGCTTTAAAATGTTCTCGTCTGCTTTTCAGTTTACAGTGTTATGTAACTGCTAGAGTTTTTAAACCCATAACAGCAAACTATTCAACCGTCACCGACTTGGCCAAATTACGAGGTTGATCAACATCGGTACCTTTGATAATGGCAACATAGTAAGACAGTAATTGTAGCGGCAAGGTGTAAACGATAGGGGCAATTAAGTCATCACATACTGGCACATTAATCACTTTCATGGTGTCATCGCTGCTGAAGTTAGCGTCTGAATCAGCAAATACATACATTAAACCACCACGAGCACGTACTTCCTCAACATTGGATTTTAACTTTTCAATTAAATCGTTTTGAGGTGCTACAACGATAACTGGCATTTCGGCGTCAATTAACGCCAGTGGTCCATGTTTAAGTTCGCCGGCAGCATAGGCTTCAGCATGAATGTATGAAATTTCTTTCAGCTTTAATGCTCCCTCCATCGCGATAGGGTACTGATCACCACGTCCTAAAAATAACGCATGATGTTTATCAGCAAAATCTTCTGCTAAATCTTCAATTGAGCCCGCAAGTGCTAACACTTCTTCTAACTTACTCGGTAAGGTCATTAATGATTGAGCAATTTCAGTTTGCTTGTCTTTTGACATACCGTGATGCTGACCAATCGCTAAGGTCATCATTAATAAGCCCACCAGCTGAGTGGTAAAAGCTTTTGTTGAAGCAACGCCTATTTCAGCACCCGCTTTAGTCATAAAGGCCAAGTCAGATTCACGTACTAATGAAGAACCGTCAACATTACATATGGTTAAACTAGCGCGATAACCTAGTTGTTTAGCTAAACGTAAGGCAGCTAAAGTATCAGCAGTTTCGCCTGATTGTGAAATAGTTACTAACAAGGCATTTTTAGGTACATGCGACTGGCGGTATCTAAATTCACTGGCAATTTCAATATTACATGACACGCCAGCTAAGGCTTCTAACCAATAGCGTGCCACCATACCTGAATGGTAACTGGTACCACAGGCAATAATTTGCACATGTTCAATTTTTTGAAAAATATCATCAGCGCCTTCACCAAAGGTATTGATGTCTAAAACGTTACCCAGTAAGCGACCTTCCAAGGTATTACGAATGGCGGTAGGTTGCTCAAAGGTTTCTTTTAGCATGTAGTGACGATATTCACCTTTGTCGCCAACATCATGGCTAACAGCAGACTCTTTCGCTTCGCGCTTTACAGGCTTGCCGTTAGTATCAAAAACGTTCACTTCAAAACGCGTAACTTCGGCAACATCACCTTCTTCTAAGAAGGAAAATTTACGCGTCACAGGTAATAGTGCCAGCATATCTGAGGCAATAAAATTTTCACCAACACCGTAGCCAATCACTAATGGGCTACCAGAACGTGCAACCACCACACGGTCTTTGTCGCGAGTATCAAGTACAACAGTGCCATAAGCCCCGGTTAATTGTTTTACAGTCGCTTGAACAGCGCTAAGCAAACTATTGGCCGATTTTAATTCATGATGCACTAAGTGGGCGATAACTTCTGTGTCAGTTTCAGAGGTAAAGCTATAGCCTAAACCTTGTAAACGAGTGCGTAAAATTTCATGGTTTTCAATAATACCGTTGTGCACAACCGCAATGGTTTCTGACGATATATGCGGATGCGCATTAGCTTCACTTGGCGCACCATGTGTTGCCCAACGTGTATGCGCAATACCTGTGCCACCCGCTATCGGGTTAGCATGTAATGCATCAGCAAGCTCTTGAACCTTACCTAAACGACGGGCGCGATTAAGTTGGTTATTATTATCAACAATTGCAACACCAGCAGAGTCATAACCACGATATTCTAATCGTTTCAAACCTTCTACTAAAATGTCTGCTACATCGCGCTGTGCGACAGCACCAACAATTCCACACATATTATCTATCCTTTTTAACTTGCTATAACGAGGTTAACGCCTTGTTTGATAATTTCACTTCGTACGTTTTCAGGCATATCTGCATCTGTGATCAACGTGTGAATCTTACCCCAAGGTAATTCTAAATTAGGTATTTTGCGATTAAGTTTTTCTGAATCTAACATCACGATAACTTCACGAGATACTTCAGCCATAACTCGGCTTAAGCCTAGCAGTTCATTAAATGTTGTTGTACCGCGAGCTAAATCAATGCCATCGGCACCAATAAATAGCTGATCAAAATCATAAGAGCGTAAAACACTTTCTGCCACTTGCCCTTGAAATGACTCCGAATGCGGGTCCCAAGTACCACCGGTCATCAATAATGTGGGTTCATTTTCTAGCGCATGTAAATCAGACGCTATAGCAAGTGAATTAGTCATCACCACTAGGCCTTGTTTTACATTCAATTCCCGCACTAACGCTGATGTTGTGCTACCACTGTCTAAAATAATACGATTATGGTCTCTGATCAGCGATGCCGCTGTTTTTGCGATCATTATCTTTCGTTTCGAAACTTTATCTGTTTTCGGCGCGATAATTTCATGAGGTAAAGGCACTGCGCCACCATATCTGCGCAGGAGTAAACCACTATTTTCTAATACCGCCAAGTCCTTACGGATAGTAACTTCTGAGGTATCAAACATTTTTGCAAGTCTATCAACACTTACTTCACCTAGGTTGCTTAGCTCGGCAATAATGGTGTGACGACGTTGCTGAGTATTTCGTTTTGACATTGCTTTCGTTTTACTCTTAAAAGTTTCGGTTTAAAACTTAGCTATTAAAACAAAAGCTGAAAATAAAAACAATATTTATCTAAAGATCGGTCATCAATTTAGTTAACTATTGATTAACTCTCATCTGGTTTTCAGCGTAAATGAGTGTTTTTGAGCTTATTATCCGTTGACCGTTAATTTATTAATAATAAAAATTATATTGGTTGGCTGAGCTATTTTATAGCTAAAAAAAATGGCTCTACATAAGCTATTTATTTAATAACTAGTTGTTCTAAATATGAAATAAATAATATCGTTTTTGGTTATTTTAACAAGTAGAAATACTCACAAAGTGAGTAATATGGGTATAAGTTATCGTAAAAAATAAAATGCACGCATTGTTAAACTTGTGCATTTTTCTCATGATAAATTTTAATAGGCTGATACCAAGGATATAAGCCTATTTTTTACTTGGACGTTTCCAACCGGCAATATTACGCTGTTTACCACGCGCCACACTTAATTCATGATCATCAACATTTTGAACAATAACTGAACCGGCGCCAGTTGTTGCCATTTCACCAATAACAACAGGTGCTACTAATGAGGCATTTGAACCGATAAAAGCCCCCGCGCCGATAATTGTTTTAGCTTTATTTACACCATCATAGTTACAAGTAATAGTGCCGGCACCAATGTTAGCGTTAGCGCCTATTTCTGCATCACCTAAATAACTTAAATGACCTGCTTTTGCACCTTCGCCTAAGCATGTTTTTTTCATTTCAACAAAATTACCCACATGGGCATCACGTTTTAATTCTGTGCCGGGGCGAATACGAGCAAACGGCCCTACTGAGGCTAGCTCACCAATAATGGCACCTTCGATCATGGTATTAGGTTTAATGTCAGCACCTTTGCCGATAGTACAATTTTTTAAAATACAATTAGCGCCAATGGTCGCGTTATCGGCAATATCCACATGACCTTCGAAAATACAGTTCACGTCAATCACCACTTCTTGACCCACGCTAACATGGCCCCGAATATCAATACGGTTAGGATCACGTAAACTCGCGCCAGCAATCATCAAGGCTTCTGCTTTTCTTATTTGATACGCACGTTCTAAACCAGCCAGTTGCATGCGATTGTTAGCGCCTTCTACTTCAATTTCGCTATCAGGATGGGCCGTTGCAATAAGCTTACCTTCGTGATGACAAGCGGCAATAATGTCAGTTAAGTAATATTCACCTTGGGCGTTATCGCTTGATAAATTGGCTAACCAGCGTTTTAAATCACCGCCATTGGCTAATAAAATACCTGTATTAGCTTCATTGACTAATAGTTGCTCAGCAGTGGCATCTTTTTGTTCAACAATGCCAACTACTGTGCCTGAGCTATCGCGCATAATACGACCATAGCCGGCTGGGTTAGCTAAATGCACGGTTAATAACGCCATACCATTGTCAGGCTTAGCGGCAATTAAACGCTGTAATGTACTCACTTTAGTTAAAGGTACATCACCATAAAGCACTAATACATCTTCATCGTCAGATAAAAATGGCGATGCCATATCAACAGCATGACCTGTGCCTAATTGCTCTTTTTGTTCCACAAAGGTTAAATCATCACCCGTGACTTTGGCTTTAAGCACATCGCCACCAAAACCATAAACCAAGTAGATATTTTCGCTATCAACTTGACGTGCAGCGTCAATAACATGAGAGACCATCGGCTTTTCAGCAACGGGATGAAGAACTTTGGGTAAAGCAGAGCGCATGCGAGTGCCTTTACCCGCAGCTAAGATAACAACAGAGAGAGCCATAATTTGTCCGATTATTTTTATAAAGTTACATAATACAAGTTGTCATTAAGCATAAATTGATTAACTTGGCATTAACGTATGCCCGTATTGTAACGTTAAATTAAATGCTTCTCTATTAAAATCATATTAACCGCTTAACCTGTATAGTTTTTTCTCGCTGATAATAAAAAATCTTAGCGGGTATATCGCACCTAGCGAGCGTTTGGGTATATACTACATACAACAAATACACGGTAAATACCCCACTTTTATTCAACTAGGATCCCGTATAGATGACCCCCATTGCTGAGCAAATAGCCAAAGAAATTGATGTAAAAACCAGCCAAATAAATGCGGCTATAAACTTATTAGATGAAGGTTCAACGGTTCCTTTTATTGCTCGCTATAGAAAAGAAGTCACTCAAGGGCTTGACGATAATCATTTGCGTTACTTAGCGCAACGCTTAGTTTATTTGCGAGATTTAGCCGATCGTCGAAAAGTTATTATGACCAATATCGAGCAACAAAGTAAATTAAGCCCTGCGTTAGCGGCTGAACTCAATAATGCCGACAATAAAACTCGTTTAGAAGATCTTTACTTACCTTTTAAACCGAAAAGAAGAACCAAAGGGCAAATTGCAATTGCCGCGGGTTTAGAGCCTTTAGCCAATAAAATTTATAATAATTGGCAACTTAACCCTGAACAGGAAGCACAAGCCTTTATTAATAAAGAGCAGGGTTTTAGTGATGAAAACTCAGTACTTGAAGGTGCGCATTATATTCTGGTAGAGCGCTTTGCCGAAGACGCTAATTTAATTCAAAAATTACGTCGTCATTTACTTAAGCAAGCACACCTTTGCAGTAAATTAATCAAAGGCAAAGATAAAGCCGCCGCAAAATATCGTGATTACTTTCAACATTCCGAATTATTAAAGTCGGTGCCATCACACCGTATGCTTGCTATGTTACGTGGTCGTAATGAAAAATTATTATCATTAAGTATTGATGTCGACCCCGGCCAAGAAGCGGCCTTTTCAAGTGCACAACAGCTGATCACAGAGCATTTCAATTTGCGCTTAACTGGGCAAGCCGCGGCAACGTTTTTAACCAAAGTGGTACAAACAACCTGGAAAATAAAGTTAAGCCAAAGTTTGGAAACAGAATTATTAGGTCAATTACGCGAACAAGCGGAAATTGAAGCGATTAAGGTTTTTTCCCGTAATTTAAACGACTTAATGATGGCAGCGCCAGCAGGGCCAAAAACAACCTTGGGTTTAGATCCCGGTCTTAGAACCGGCTGTAAATTGGCGATTGTTGATGCTACCGGTAAATTATTACAAACGGCGACTATATTTCCTCATGCGCCACAAAATCATTGGGATAAATCAGTACGTACTTTAGTTAACCTATGCCAACAACATAAAGTAGAATTAGTCGCGATAGGTAACGGTACGGCTTCACGTGAAAGTGACCAGCTTATCGCCGATGTTATGACTAAGTTAGCCACTAATAAGCCGACAAAAGTGATTGTCAGTGAAGCCGGCGCATCAGTCTATTCAGCATCAGAATTTGCCGCCAAAGAGTTTCCCGATTTAGATGTGTCAATTCGCGGTGCGGTATCTATTGCACGCCGCTTACAAGACCCCTTGGCAGAGCTAGTGAAAATAGATCCCAAAGCCATTGGTGTTGGTCAATATCAACATGATGTCAGCCAAAGTCAACTCAGCCAGACCTTAGACAATGTTATTGAAGATTGTGTCAACGCGGTTGGGGTTGACTTAAATAGTGCTTCTGCCGCTTTGTTATCACGGGTTTCAGGTTTAAACAAAACTATGGCAAATAATGTCGTTAGTTTTCGCGATGAACACGGCCGATTTAACAATCGCAATGAATTAAAAAAAGTCGCTCGCTTAGGACCAAAAGCCTTTGAACAAGCCGCAGGCTTCTTGCGCATAAGCCAAGGTAATAACCCACTAGACTATTCAGGCGTTCATCCTGAAACTTACCGCTTAGTTGAGCAAATTTTACAACAACTCGACACTGATATCAGTCAAGTAATGGGGAATAAATCAACGCTAGAAAAAATTAATATCGACACCTTAACTAGCGATGATTTTGGTGCGCTAACCATTAAAGATATTATTAGCGAATTAGAAAAACCCGGTCGTGATCCTCGTCCAGAATTTAAAACTGCCACTTTTCAAGCCGGTGTTAATACCATTAACGACCTTAAAGTAGGCATGATACTCGAAGGGGTTATTTCTAACGTAGCGAATTTTGGCGCTTTTGTTGATGTGGGTGTGCATCAAGACGGTTTAGTGCATATTTCTTCACTGACCGATAAATTTGTCAGTGACCCTCATGAAATTGTCAAAGCTGGTGAAGTGGTCAAAGTTAAAGTGACGGAAGTTGACCCACAACGCAAACGTATCAGTTTAACTATGCGTTTAGATGAAACAATAGCACAAGTAAAAAGTCAGCCTTCAGGACAGCCTCAAAAAGCACAAGCTAACGACAAAAGTACTAAACCACCACAACAGAGCAGAAATAAGGCAAAAACACAGCAGCCAAAAGCCTCAAATAATGCCGCTATGGGTAATGCCTTTGCTGACGCTTTTGCCAACCTAAAAAAATAACTATAACTTGTTGTTAAGTTAATAGTTATTAGCTGTCAGTTATAAGTTAAAAGCAAGCGCCATAAAGATAGCAGAAACGACTAAATCAAGATGGATATTCATCAACGTGGATATTTTTACATGCAGGTAAGTCATTAGAGTAATGCAAGGAGCAATTACCGGATGGCTATGAATGGGATGCAGAATGCACTAATGCCGTGAAGCCATGGATGGTCTGAATATCGTCATTATTTCACATCGACATGCATGGACGCATTAATGTCGTAATGCCATGTTCTTACATAGACGTAAGTCATTAGAGTAATGCAGGAGCCATTACCGAGATGGCAAGAGACGATTATGTGATCATGACATACCCTTCATCCTGAACATCGTCATTCTTTCACATCCTTGTGATCATGACATACCGTTCATCCTGAACATAAAAAAGGGGAAGCCAAAAGCTTCCCCAAAAACAACCTCGGTTGGGAGGTTAACTAACGCAAAATGTTAAACTAAAGCACGTATTTAGCTGAAAATTGTACATAATCTGAATCAGCATTTTGATCTACAGATTCAAAGTTGCCTACTTCGACACCAAATGAAAGCTCTTTGGTGTAGCTTTTAAAGAGATTAACGCCCCAATGTCTTCTATCGGTATCAGCAACTTCTGTCGATGTTTTACCATAAAATGCAGTGCTGCGAATATCATCACTCCAAAAATGGCGATAAGCGACCATATAAGACTTTGATTCTTCTACCTTTTCACCCACTAAATCACGCGCAGCTACTACACCAACGTAACGTCCGGTTTCACCACCGTGGATTTGAAAACGCAAGTCATCTTTACCATACGTGTTGATTTTACCCGTAATACCGTAACCAAATGCTGACTCAGAATTACCACCAACAGTATTTAATTGACGCGCTAAACCGGCAACAGAAACATTACCCCAGTCACCATTAAAGGTATACTTAGCAACAACATCAGGCATAGAATCTTGACTTGAATCACCTTTGTCAGATTCAGGGTTTTCTAAGGCAACTTGAAAGTTACCTTGGGTATAACGTACTTGCCCTTGTCTAATAAACGCAGAGGCATTGAGCGGGCCACCAAAATCAACTCCATCAACTAAAGCACTGGTATTCACAAATGTTGACCATGTTTGACCAACTAGAATATTTTTATATTTGATAAATGCGTGACGTAATCTTGGATTTGATGAGTTTGAAACAATTTCATTACCACCGCCGCCATGAAGATCAAACTCAATAAAGCCAGTTACATCACCATGAACATATTTAGTATTAATGCGCGTCTCTGTTGCACGAAAGCTAGTTCGCGAAATATCGCCAACGTTACCTGCACCGACCCAATAATCATTAACGATACTGTTAATGTTACCGTCAACATATCGTGCGTCTAATTTGACATAACCACCAAAAGTAATGGTATCTTTGTCTGACAATTTAATTTCATAACCAGCAGTTGCACTGCCGGCCATAGCCAAAAGACCTGTTGCTAATAAAAGCTTTTTCATATTAAACATTTTTACTTTCCCCGTCTGTTATTGATCTTAGAGCAACAAAAGATATGCTCTGGTCGTGTTTTTATCGTTTTAATTTTTGATAACGTATTTTTAATAAAAATTAGCAACCGTTATCGTTTTTTTTATAATTTTTATGCTGCATAATTAATGGTTATATTTTGAGATTTTAATATTTTTCTAGAAACATTTTTGTTTTGAGCAATCGGTAATTGATCAACAAATTTGATGGTATCAGCCTGAGCAAAGTCACCCAAACAGCCGGCAAGCTTTGTATTAATCGTGTTTGATAGTGTTGATAATTCAGTCGCTGGGTTATTTAACTCAACATAAACATGAATAGCATTGCCTTTTTTCTCGTGAGGAACGCCAAACACAACGACCTGATTAACATCTGCTAATTGCTCAATAAAATCTTCTATTGTTTGGTTAGCCACACGATAACCACTGACTTTATCAGCAGCAGTAGCTTGTGAAACTAACCAGATATAATCTTGCTCGCGAGCTAATAGCGTATCTTCATTAATAAAGTTTTTGTCTCTGAAATAAAACCATTCACCATTGCTCGACTGCAACCAAGACAATTGTGCTTGTTGACCACTATGATTAAGCAAGTTCGGCATATCACTCTCTATTTCATCACTTTGATAGAATTTCAATCAAAGCTATTTATTATGTTAGTAACAGTAGAGAGTCAGCGTGAGTTTATAAATTAGACCTAAGTCTAAAATTGACAAAAAATAGCCTAGACTTTAGTCTACATAAAGTAAAAATCAAGGAATTAACGGCAAGTTAGTGGTTAGCTATCGCAATCAATATTCATCTGGTCGAAAATGTCCATAGTAAAGTTATCAGAAATGCTAACATCTCAAAAATCCTATTTTTATAACTGATAAAATCAAGGTTATTCATGGTTTCAAAAATAAAATCTATATCATCAAGTACAGTTTTAGCATGCCTAGCTTTTAGTGTTAATGCTGAATCACTCAACATTGAAAAATACCAACAAGCTGAACGTCAACTGGGCAAGTACACCGAAAAATTAGTTGTTGGCACAGTAGAATATCCAAGCTGGACTGAAAACAACAAGCTGATTTATAGCAGCCAAACCCAGCATGGCAAAAAATTTTTTATCTTGGACACAGTAACAAAAGAAAAGAAATTGGCCTTCGATCATCAAAAACTTACTCGCGCATTAGCTCGCCTTACTGAACAAGAAATAAAACCAGAAAACTTACCTTTTAATCGCTTTGAACTGATAAGTGAAAAAATAATTTCGCTAACTTTAGATGATAAATTATACCAATGTAATATTGAAAATTACTTATGTCAACTTAGTGAAATTGCTATTAAAAATAGTGAGTTAGTTTCACCTGATGGCAAGCTGGCAGTTTATATTAAAGACTACAACTTATGGCTGCGTAACCTTAATGATAATAGCAAGAAACAATTAACCACTGACGGGATAGAAAACTTTGGTTACGCCACCAATAATGCCGGTTGGGTTCGCGATGACAAGCCGGTAGTAAAATGGTCTCCCGATTCGAAAAAACTCACCACCTTTAAACATGACAGCCGAAACGTTGGTAAAATGGCTATAGTGTCTACCGCGGTTGGTCACCCTGAAATTGATGTTTGGAAATATCCATTACCGGGCGATAAAAATATCTTCAAAATTCACCGTGTGGTCATTGATGTTGAGCAAGCGAATGTAGTGGTGCTAGATATGCCTGCCGATGATCACAGATCAACCATAACAGATCATGTTGCTGGTAGTGATGGTAGTTTATTAGACGTTGACTGGTCGAGCGACAGCAGTCATTTTGCCTTTGTCTCATCAACACGCGATCATAAAACTGCACGTTTAAAAATAGCAGATGCTATAAGCGGTAAAGTGCGTACAGTGTTAACTGAAACTGCCGATAGCTTTTTCGAGTCAGGTGTTAGTGGCATTAGTTGGCAATACCTTGATCAAAGTAATGAGTTTATTTGGTTTTCTCAACGCTCAAATTGGGGCCATTTATATTTAGTTGATGCCGTAACAGGGAAAATTAAAAATCAAATAACCCAGGGCGATTGGACCGTTTTAGAATTACTCAATGTTGATGAAAAAACAGGGAAACTCATTTTTTCTGCTGCGGGTAAAGAAGCTGGAGATCCCTATTTTCATCACCTTTATAGTATTAACAAAGATAGCTCAAATTTTACCTTATTAAGCCCTGAGCAAAAGCATCACCGTATTACCTTGAGTAACGATGCTGAATATTTCTTAGACCGAGTCTCAACACCAAACCAAGCAGAAACCAGCTTTATTCGCAGCACTAACAGTCAATCTGGTTTTATCATCGAACAAATGGACATTACTAAGCTTACCGATACCGGTTGGCAAGCGCCTACGCCGTTTATTGTTAAAGACCGTAATAACGAGCATGACATCTATGGACTAATGTATAAGCCTAGCGATTTTGACGCCAGTAATTCTTATCCTGTGGTCAATTATTTATACCCGGGTCCACAAGTCGGCAGTATTCGTGGTCGTCATTTTAAAACCGCTAGAGGTGATAACCAAGCAATTGCTGAACTTGGCTTTATTGTTATCGAAATTGACGCCTTAGGTACACCGGGTCGTTCAAAAAGCTTCCATGAATTTTATTATCAAAACATGGGTGATAGCGGCATTCCGGACCAAGTGTCAGCCATTAAACAACTCGCAAAAAAATATCACTGGATTGATAGCACCCGTGTTGGCATTTGGGGCCATTCAGGTGGTGGGTTTGCGTCAACACGCGCCTTGTTAACTTATCCAGAATTTTATTCAGTGGCTGTTTCACAAGCAGGTAATCATGACAATAGAAACTATGCTGATGAGTGGGGTGAAAAGTATCATGGTATGTTAGTAAAAAATGAAGATGGCACCAGCAACTACGACAGCCAAGCAAATCAATTAATCGTTGAAAACCTCAAAGGTAAGCTACTTATTGCCCATGGTACAACTGATACCAATGTACCGCCATATAACACTCTAATTGTCGTAGAAGCGTTAATTGCTGCTAATAAAGACTTTGATATGCTGATGCTACCGAACCGTGGTCATGGCTTTGCCAGAAAGCCGTATATGATGCGTAAACGCTGGGATTACTTTGTACAGCATTTACTAGCATTAACACCACCAAAAGAGTTTACCTTTAGCGAGTAATTATATAAGCCCAATATAGCGGTATTAATAGCAGCCGATAGCGTAAAAATATCGGTTGTTAACTCGTGTTAATCTTATCTTGTTAACAGCCTAATTGGGTTGATGGAATTGACTTAAGCGGTTATAAAATTTAAGCAAAAAAAAAGGGCACATAGCCCTTTTTTTCAATTAACCTTATGTATTACTGGCGAATACCTTCAATATGTAAAGTCAGATCTACTTTGCCATAATCTTTTTTAAAACCAAAATCTGCCATAGCGATAGTGGCGGTACCGCTAAAGCCGGCACGATAACCACCCCAAGGATCATCACCTTCACCCACTTTAACGGCGTCAATGGTTAATGGGTGAGTAATACCGTGCATGGTAAAACTTCCTATTATGGCAAGTTTACCATCACCTTTATCTTCAACTTTACTGCTAGTAAATGTCGCTTGTGCATATTTGCTAACATCTAAAAAATCATCTGAACGTACATGCTTGTCACGTTTAGTATGGTTTGAATCAAAACTTGAGGTATCTACAATTACCTTAATTTTAGCTGCAGAAACATTATCTTTGTCATAAGAGAAGTTACCTGAAAAGTCGTTAAATCGACCGGCAAGTACACTAAAGCCCAGATGACTCGCTGCAAAATTAATGGAGGCATGTGCCCCTTTAGTATCAATAACATAATCAGCGGCTAAAGCTGGTATTAGTACACTCGAGGTTAATAGAGCGCTAGCAAGTAATTTTTTTTTCATATCAGTTCCTTTAATTATTTATCTGTGATTTTAGTCATACGTTTTAGCGTGACGTCTTGGTCAATAAAATGGTGTTTTAAGGCCGCTAATGCATGTAATAACGCGAAAATTATTATGCCGTAAGCTAGGTAATAATGTACCACACCTGCAATATCTTCCTGGTTTTTTATCCCCAGCACCCATGGTATAACCTTAAACCAATCAAAAACAGCAATGGCTTTATCATTAGCACTGGTGATCAAGTAACCGGAAATCAAAACAGTAAACAACGTGATATACAAAATAAATATCATTAAAGCTGAAGCTTTTTTCTCAAAAGCGCTATGACTAGTTATTGCACCGGGAGAGCCAGCAATACGACGCCACAACAATCTAAATATAGTGACCATTAATAAAAGTATCCCAAGGCTTTCATGCCAATGCGGGGCTAGTTGATACCATTTACTTGAGTAGTTTAACTCGACCATCCAATAACCCAAGGCAAATAACGAAAAAACCGTTAATGCCGAGAGCCAATGTAGTAATTTACTCAGCAAGCCGTATTCTTGCTGACTGTTTTTCCACGAGACTTTATTGTGAACCATTTTTTTTCTTGATGATGACTGGACTATTTAGTTTAGCTACTCACTAACAAAAAACCCAGTTATTTAAACGCAAAATAATGACTTGGGTCGCCATTCGCTGACTAAGTTTTAATCCTTAAGTAATCTAAAAAACTTGAGCAAATTATTGCGCTAGATCAAAGCAGTTAGCAACTAGAGGCTTAAAATGAAATAAGGCTTGAGGAGGAATGCTAATGAATAAAGAAATTCTAAGTAGCTTATTAGAGAAAAAATATGAACTTCAACGACGTATTAGTGCAATTGAATCAGACTTTGGAAAAGGTCGTTCTCAAGATTTTTCTGAACAGACTTGCGAAAACGAAAATAATGAAGTGCTTAATGAAATTCATCACGAAGCTAAAATTGAACTCGGCTTAATCAACCAAGCGTTAACCCGTTTTGAAAACAAAGAATATGGTTTTTGCAGCCAATGCAATGGCGTTATCCACCCCAAGCGTTTAAAAATATTACCTTATATCGATACTTGTATTAATTGTGCTAAATAGGAGCAACCCTAATGATAGAAAAACACGACTTACACCATGAATTTCCAGAGTTAGAAAAAGAAATCCATCACTTAAAAATTCACGATGCACATTTTGCCCGTTTATTTAAAGATTATCATCAGTTAGATCAAGAAGTTCACCGTATAGAAGTTGGTGTTGAGCCAACATCAGATACCTATTTAGAACAACAAAAATTAGCCCGTTTACACTTAAAAGATGAGTTATATACTTTACTAAAAAAAGCACAATTGTCAGCATAAAGTCAGTTATAAAAAGCCACAACCCTTTTAAAGGATTGTGGCTTATCAACATAACTAGCTTATACCTGCTCAACCATTAAAAGAATGCCGACATTGCATAAGCTGTTTTATCAAACATTAGTGGCTATGCCTCTTCAAGCTCTATATTAGCTTTATTTGTTGTAGTCACCACCGGGTTCTATACTCTTTCAGATTTGTTGCCTCGGAATAAGTTTGAGTGCTTGCGCCATCATCAGATATTTTAGTATTAACTTTTGAGTCACGACGAACAATAACGCCTTTTTTAGCACGCTCTTTAATTTGTATGTCAGCAACAAGTAAATACACCACATCTTGCACATAAGCGTTGGCAACCATTGAGGCTAAGCCGACAACAATACCTGCTGCACTGCACCCTGATATAATCCACCAGTAGCTGCTGATGCTGCCGCACCTATACTTGCCTCTTGAAAACCAGCACCTAATGCTTCCGGTGTAGTTTTCTCTAAGTTTCTGACAAAAATACTCTTCCTATACTGAGATTTCTCAGGGTTATCTGTCAAAGTATAACCATTACCGCGATCCTAACCTCTAGATAAATTTTTATTTTATTTGCTGGCACAGGATCAACAAATATAGATGTACTGATTTTCTTATTTAGGCTGGCAATTTTGGTCTTCAAATAATGAGATAGGGTTAAAATGAACCTAGAAATGGGTGAGTTATGCGGCTAAGTAAAGTAGTGGAGTAATTATTTTTTCAACAATAATAAATAATAAAAAAGCGACTATTTACCGAGGTAAAAGTCGCTTTTTTTTTATCACTAAAACTTAATGTAAAACGCGGAGGTTATTTTTTACTTGTTGCTTGGATAACACGTAATTGCGCAACAGCACGAGCTAGTTCAGCTGCGGCTTCTGCGTAATCAACATCATTACCATGTTCATTCAAGTGTTTCTCTGCGCGTTCTTTAGCCTGTAGTGCCGCTTGTTCATCTAAATCAGCGCCACGTACCGCGATATCCGCTAATACAGTAACGTTATTTGGTTGAACTTCTAGCATACCGCCAGAAAGATAAATGATTTCTTCATCACCACCTTTTTTAACGATTCTTGCCATACCAGGTTTTAGTGAGGTCAGCAAAGGTGCGTGACCAGGCATAATGCCTAATTCACCTTCGCTACCTGTGATCTGTAATGATTCAATGCTACCCGAAAATAAACTTTCTTCAGCGCTAACAACATTCAGATTTACAGAAAGTAATGCCATTTGACCTCCTAATAGGTGACTAACTTATGTTAATCACCAGCCTTCATTACATGTTTTTAGCTTTTTCAGCTGCTTCTTCAATAGAACCAACCATGTAGAAAGCTTGCTCAGGTAAATCATCATACTCACCTGCAAGTAGTCCTTTAAAGCCACTAATAGTGTCTTTAAGTGATACATACTTACCAGGAGAGCCGGTGAATACTTCAGCAACAAAGAACGGTTGAGATAAGAAACGTTGAATCTTACGTGCGCGATTCACCGATAATTTATCTTCTTCAGATAACTCATCCATGCCTAAGATGGCGATGATATCTTTAAGTTCTTTGTAACGTTGTAATGTTGATTGAACACCACGAGCTGTTTCATAATGCTCAGCACCAACAACTAATGGGTCTAATTGACGCGAAGTAGAATCTAGTGGGTCAATTGCAGGGTAAATACCTTGCGAAGCAATATCACGACTCAATACAACTGTTGCATCTAAGTGAGCAAAAGTAGTAGCTGGAGAGGGATCAGTCAAATCATCTGCTGGTACGTATACCGCTTGGATTGAAGTGATTGAACCTTTCTTCGTTGAAGTAATACGCTCTTGCAACACGCCCATTTCTTCAGCAAGTGTTGGTTGATAACCAACCGCTGATGGCATACGGCCTAGCAAGGCAGATACTTCAGTACCAGCTAAGGTGTAACGGTAGATATTATCAACAAAGAATAATACGTCACGACCTTCATCACGGAATTTTTCAGCCATTGTCAAACCAGTAAAGGCAACACGTAAACGGTTTCCTGGAGGCTCGTTCATTTGACCGTAAACAAGTGACACTTTATCAAGTACATTTGAATCGTTCATTTCATGATAGAAATCGTTACCTTCACGAGTACGCTCACCTACACCAGCAAATACTGAGTAGCCGCTATGCTCGATCGCAATGTTACGAATAAGTTCCATCATGTTAACGGTTTTACCAACACCAGCACCACCGAATAAACCCACTTTACCACCCTTAGCGAATGGACAAACTAAATCTATTACTTTGATACCGGTTTCAAGTAGTTCATTTGACAACGCCTGGTCAGCATAGGCTGGCGCTTGACGGTGAATTGACCACTTTTCTTCTTCGCCGATTGGGCCAGCTTCATCGATAGGCTCACCCAATACGTTCATAATGCGACCCAATGTACATACACCTACTGGTACTTGGATGTTATTACCTGTGTTTTCTACGTTCAGACCACGACGCAAACCATCTGATGAACCCATGGCGATAGTACGAACTACACCACCACCTAATTGCTGTTGTACTTCTAGTACTAAGCCTGAAAGGTCACCTTCAGTTACATTTAACGCGTCATATACCTGAGGTACAGCATCTTGTGGAAATTCTACATCCACAACTGCGCCAATGATTTGGACGACTTTACCTGTACTCATGTTTAATCCTCTAATCTTGTGCTCTTATTTACTAATAAAATAAACAAAGAACCTTTGCTTATACCGCTGCTGCACCAGCACAAATTTCACCCAATTCTTGAGTAATACTTGCTTGACGAGCTTTGTTGTATACCAATTGTAAATCATCAATTAGGTCACCCGCATTATCAGTTGCAGATTTCATTGCAACCATACGAGCGGCTTGTTCACATGCGAGGTTTTCAACCACACCTTGATATACTTGAGATTCTGTATAACGCACCAATAAATGTTCAAGTATTGCTTGAGCATCAGGTTCGTATATATAATCCCAGCGATGCTTAATAGCGTCATCATCTGACTTAGGCAAAGGTAAAAGTTGATCGATTGTCGGCTTTTGCGTCATGGTATTAACAAATTTGTTATATACAATGAACAATCTGTCTATCTCACCATTATCATAGGCATTTAGCATAACCTTCACACTACCGATTAAATCGGTTAGCGATGGGCTATCACCTAATCCAGAAATTTGTGAAACAACTTTAGCACCCATATTGTTGAAAAATGACGTAGCTTTAGAACCCACTACGGCAAATTCAACTTCGGCACCAGCTGTTTGGTGTTTACCTGCATCAGCAAGCACTTGTTTAAATAAATTAATATTTAAACCACCACACAAACCACGGTCTGTTGAGACAACGATATAACCTACGCGCTTAGCTTCACGTTCAACCATATAAGGATGACGAAATTCTAAATTACCAAGCGCGATGTGACCGATCACATTTCGCATATTTTCAGCGTATGGACGAGAGGCAGCCATGCTATCTTGCGCTTTACGCATTTTGCTTGCTGCAACCATTTCCATTGCGCTGGTGATCTTCTGTGTGTTTTTTACACTTCCGATCTTCGATTTTATCTCTTTACCACCGGCCATGACTATTCTCCGAAAAGGTTAACTAAATTACCAAGTTTGAGTAGCTTTGAAAGCTTCAATCGCTTTCGCTAAACCAGACTCGATATCTTTGTTATAGTCGCCTTTTTCATTGATAGTAGCCATCAACTCAGCGTGATCATTGTTTACGTATAAACGTAATGCATCTTCAAAATCAACAACTTTGTTGATAGCGATATCATTTAAAAAGCCTTTTTCTGCGGCAAATAAAGATACAGCTGTTTCAGCAATTGACAATGGGCTGTATTGCTTTTGCTTCATCAATTCAGTAACGCGTTGACCATGCTCTAGTTGAGCACGTGTAGCGTCATCTAAATCTGAGGCAAATTGAGCAAACGCTGCTAATTCAGCATATTGTGCTAATGCTAAACGAATACCACCACCTAATTTCTTGATGATTTTAGTTTGAGCAGCACCACCAACACGTGATACAGAAATACCAGCGTTAACCGCAGGACGAATACCTGAGTTAAATAGGTTAGATTCTAAGAAAATCTGACCATCGGTAATTGAGATTACGTTAGTGGGTACGAATGCAGATACATCACCCGCTTGCGTTTCAATGATAGGCAAAGCAGTTAAAGAACCTGTTTTACCTTTTACAGCACCATTTGTGAAACGTTCAACGTATGCTTCGTTTACACGAGCAGCACGTTCAAGTAAACGACTGTGAAGATAGAAAACGTCACCTGGGTAAGCTTCACGGCCTGGCGGACGACGTAAAAGTAATGAAATTTGACGATAAGCAACTGCTTGCTTAGACAAATCATCATATACGATTAGTGCATCTTCACCACGATCTCGGAAGTATTCACCCATAGTACAGCCAGAATATGCTGACAAGTACTGAAGTGCGGCTGCTTCAGAAGCGCCAGCTACAACAACGATAGTATTATCTAACGCGCCGTGTTCTTCTAATGAGCGAACTAAGTTTGCAACCGTAGAGGCTTTTTGGCCAATAGCTACGTATACACACTTAATACCTGTGTCTTTCTGATTGATAATTGCATCTAATGCGATTGCAGATTTACCAATTTGACGGTCACCAATGATAAGTTCACGTTGACCACGTCCAATTGGAATCATTGAATCGATTGATTTAATACCTGTTTGTACAGGTTGATCAACAGACTTACGATCGATTACACCTGGTGCTACCATTTCAACTGGTGCAAAACCATCGTTTTCGATAGGTCCTTTACCGTCAATTGGTTCGCCAAGTGTGTTAACAACGCGACCTAATAAGCCACGTCCTACTGGTACTTCTAAAATACGACCAGTACATTTTACTTTAACGCCTTCAGCTAGATCCGCATAAGGACCCATAACTACCGCACCGACCGAATCACGGTCAAGGTTTAAAGCGATAGCAAAGCGATTGCCAGGAAGTTCAATCATCTCACCTTGCATTACGTCTGCAAGACCATGAATACGAATGATACCGTCAGTTACAGAAACGATAGTACCTTCATTACGAGCTTCACTAACTACGTCAAACTGTTCAATACGACTCTTGATCAGTTCAGCGATTTCAGTGGAATTCAGTTGCATACTCTGTTCCCCGTTAGGATTGCATTATTGTTGCTAAGCGGTTCAATTTACCTCGTACTGAACCATCTATTACCATGTCACCAGCTTTTATTACTAAGCCAGAGACTACGTTTGCATCAATGTTACAATTAAGTTTTACTTTTCGAGCCAAACGCTTTTCAAGCGCAGCGCATAATGTAGTTTCTTGTTCTGCTGTTAATTCAACAGCAGACGTTACATCCACAGAAACTGTTTTCTCATGTTCCGCTTTTAGTTCGCGAAACTGAGTAACAACTTGTGGTAGCACCAATAAACGTTGATTTTCAGCCATCACTTTAATTAAGTTTTGGCCATTGCTATCGAGTTGAACATCACAGACTTTCAAAAAAATGTCTTGTGCTTGTTCTACTGACGCGCCACCAGAAAGATAATTCTTTATAGTAGTGTCGTTAGCAACTTGTGCAGCGAAAACTAGCATTTCTAACCAGTTTTCAACTGTATTCGCTTCGATAGCAAAATCAAACGCCGCTTTAGCGTAGGGACGAGCGATGGTTGTCAATTCAGACATAAGCTCATTTCCCTCTAAAGTTCAGCTACAAGTTTATCTAAAATGTCGCTATGTACAGCGGCATCGATTGAACGCTCAAGAATTCTCTCGGCACCCGCTACAGCAAGAATAGCCACTTGTTGGCGCAATTCTTCTTTAGCTTGGTTACGTTCAGTATCAATTTCTGTATGACCTGAAGCTAAGATTTTATCTTTTTCAGCATGTGCTTTAACTGCAGCTTCTTCAATTATCTGAACTTCACGCTTTTTAGCAGCTTCTATAATACCTGCCGCTTGCGCTTTAGCTTCTTTTAATTGTGCTGTAGCTTTCTCTTGAGCAAGCTCAAGATCTTTAGCGGCACGGTCTGAAGCAGCAAGTCCGTCAGCAATAGTTGCTTGACGAGCTTCGATGGCAGCCGTAATCGGTGGCCATACAAACTTCATACAAAAAATTACGAATACTACAAATGCAATTAACTCACCGATTAAGGTCATATTAATATTCATTTGCGTACCTCCTATTTAAATTCGCGGTTTTAATTAAGCTGGAACGCCTACAACGAATAATAGGTATAGGCCGATAGCAACACCGATCATAGCAATAGCATCGATAAGACCCGCTACGATGAACATTTTTACTTGAAGTTGCGGTGCAAGTTCAGGTTGACGAGCAGCTGATTCTAAGAATTTGCCACCTAGAAGACCAAAACCAATCGCAGTACCTAAAGCACCAAGACCGATTAGTAGAGCAACAGCGATATATAACATATTTATCTCCGGTTATTTTAAAGTTAAAGTTAAGTTGAAAATTAGTGATCTTCGTGAGCTAAACTAAGATATACAATAGTTAACATCATGAAAATAAACGCTTGTAATGGGATGATTAATAAGTGGAATGCAGCCCATAAAAAGTGTACTGGCAATTGATATAAACCAATTGTCGCAATGAGTAAAAATATTAACTCACCTGCATATAGGTTACCGAATAAACGTAACGCTAAAGATAGAGGACGAGCTAACATGGTAACCATTTCAAGAATAAAGTTCACTGGATATAAAGACCAATGACCAAAAGGTTGAGTGGTTAATTCTTTGATGAATCCGCCAACACCTTTAACTTTAATTGAATAGTAAATAACTAATATAAACACACCTATTGCTAAAGCAAAGGTCATGTTCGGATCTGTGGTAGGTACAGGTTTCATATAAACATTAGACATTTCGATACCTGATACCAAACTAATAAGCCAAGGTAATAGATCAACAGGTACCCAATCCATTGAGTTCATCAAGAGAACCCAAACAAAAATAGTTAATGCTAGTGGCGCAATTAAAGGATTGTGACCGTGAAAAGTGCTTTTAACACTATCACCAACAAATTCAACAATCATTTCAACTGCACATTGTAACTTACCGGGAACACCAGTAGTTGCTTTAACGGCAACAGAACGAAAGATAAAAAGAAATACTAAGCCCAAAAACACCGACCAACCAAGAGTATCCCAATGAACGGTCATAAACCCTTCACCAGTAGACAAATTAGTTAAATGATGTTTGATATAATCTTGGCTGGTTAATTCAGCACTTGCAGACATATTAATGATCCCAATGATTAAAGTTTAAACAAAAATGGTGTTAATAATGGCAAAGCCACTACTAAACAAAAACTGCTGAAAAAAGCTATGGGCTCTATCGCTAAAAATTTAAAGGCTAGCGCAAACAAAACGGCCGTTAATACTATTTTCAATTTTTCGCCACTATAAAAGGCATCTAATACCTTTTCTGACGATCTTGCTCCGGCATATTTAAATGCTTTATGAGCAAAGACAAAATTAGGGATTATACTGATTGCGCCACCACTTAATACCGAGTGTGCAAACGATAATCCCCAAATAAAATATGTTGCTACACTGCAAAGCAAAACAATGACTATCGAGACTAATATTTGCTTAAAAGCAAATTCTCTTCCTGGCCTAGCTAACTCATTATGAATAAATAAACTCACCAGAAACTCCTACGACATTTTTCGTAATGCTTACAGTTTTTTAAAGATAATTTTACATCTCTAAAAAGCCGTCGCAAGTATACTGAATTACAGCACTAATGCAACAAGAGAGGCCGCTCATTGATGACATTATCTGCAAAATGTTCCCTTAAATGAGTAAATTACGACTAAGGTATAATCCAAGATTAAAACATTACTGATGAATTACAAAAGCAAAAGGAAAAACAGCAAATAATTAGCCATTTTTCAGTCGATCAAAAATGGCTATTCACAAGTTTTGATTATTTGAATCTAAGTTATTAAACCTTGTCGATTTTAGCGGCTTATTTTAAGGTCGCGCTAAAAAGAATTAAAGCGTGAAACAATACCATCAAGTTCTGACAGATCACTGTAAGATATTACTAATTTTCCTTTGCCTTGTTTATTGTGATTTATCGCAACATGTGAGCCCAATTTTTCAGATAAGTTTTGCTCTAATGCCTTAGTATTAGGATCTACCGACTTGGTGACTATTTCTTTTGCCGGTTGTTGTAATTTTTTAATTAATGCTTCTGTTTCACGCACGTTTAACTCTTTCGCTACCACAATACGTGCTGTATTCGTTTGAATGTCATTATCTAAAGCTAATAGTGCTCTAGCATGGCCCATTTCGATATCGCCATGCTCAAGCAAGGTTTTAACTTCACTGTTAAGATTATTTAAGCGTAATAAGTTACTTACCGCCGTTCTTGACTTGCCAACCGCGTCGGCAACTTCTTGATGGGTCAATTCAAATTCAATCAGCAATCGTTCTAATGCGATAGCTTCTTCCATCGCATTTAAGTCTTCACGTTGAATATTTTCTATTAAAGCAATCGCCACTGCAGCTTCATCGGGCACATGTTTTATTAAACAAGGCACGATATCTAATGCCGCTATTTGAGCTGCACGCCAACGACGCTCACCAGCTATAATTTCATAACTGTATTCACTGACTGGCCGGACAATAATAGGCTGAATAATGCCTTGCGATTTAATGGAGTTCGCTAAGTCATCTAAGGCTTCTACCGACATATCTTTGCGCGGTTGATACTTACCAGGATGCAATTGTTCTATTGGTAAATTATGTAATTCAGCATTTTTGCTTGGCGTATCTGTTTTATCACCTAAATCACCGGTTAAATCTGCTGATGGTTTTGTTAATAAGGCATCAAGACCGCGACCTAGACCTCTGCGTTTAGTTTGACTCATAATATTCCTTATTATTATTCTGTAGTGACTTGCGGTGTAGAGGGTTTTTTCGGTTCTGCACGACGTAATATTTCACCCGCCAAGGCAAGATAAGCTTTTGCACCTGTAGATGATTTATCGTAGTACATCACTGGAGCACCAAAACTGGGTGCTTCTGCTAAACGCACATTACGTGGAATAACAGTACGATAAACTTTATCACCGAAATGGCGCTTTAATTGCTCAGATACATCATTAGCTAAACGATTACGAGGGTCGTACATGGTCCGTAAAATACCTTCAATATGGAGTTTACTATTAACGACTGAGGTTAATTGTGAAATGGTATCCATTAAAGCGGTTAAACCTTCTAAAGCATAATACTCACATTGCATCGGTACTAACACCGAGTCTGCTGCGGTCATGGCGTTAACCGTCAACATATTTAATGAAGGTGGACAATCAATAATAATATAGTCGTAGTCTTGATTTACTTTTGATAAAGCATTTTTCAGACGATGTTCTCGAGAATAAACCTCCATCAATCTAATTTCAGCCGCAGTTACATCACTATTTGCAGCAATAAGATCATAAATACCCGTTGTATTTCTACAAACTACGTCTTCAAATGGATGCTCTTCTATAAGTAATTCGTAGCATGTTGCTGGGACTTCGTATTTATCTATACCGCTACCCATAGTAGCGTTACCCTGGGGATCAAGATCGACCAGTAAAACTTTACGTTTAGTTGCCGCAAGCGAAGCAGCAAGATTGACTGAGGTTGTCGTTTTACCGACACCACCTTTTTGATTTGCAACCGCGATTATTTTTCCCACAGGATCCTCAATACTTTTCTGCTCAATTTCATTATGATTTAACTAATTCAATCAAATGGCGTTCGCCGTCTAATTGAGGAACGGCAATAGCATAACTATTTGCAACCGCTATATTACTCGGTAAAGCCGCAATTTCATCACTAGGATAAATACCTTTCAATGCTAAGAACCGGCCGTGTTCAACACTGACTAAATGTTCACACCAAGTTACCATATCGTTTAACGATGAAAATGCTCGACTTAATACGCCATCAAAAGGTTGCTCTGGATGATATTGTTCAACACGTGATTTAACGGGTGTAACATTATTAAGCTTTAATTGGAAAACTACTTGCCTTAAAAAGGTAATTCTTTTGCCTAAACTGTCTAATAATACAAAATTTCGCTCAGGATACAAGATAGCAAGCGGAATGCCTGGTAAACCTGGCCCAGTGCCAACATCAATAAATGACTGACCTTTAAGATGCGGACCCACCATCAAACTATCCATGATGTGTTTTATCATCATATCTTTAGGATCGCGTACTGAGGTTAGATTGTAGGCTTTATTCCATTTGTTTAATAATTCAACGTACTGGATAAGTAAAGAAATTTGCTCTGTTGAAACCTCAAGCGAGGTTTCCTTAATCAGAGCAACAAGTTGGTCAGATAATGTCATAAGGTGGAATCTTTCGTTTATGCTGACTATTTAAGCACTTTTGCGTAATAAGCCATGTTTTTTCAGATAAACCAATAATAACGAAATTGCTGCTGGAGTAATACCAGAAATACGCGATGCTTTACCAATAGTTTCAGGCCGAGCGTCTGAGAGCTTAGCAACAACCTCATTTGACAAGCCTGATATCTGGCTAAAATCGTAGTCTACTGGGATTAACGTGTTTTCATGGCGCTTCTTTTTCGCTATTTCATCCAGCTGTCGGTCAATATAACCAGCATATTTTATTTGAATTTCAATTTGCTCAGCAGCTTGTTTATCTGCGAGTTTAGGTCCTAAACCTTCAATAGCGACCAGATCGTCATATCGAACTTCTGGACGTCGAAGAAGATCCTCTAAATTGTTCTCACGACTTAAAGGCGTTTTCAACAAGGTATTCACTTGATCAACGGCTGGATGATCCTTTTGTAACCAAGTTGAACGTAAACGTTGACGTTCAAGTTCAACATTTTCCATTTTTTCATTAAATCGTTGCCAACGTAGATCGTCAACTAAACCTAAAGCGCGACCTTTTTCTGTTAAGCGTATATCAGCGTTATCTTCGCGTAACAATAAGCGATACTCAGCACGTGAGGTGAACATACGATAAGGTTCTTTGGTGCCTAAGGTGGCTAAGTCATCAATGAGAACGCCCATGTAGGCTTGATCTCTTGTTAATACTAGCTCTTCTTTGCCTTGTACTCTTGCCGCGGCATTAGTTGCTGCAACAAGCCCTTGAGCACCGGCTTCTTCATAACCGGTAGTGCCATTAATTTGGCCAGCAAAATAAAGGTTTTCAACAAATTTACTTTCTAGTGTTTGCTTTAAGTCGCGAGGATCGAAAAAATCATATTCTATAGCGTAACCTGGACGAGTTATATGGGCATTTTCAAAACCCTTGATCGATCTAACTAGATCCATCTGCACATCAAACGGCAAACTAGTAGAAATACCATTGGGATAAATTTCATGAGTATTTAAGCCTTCAGGTTCGACAAATATTTGATGGCTATCTTTATCCGCAAAACGGTGTATTTTATCTTCAATTGATGGGCAATAACGTGGTCCAACGCCTTCAATAACACCGGTATACATAGGTGAACGGTCTAAACCAGTTTTAATAATATCATGGGTTTTCTGATTAGTATGGGTAATAAAACAAGAAACTTGTCTTGGATGATTGTCTCTTGAGCCCATGTAAGAAAATACCGGTCTAGGATCGTCACCTGGTTGTTCTGCCATAACAGAAAAATCAAGGGTTCTACCGTCTAAGCGTGGTGGTGTTCCCGTTTTTAAACGATCAATTCTAAAGGGCATATCACGTAAACGAGCCGCAAGGTTTACACTGGCTGGATCACCGGCTCTACCGCCTTGATAATTATTTAGACCAATATGGATCTGGCCTGCTAGAAAAGTACCCACCGTTAGCACAACGCTTTTAGCTTTAAATTTCAATCCCATTTGAGTAGAAACACCTACGATCTTATTATTTTCCAAAATAAGATCATCACAGGGTTGTTGAAATATAGTTAAATTTTCTTGGTTTTCTAAATAGTTACGGACAAAGTTTCGATATAAATTTCTATCGGCTTGTATCCGAGTAGCTCGTACAGCAGGGCCTTTGCTGGCATTTAAGGTTCTAAATTGTATTGCTGCATGGTCAGCTGCGGTTGCCATTATGCCACCGAGGGCGTCAATTTCTTTAACCAAATGTCCTTTGCCAATACCGCCTATCGCCGGATTGCAGGACATTTGACCAAGTGTGTCAATGTTGTGGGTTAACAATAGTGTTTTACAGCCCATGCGAGCTGCTGCAAGTGACGCTTCTGTTCCAGCATGACCGCCACCAACAACAATTACGTCATAAGACTCTTGATACCACATAAATTACTGACCTTAGTTTTTGCTATTTAATTTTTAAGAGCGGTATTTTAGCGCCTTTTTCGCTTCATGGGAATGATCTAATTTAGGAAAAGATCTAAGCTTGATCCTTAAGTAATATATAAAGATCTCTTTAAAGATCTTATTATTATTACTTATTAAGGTCGCCTTTTTCTGTTGATAAGTCGTTTTTGTTTATATAAAACAATATATTAATAGTCATGTATTCTTGTGATCAAGCTTTGATCAAGTCACTTATAAGCTCTGATCAAAACAGCTACTTATCCACAAGGTGATTTAATTCCATTTCTATACACTGAATAATAATAGAAAATTAATAGCTTTTACCCAGAGTTATCCACAATGGGCTTTTGGGTGGGCTGTAATTGTTAATAACTTATGGGTAAGTTGGTTATAAATGATCTTTATTTTCATATAACCAAGTTTGAGATCGTTCTTCTGGATCTATATCTTGACTCATATCTAGTGTGATCAAAGGTAGGTTTTCATTACAACCCTTTGATAATAAAAGTTTATTTATGTTTTTCGCTGCATAGCAAAAAGTATCATAATTTGAATCACCCAGACCGATCGTTAGAAACTTAACTGAGGATAGATCTTGATCGCTATTTTCAAGATCTGTCACGAATGCTTGAATATTATCGGGATAGTCGCCAGCGCCATGTGTCGAGGTACAAATTAACCAAGTTTGTTTTTCGCTTAATATTTGTGCAAAATTAGGTTGGAAATGTAGTTCTACCTGATGACCGAGTGCGATTAATGTTTCTTCACAGGCCTCGGCGACATATTCTGAGCCGCCTAACATACTGCCAACTATGACTTGAAATGAACTCATTTACTCTTCCTATTAAAGTATTTTTTTCTTGTTATAGATTAAAATTTTATATATTTTTATATATATTATAAAGTTATAAGTAACACATTATTACAATTAAAAAAACATTGAAATATCAAAATAGTTATTCTCAATTCAATATAAAATTTGCTTTGGAATTAAGATGAATAAACCCATTAGTTATTTAATTATTGCGACAATCATACTTTCTATCTCATTTATCAGTCATGCTTTCTCCTCAGAGAAGGTACTTGATATCATTAGTTATAACAAAGAATTGAAAACGGCTATCAGGTTATATCAAGTCAACGATTATAATGAAGCTTTACTTAAGCTTGAAATATTTGCTAAAAGAGGCGATAAAACATCGCAGTATATTGTTGGTAGTATGTATTTAAATGCACAAGGTACAAAACAAGATTTAACTAAAAGTTACGGGTGGCTTACTGTTGCCAACGAACAAAAAACTCAAGCTTGGAAACTGCCACTAAAAATGCTGCACGATAAACTAGCTGTTGAGACTTTAGAAATATTAGCGCTAGAGGGAGAAAAATATATAAAGTTATATGGTGCTAAAAGCCAGCGCTTAAAATGTAAAAATGTAAAAACATTAGGCTCTAAGCAACCTTCGCATAGGTGCAATAAAATTGAGGTTTTTAATGGCTATTATTTTGTTGATGATTTAGATGCAATGGCGATTGATTAACCTATGATAATTGATTATTTTTGACTAACTACGGCTTAAGATTTCATCCTCGAACATGATATTTTTCAACTGAACCTTCCTATTTTTGGCATTAATGTGTTTAGAACAGTGGCCATTTTGGTTGTTATTGGCGTTATTACTGTTCAATAGCTGATAAAGTCTATAGTCAAAATGCTTTTCAAGTTTGGCGTTTAACTTGTCCTTAAGGGTTACCTTAGTTATTAGCTTTAAACAGCTTATTAAGGGGGGGCTATTATTTAATAGCTTTGTCTGAGGGTTTATAGTCTGCCTATCCTAAACCCTATACGGGAATTAATGATAGGCAGTTATATCGATAATATTACTGGGATCGTTATTTTATTTATAAAGTGCGATTTACTCTAATTCTGCGTTTAGTACCAACTTTCTTAAGCTTAAAACTATTCATGATCCCTCTTGTTATTACTATAGGATCTCCCTCAGAAAACTTAGCTCGTTTATCGCCTCCTTTTTCTACCCAAACTTGACCATTCTCTAATTCAATTTCCCATTTTTTGTGTAAATTTTTTCTTGCAGATTTAACTGTTGATGTCATTTCATCAAACTCACGCTCTTTGTTTGAATATAGATGAGCCTGACCGAAGGATGATACTAATTCGGCTTTATCTTCAATTTCTGTCGCTTTTGGTTCGCTTACTATAGTGATATCACCCGCTATTTTTGTTGAATATTTATCAATGTAATCATCAAAACATTGAAGTCTTTGTTTTTCACTTTTTATATTGGCACATTGCACTAAATCAGGCGTTAAATTAGCGGCTGTGACGGCATTACTAGTGGCTCCAATAGCAGCAACTAATATAATTATTTTTATAAACTTCATTTTTCCTTTCCTTGTCATAAAAAGTGTTTGAGTTTTGCTAATTAAATGGGTGAATATAAAATTATTTTTAAAATATAGTGCTAAATAAATTCGCTTTAAGTTAGCACCATATTATTTTTTGCTTTATTTACCAATACAAAAGGATGAAAATATTTCACTTAATAAATCATCATTGGTAAATTCACCGGTGATCTTATTGAGTTCTTGCTGACAAAAACGTAGTTCCTCAGCCAGAATTTCCCCAGCAACATAGGATTCAAGTTGCTCTAAGCCAATAATTAAGTGTTGGTGGGCTTGTTCAAGAGCGACCAAGTGACGTCGTCTGGCCATAAAACCTCCTTCGGTGCTACCTTGGTAACCCATGATATGTTTTAGGTGCTCAGTTAGCTCTGTAACGCCTGCACCTGTTTTTGCCGACAAGGTTATTGTCGGTGTGGCATTGAGTTCACTGTAACCGGTTTTTACTTGGCTAATATCAGCTTTGTTTCTAATGATAGTTAAGCCGATATTAATGGGTAACTTTTCAAAAAACTCTGGCCAAGCTGCTTTTGGATCCTCGGTTTCATCCTGTGCTGAGTCAATCATTAGCAAGACACGGTCTGCTTGTTTGATCTCCTGCCAAGCCCTTTCAATACCTATTTTCTCTACTTCATCGACACTTTCTCTTAACCCTGCGGTATCAATAATATGCAGTGGCATACCATCAATGTGTATTTGTTCAGATAATACATCACGCGTGGTGCCTTCAATATCAGTGACTATGGCGCTTTCTTTACCACTAAGAGCATTAAGTAAGCTTGACTTACCCGCGTTAGGTCTACCGGCAATAACCACCCGCATGCCTTCACGAATAATACTGCCTTGTTGTGCTTTATTTTTTACCTCTGCGACTTGGGTAATGATGGCCTTTAAGTCATTGAGCACTTTTTTGTCGGCAAGAAAATCTATTTCTTCTTCTGGAAAGTCTATCGCGGCTTCCACATACATACGTAAATGTATAGTGTCGTTTACCATCTGATGTACCAGTTTAGAAAAATCGCCTTGTAACGAATGTAAAGCACAGCGGGCCGCTTGTTCTGAGCTTGAATTAATTAAATCTGCTATAGCTTCTGCTTGGGTTAAATCAAGTTTATCATTAAGAAATGCTTGTTCACTAAACTCACCAGGGCCCGCCATGCGTACCTTAGGTAACGTTAAAATTTCTTTGAGCAACATATCTAAAATAACCGGACCTCCGTGGCCCTGTAGTTCTAAAATATCTTCACCGGTAAAGGAATTAGGGCCTTTAAAATACAGTGCTATGCCTTGGTCTAGTGCTTGGCCTTTATGATCTTTAAAGGTTAAATATTCTGCTTTGCGCAATTCAGGCACTTTACCTAATATGGCTTGAGCGACATTTTTAACTTCAGGCCCTGAAACTCTGATGATACCAACACCACCTCTGCCTGGAGCTGTAGCTTGTGCTGCTATGGTTTCTTTTTGGCCTGATGTAAAAGCTAGGTCGGTCATGTTAGTTTCTCAGTTAACGGTTTAGGCTTTAATTGGCGATATTATAAAGCCTTAATGACCTGCTGCAAATGTACACTGAGCTATTGTGTAATTTATTCTGCTTTGAATGGCATAAGCGCTTGATATGAGTCTTGGTATAGGTGAATAAGCGCTGGTTAATGTTATTTATATTTGTCGTATGTTTTCTCCTGCAGTCGGCATTACTGTTTTCTGTGTGTTATTTTTACAGGAAGGAAACAATGAGAGAAGAAAGAGGGATAACAAAGGTGACTATATTAGGATAAATTAAAATAATATCGATCGCTATAAGTTATTTAAAGGCATTTTAAGGTGTTGATAATATTTAGCTAAATAATGCTCTTTAAATTTTAAGTATCAGTATAGCCATTAATTTTATCTGGTATATATTCAAATAACTATCCATAGCCTCAAATTTAAGTTATAAAAAAAGGTAGCCTGAGCTACCTTTTTAGTCGATAAAAAATAACCTTATTTGGCTTTTTCTTTTTCTTTGGCCTTTTCGATGCCCGAGAATATTATCTTCATTTGTGCAATTGAAATAAGGTTACTGACCAACCAGTAAAGTACTAAGCCTGATGGGAACCAGAAAAAGAATACCGTAAACATGACTGGCATATACTGCATTATTTTTTGTTGCATAGGATCTTGCACTGTCATTGGCTGCATTTTTTGCATAATGAACATACTGACACCCATTAATACCGGTAAAATGTAAAACGGGTCTTGTGCTGATAGATCCTGTATCCACAACATAAAGGGTGCATGACGTAATTCAACACTTTCTAAAAATACCCAGTATAGTGCTAGGAAAATAGGCATTTGAATAATTAAGGGTAAACAACCACCAGCAGGATTTACTTTTTCTTTACGATAAAGTTCCATCATGGCTTGTGACATTTTTTGTTTATCATCACCTAAACGCTCTTTTAGCTGCGCCATTTTAGGTTGTAGTGCCCGCATTTTAGCCATTGAGGTATATTGCGCTTTCGTTAATGGATACATACCACCTTTAACGATAAGGGTAATGATAATAATCGCTACACCCCAGTTAGTGACAATAGATTGAATTTTGATAAGCAACCAGAATAATGGCTGGCTGATCATGAATAAAAATCCGTAATCAATAGTCAGATCAAGGTTTTCTTCAATACTTTCTAATACATCTTGGTCTTTTGGACCGACATAAAAAGTCGCTGATGTGGTTGCTGTGCTGTTAGGCTCAATCGTTATTGCCGGAGCTTTAAAGCCGATCACTGCGTCTTTGTTACTAGAGTATCTAGTATATAATTGATTATCTGAAGTTTTTTCTGGTACCCAAGAGGATACAAAATAGTGTTGCAACATAGCAACCCAACCACCTTGAGTTGTAACACTCAGGTTGGCTTCAGCGATATCATCAAAGTCATATTTTTCGTATATATCTTCAGTTGTTGAATAGGCCGCACCGACATAAGTCGGAATTAAACCGCTTGAGCTATCAATTAAAGTGGTTTGCTTTAGTTGTGCATACATTTGTACGCTTGCAGGGCTTGTCGCGTTATTGGCAATGATATATTCAACATTAATGGCATAGCTGTCGTCATTGAGCGTAAAACGCTTAGTAACAGACAAACCTGCGTCATCAAGATAATTTAGATCAATTACTAACGGCTCACCCGCGTTTGCTTGATAAGAAGTGGCTGATGTTTGATAAATAGGTCGACCAGGAATAACACGGTCTAAGCCTTGTGCGCCAGTTAAGCCACTTTGCGCTACATAGCGGTCACGGTCGTTGCGCAATATAGTAAAGGGTATGCCATTACCTTGTTCTGTATCGAACTTAAGTAATTTAGCTTCAACAATGTCGCCGCCGTTAGTATCAATTTTTAGTGATAAAACATCATTTTTGACTGTAATTAGTGTAGCACTAACTACTTTTGTTTCATTGCTGATAGACGTTGCTGTAGCTGATGACTCAGGAACAAATTCGCCGTTACTAGTACTTGGCGTTGTTTGTTGAGTTACTGCTGGTTGCTCAAGAATTGGAGCTTTGTCTGTTTGCCATTGGTTAAATAGCAAATAGGTAACAACCATAAGCGCAATAAAAAGAAAACTGCGTTGGGATTCCATAATGTCTTATTTCTCTTTTTTTGATAGTGGCACGGGATCAAGTCCTCCCGCATTGAGTGGGTGGCATCTTAGTATACGTTTGCCTGCTAACCAACAACCTTTTATCACACCAAAGCGATTAATTGCTTCTATCGCGTAAAAAGAGCATGTTGGATTAAATCTACAATGGGGTCCAAGCAATGGGCTAAGCCAGCGCTGGTAGGCTTTTACTAGTGTAATAGCTACTTTTTGTGGCGTTGAATTATTTTTCGCCATATTTTTTCCAATTGCTGATTAATTTCTTTATTTTCGAGCTTGTCAGTGCCAGATTTTACCATAACGACTATATCGACAAAGGGAAGGTTATGTTGATTTAAACGGAAGCTCTCGCGAATTTGTCGTTTGATACGATTTCGTTGAACAGCCAGTTTAACCCGTTTTTTAGCAATGGCTAGACCGAGACGGTTATTACTATCAGAATTTGGAGTGACGAGTATTGTGATGTGGCTAGAGCCAAAACGAAGAGGTTTTGCGAATACAGCTTGAAATTGACCGGGAGTCAACAAACGTGACTCCCGATTAAATTCATAAGTAACCATAGCGGTCACTGTTCTTTTAACTTAAGTTTCAAGTTAAAAGATTAAGCACTAAGGCTTTTACGGCCTTTAGCACGACGACGTGAAATTACAGCACGTCCGTTTTTCGTAGCCATACGAGCACGGAAGCCATGGTTGCGCTTACGTTTTAATACACTAGGTTGAAATGTTCTTTTCATTACGCTAATCCGTCTGTTGTTGTTGCCCTGGCAAAACAGCCTTCATGAGCACACTGGGTCTAAAAATGAAGCGAAATTCTATATAGAGAAGTATACTTTGTCAATGCTTATTCACTAGCTATTTTCAAATGATCGTCTATGGATCGTCTGGATCACAAATATATCCACAGTTTTATCACAATTTAGCTTTTTCGCTGCAAGTAACTCGGTCATATTCAGTAATAATTAAATAGTATATTGAAATATTTTTTAACACTAATTTGCGATTAAAAATAGGCAGGGGGCCTAATTTAACTGAGTTTACTAAAAATAACTGAAAATAAAAGCCATTTATTGAAAAGTCAATATTGATGTTGTGGATAACTATAGAGATAATAGGCTAATTATAAAAATTAATTTTTTTTACTTTTCTGTCTTTTTACCGTCCATTTGTACCGGTTATTAAATGCAGGGAGAATAGTATTTATCAGGAGTCGGTTGTTGGATCATACACTTTGGCAAAAATGTTTGTCTGTTCTTCAAGAAGAATTGCCCGCACAACAATTTAGTATGTGGATACGTCCGTTACAGTGCGTGATCACAGACAATATTATGACGTTATATGCGCCAAATCGATTTGTTTTGGACTGGGTTAGAGACAAGTATGTTAATCGCATTAATGAACTTGTGGGGATGCAAGACAGTGCAAATCCACCATTATTGCGTTTTGATGTGGGTAGTATCCCAGCACAAAAGACTAATATTCCAAATAGTATTAACCAATTGCAACCCAACATCAGAACGCCAAATCGAGATACTCCACCACCAGAAAGTAATTTACCAAAAACAACCAATATCAGAGTTAAATATACCTTTGATAATTTTGTTGAAGGTAAATCAAATCAATTGGCCCGCGCTGCGGCGTCACAAGTGGCTGATAATCCAGGCGCGGCTTATAACCCTTTATTTATTTATGGTGGTACTGGCCTAGGTAAAACACATTTATTACATGCGGTCGGTAATGGTATTTTACTTAATAAACCCAATGCAAAAATTGCCTACATGCATTCAGAGCGGTTTGTGCAAGATATGGTGCGAGCGTTACAAAACAACGCGATGGAAAAATTTAAACAATATTACCGTTCAGTTGATGCCTTGCTTATTGATGATATTCAATTCTTTGCGGGTAAAGATCGTACTCAAGAAGAGTTTTTTCATACCTTTAATGCCTTACTTGAAGGCAATCAACAAATAATTTTGACCAGTGATCGCTATCCAAAAGAAGTGGATGTTGAAGATCGTTTAAAATCTCGCTTTGGTTGGGGGTTAACCATCGCCATTGAACCACCAGAATTAGAAACTCGTGTCGCCATATTAAAACGAAAAGCACAAGAAAGTCATATCAATTTAGCCGACGAAGTTGCTTTCTTTATTGCTAAACGCTTGCGCTCAAATGTTCGTGAATTAGAAGGCGCTTTGAATAGGGTAATAGCAAATGCTAACTTTACGGGTCGAGCCATCACGATTGATTTTGTTAGAGAAGCATTGCGCGACTTATTAGCTTTACAAGACAAGCTGGTCACTATTGATAATATTCAGCGTACGGTTGCAGAATATTATAAAATTAAGGTGGCAGATTTACTGTCTAAACGAAGAAATCGCTCAGTAGCTAGACCGCGTCAAATTGCCATGGCATTATCTAAAGAGCTAACTAACCATAGTTTACCTGAAATTGGTGATGCCTTCGGTGGTCGTGACCATACGACTGTATTACATGCCTGTCGTAAGGTAAAATCTTTACGTGAAGAGTCTCACGATATTAAAGAAGATTATTCAAATTTAACTAGAACATTGTCATCATAATAATAAGTAAGTTACAAGTGAGTCAGAAATGAAATTTTCATTAACTAGAGAATTACTGCTGAAACCTTTGTTATTGGTTTCTGGTGCTGTAGAGCGAAAAAGTACATTACCTATTTTAGGTAATATACTCTTTGATGTAAGTGGGCAGTCACTTACATTAACAGCTACTGATTTAGAGCTGGAGATGGTTGCTTATGCAAGTGTAGATAATCAAGCAGAGGATGGGAAAGTCACTATTCCTGCTCGTAAGTTACTTGATATTTGTAAAAGTTTACCCGATGATTCTATGCTGACCTTTGAATCTGATAACGATGTTATAACAATTAGCACAGGTCGTAGTAAGTATTCACTTTCAACCTTATCAGCCAGTGATTTCCCTAATATTGAACAATGGCAAGGTGACGTAGAATTTAGTTTATTAAAGTCTGAATTATTACGCTTAATTGAAAGCACCCATTTTTCAATGGCAAACCAAGACGTGCGCTATTATCTCAATGGTATGTCGATAGAAACAGAAGGTCACGAAATACGTTCTGTTGCTACCGACGGACACCGTTTAGCTATCTGCAAAATATCTAATCAAGCGCTTGAACTCCCTGCTCGACAAGTGATTGTACCGCGCAAAGGTATTTTAGAGATTATTCGTTTACTCGACCCAGTTGATGAAGGTGTACAGGTTTTTCTAGGCGCTAATCACATACGCATTATTGATAGCGAATTTTCATTTACCAGTAAACTGGTTGATGGTCGTTTTCCTGACTATCGTCGGGTATTACCACGTAACGGTGATAAAATTCTTAATGCCAATAAAGATGTACTTAGGCAAGTACTTTCTCGTGCATCTATTTTATCGAACGAGAAATTTAAAGGTGTTCGACTTAACTTTGGTCGTACAGAGCTAAAGATAACCGCGAACAACCCTGAGCAAGAACAAGCTGAAGAGGTGATTGAAATTGACTTTCCTTATGAGGAAGTTGAAATCGGTTTTAATGTTAGTTATGTTTTAGACGTACTTAATGCTATTAAAGAAAATGAGGTTAAATTTACTTTAGCCGATGCTAACAGTAGTGTGGTTATTGAAGGTGGAGAATCTGGAGAAGCTTTGTATGTTGTTATGCCAATGCGTTTGTAACAACAACCTATTACAATGAGTATTGGTAAATTAATTATTCAAGATTTACGAAATATTGAAAGCGTATCGGTTGAATTACATCCAGATCTCAATTTTATTATTGGTGATAACGGTAGTGGTAAAAGTAGTGTATTAGAGGCTATTTTCTATTTGGGTCACGGTAAGTCATTTCGTAGTTCAAAAGTAGAAAACTTGCTTCAGCATACTAAGCCTAGTTTTACCGTCAGTGCTAAAACTCATAAAGATTGCCAGATGGGTGTACGCAAACTCTTTAATGGACAAAGTACAGCAAATACTGAAATACGTATAAATGGTGAAAAAGAAACAAAGTTCTCTGTGCTGGCAAAAAATATCGCTGTGCAAGTGATCACGCCAGAAAGTTTTAAAATATTTTTTGGTGGCCCAAAGCAGAGAAGAAGGTTTGTTGATTTAGGATTGTTTCACGTGAAACATTCATTTTCAGATCATTGGAGAGAATTTTCACGAATCCTTAAACAGCGTAATGCCTGTTTACGCAGTAAAACTGCGGGTAGCACGTTAAACTATTGGACCGATGTCTTTATTGATAGCTCGCAAATAATAGCTAATCTACGAGCAAGTTATGTTGAAGAGCTGACTAAAGAATTAAGTTATTGGTTGAAAATAATGTTACCTTCAGTATCAGATGATATTGTTATTCAATATTTACAAGGTTGGAATAGTAAGAAAAATTTGTACGATGTTTTACAACAATATAAAGAAAAAGAATTAGCTTATGGTTATAGCTTATTTGGCGCACAAAAATTTGATGTTCGTTTTTTATTAAGAGGTGCATCAGTCGATAACCAATTGTCACGTGGACAGCAGAAGTTGTTTTTACTGGCGTTAACTTTTGCTCAAGCAAAACTAATTGAAAGAGTTAATCTAGTAAAACCAATTTTATTAATTGATGATGTAGGTGCAGAATTAGATATTCACTCTAGAGCGTTATTAAATAATGCAATAGCAGGAATTGAATGTCAGGTAATTGTAACCGCAATAGATAAAACAGCAGTGGAACAACTCGTTCCACAGAAAGAAAACTATAAAATGTTTCACGTGAAACATGGCAAACTATCAGTAATGAGTGAGTAGGCTACAAGCTATGACAATAGAAAATGAATATGACTCGGCTAGTATAAAAGTACTAAAAGGCTTAGATGCAGTTCGTAAAAGACCAGGGATGTATATAGGTGATACCGATGATGGCACAGGCCTTCATCACATGGTATTTGAGGTGTTGGATAACTCAATTGATGAAGCTCTTGCAGGTCACTGTACTGATATTATTGTTAAAATTCACATAGACGGCTCGGTATCTGTAAAGGATGACGGTCGTGGAATTCCAACAGAAATTCATCCAGAAGAGGGTATTTCTGCCGCTGAAGTTATCATGACAGTATTGCATGCAGGTGGTAAGTTCGGTGGTGAAGACTCAGGCTATAAAGTTTCAGGTGGTTTACACGGTGTTGGTATTTCAGTAGTAAATGCTCTCAGTAGTAAATTGAAACTAAATATTCGTCGAGCGGGTAAATTATTTGAACAATTTTATCACCACGGCATACCACAAGAGCCAATGAAACAGGTTGGCGAAAGTGATAAAACCGGGACAGAAGTCAGATTTTGGCCAAGTGAAGAGACCTTTACTGATGTGCTATTTCACTATGACTTACTGGTAAAAAGAATTCGTGAATTATCATTTTTGAATTCAGGTGTATCAATTAGACTTATTGATGAACGTGAAGAAGGTAAGTCAGATCACTTTCAATTTGATGGTGGTATTCAAGCTTTTGTTGATTATTTAAATACCAATAAAACGCCGGTTAATGAAGAGATTTTCTATTTCGATTTAGAACGAGAAGATGGCATCGTAGTTGAAGTGGCAATGCAGTGGAACGATGGCTTCCAAGAAAGCATTCACTGTTTCACTAATAACATTCCACAACGCGATGGCGGAACTCACTTAAGTGGTTTTCGTACCGCATTAACCCGTACGCTTAATAGCTATATGGTTAAAGAAGGTTTGAACAAAACTAAAAAAGGTGGCAGTACTGAAACTAGTGCCTCTGGTGATGACGCTCGTGAAGGCTTAACTGCGGTAATTTCAGTTAAAGTACCTGATCCTAAGTTTTCATCTCAAACGAAAGATAAGCTTGTTTCCTCTGAAGTTAAAACCGCAGTAGAACAAGCTATGGGTGAAAAATTAGGTGAATACCTGTTAGAAAAGCCTTCGGTTGCTCGCACTATCATAATGAAAATTGTTGACGCCGCTCGTGCTCGTGAAGCAGCGCGTAAAGCAAGAGAAATGACTCGCCGCAAAGGGGTGTTAGATATTGCAGGTTTACCAGGCAAGTTAGCTGATTGTCAGGAAAAAGATCCAGCACTATCTGAACTCTATATTGTGGAAGGGGACTCTGCTGGTGGCTCTGCTAAGCAGGGAAGAAACCGTAAAAATCAGGCTATATTGCCATTGAAAGGTAAGATTCTTAACGTAGAAAAAGCGCGTTTTGATAAAATGATATCTTCTCAAGAAGTTGGCACATTAATTACAGCATTAGGTTGTGGTATTGGTCGTGATGAATATAACCCAGAAAAACTGCGTTATCACAGCATTATCATTATGACCGATGCTGATGTCGATGGTTCACACATCCGAACATTATTACTAACATTTTTCTATCGTCAAATGCCTGAAATAATGGAACGTGGCTATATTTATATTGCTCAACCACCACTTTATAAAGTGAAAAAAGGTAAGCAAGAACGTTACATAAAAGATGAAAATGGCTTAGTTGAGTATTTAACATCACTGGCATTAGAGAATGCAGAAATTCATGTTAATGAATCTGCACCGGCCTTATCAGGCTTATCTTTAGAAAATTTAGTAAAACAGTTCCGTAAAACTCACGAAACTATTAAGCGCGTATCGCGTTTAATTCCTGCTGATATTCTAGAAAAGATGATCTACGGTGAACTCATTACCACTGAAGAATTCAAAACTAAAGCCAACGTTGAATCTTGGACTGCGGATCTACTAAAACAGCTTTCTGAGCAAGATGGTAATGGCTCTATCTATACGGTTGAAGTTAAGCATGACCAAGAACGCCATGTTTACTATCCAAGTTTTAATGTCCGTAAACATGGTATTGATACGGTTTATGATTGTGACTATGAATTTTTTGACTCAAAAGAATTTGCCTCAATTCAAAGTTTAAATAAAGCAGTGAATGGCTTAATGGAAGAAGGTGCTTACGTTAAACGTGGCGAAAAGATTAAGCAAATAACTGAGTTTGACGAAGCCTTAAATTGGTTAATGGCTGAATCTAAACGTGGCCAATATATTCAACGTTATAAAGGTCTAGGTGAAATGAACCCCAATCAATTATGGGAAACTACCATGGATCCAGATTCACGCAGAATGTTACAGGTAACTATTGAAGACGCTATCGCAGCTGATCAATTGTTTACTACCCTGATGGGTGATCACGTGGAGCCGCGTAGACACTTCATTGAAGAAAACGCGCTTAAAGTAGCTAACCTAGATGTTTAGCCTTTAAACTATAGAGATAACAATGCCCGATCATCAAATCGGGCATTTTTGTTTCTAAGCAGATATTTTTAGATAAAAAATAGCTAACATCTAGTGCTAGCATTTAGTAATGCCATTGATTAATTATCTGCTTATCCTTAATGCTTAAAATGAAAAAATACCGGGTTATAAATTTATCAGTCAATTACGGATAAAATTTTACACCTTGTTTTTAGCCATTTTATTTGATGAAAAATTAGATCACTTAATTAATTAAATTGCTATAAGGACACTAGGCTAATAAAGCGACAAACGGTATAATTAGCCTTATTTAACCCCATATAACTATAGATTCGGAATGTTATGAGTACGTTTAATATAAAGACCTTTCAAGGACTAATATTGCAGTTGCAAGATTATTGGTCACGCCAAGGCTGTGTAATAGTTCAGCCATTAGATTTAGAAGTTGGGGCCGGCACATTTCACCCGATGACATTTTTACGTTCTATTGGCCCTGAGCCAATGAGTAGTGCTTATGTGCAACCATGTCGACGTCCAACCGATGGTCGCTACGGTGAAAATCCAAATCGCTTGCAACACTACTATCAGTTCCAAGTCATGCTAAAGCCTTCGCCAGATAATATTCAAGAGCTTTACCTTAACTCGTTAAAAGAGATGGGTGTTGATCCACTGGTACATGATATTCGTTTTGTTGAAGACAATTGGGAATCGCCAACATTGGGCGCTTGGGGTTTAGGTTGGGAAATCTGGTTGAACGGTATGGAAGTCTCTCAGTTTACTTACTTTCAACAAGTTGGCGGTATAGAGTGTGCACCCGTTACGGGTGAAATAACCTATGGCTTAGAACGCTTAGCCATGTATATTCAAAACGTAGATAGTATTTATGATCTGGTTTGGACTGATGGTCCTATGGGTAAAGTACTTTATGGCGATGTATTCCATCAAAATGAAGTTGAACAATCTACTTATAACTTTGAATATGCTGACGTTGATGCCTTATTTAACACCTTTGATCAGTGTGAAAAAGACAGTGAAAAACTGATCCAAGCAGGTTTAGCCTTACCGGCGTATGAACAAGTGATGAAAGCTTCTCATGCCTTTAACTTACTGGATGCTCGACACGCAATATCGGTAACAGAACGCCAACGTTACATATTGAGAGTAAGAGCTTTATCAAAAGCTTGTGCACAAGCTTATTACGCAAAACGTGAAGAGCTTGGCTTTCCACTTTGTAAAAATAATTCAGCCAATGATAACTCAAGCAATAATAACTCAACTAAGGGACAGTCATAATGACAACAGAAACACTATTGATTGAACTCGGTACTGAAGAGTTACCACCAAAGTCGTTGAGAACCTTAGCCACAACGTTTTATGAACAAATTAAATTACAACTAGATGAGGCAAAACTTTCTTATTCTGATATTTATTGGTATGCGACGCCAAGACGTATAGCGGTAAAGGTTGACAACTTAGTTGCTAACCAAGCTGACAAAGCCATTGAAAAACGTGGTCCTGCTGTTAGCGTAGCATTTGATACTGAAGGTAAGCCAAGTAAAGCTGCTGAAGGTTGGGCGCGCTCAAATGGCATCACTGTTGCTCAAGCAGAGCGTTTGATAACAGATAAAGGTGAATGGTTACTTTACAAAACGACTGAGCAAGGTAAAAATGTTGAGCAGTTAATTCCTGACATGGTTAACCTAGCTATTGCAAAGTTACCTGTACCCAAACCTATGCGTTGGGGCTCAGGTAGAACACAATTTATTCGTCCTGTGCATACGTTAACATTACTGTATGGTTCAAGTGTTATTGCGGGTGAATCGTTAAACATTCGCTCTAATAACTTAGTGACCGGTCACCGATTTCATCATCAAGGCTTAGTCGCGTTAGCACATGCCAATGACTATGAAAGTGCACTAAAAGCAGCGTATGTAGTGGTTGACTATCAAGCACGTAAAGACACTATTCAACAGCAAATTAATGCCTCGGCGATAGCCATTGGTGGTTTCGTTTTACCGGATGACGAGTTACTAGAAGAAGTGACTTCATTAGTTGAATGGCCAGTAGTATTAACCGGCAGCTTCGATAAGGAGTTTTTGAATGTACCTGCTGAACCCTTAATTTATTCGATGAAAGATCATCAAAAATACTTTCCTGTCACCGATAGCGAAGGTAAGTTATTGAATAAATTCATTTTTGTATCAAATATTGAGAGCAAAGATCCAAGTCAGGTAATTAAAGGTAATGAGAAGGTTATTCGACCACGTTTAGCTGATGCTGAATTTTTCTTTAAAACAGATAAAAAACAATCACTTGAGTCAAGGCTGCAAGGTTTAGAGTCGATGTTGTTTCAAAAGCAATTAGGCACAGTGAAAGCTAAGTCTGAACGTATTGCTAGTTTAAGTGCATTCGTTGCTGATAAAATTGGCGATGATACGGCTATGGCCTATCGCGCAGGTTTACTGAGCAAAACGGATTTAATGTCAGATATGGTGCTTGAATTTCCACAAGTTCAAGGCACCATGGGTAAGTATTATGCTCAGCATGATGGTGAACCGGCAGCCGTTGCACAAGCCTTAGAAGATCAATATCGACCTCGTTTCGCGGGTGATGTATTACCTGAGCAAACCATAGGTTGTGCCGTTGCTATTGCTGATAAAGTGGATACCTTAGTAGGCATCTTCGGCATTAACCAAGCACCTAAGGGTGATAAAGACCCGTTTGCTTTGCGCCGTGCAGCCATTGGCCTGATCCGTATCATCATTGAGAAAGACCTTAATTTAGATATTGCGGATTTAGTGGCAAAAAGTGTTGAGCTTTATCAAGATAAATTAAGCAATCAAGAGGTGACTCAACAAGTACTTGAATTTGTTTTTGGTCGCTACCGTGCTTATTATCAAGATCAAAATATTACGGTGGATGTCATACAAGCTGTGCTAGCTAACGCTCCGTCTTCACCATTGGACTTTGATAAGCGTATTCATGCGGTAACACATTTTAAAACCTTAGGTGAAGCGGCTACGTTAGCCGCCGCTAACAAGCGTGTGGGTAATATTTTAGTTAAATTTAAAGGTGAACTTTTTAACGCTTTTAAACTTGATTTAGCGACAGAAGCTGCTGAAGCAGAGTTGGCCTCTGCTTTTTCAGTGGTTAATACTAAAATAGCACCATTAATGGCAACAAAAGATTATCAAAGCGCATTAACCGAATTAGCGGCGTTAAAGCAGCCTATTGATAACTTTTTTGATCATGTCATGGTGATGGCTGATGATGAACAAGTTAAAACCAATCGCTTGACCTTACTAAACGAAATTCGCAATAGTTTTCTTGCTATAGCAGATATTTCTTTATTGCAGTAATACCTGTGGTTGTAGCGTATGACCCGTCCTAGTATGGGTTGACACATTTTGAATTAAAACGCCTGATGAACTTCATCGGGCGTTTTGTATTTTAAGGCCGTATGTGGCCTTCTTCCATTATATATCATCACAGACTCCTCAACCATTTTCTTAGCCTCTTCTAAATTTTTAGGTTTTACTAACAAATATTCATTTTTTAATATGCCGTTAATACGCTCCGCTAAGGCATTTTGGTAACAATCATAACCATCGGTCATCGAGCACTTAATATGATGTTTTTTATGAAGATACTGATATTCATTCGAACAATATTGAACACCTCTATCTGAATGGTGCACTAGGTTATTCTTTGTCTTTCGTTGCTTTAACGCTTTTACAAAGGCTTGTTTAACAGAATCAACTCTCATGTTGTCATCAATGTGATAGCCCACCACTTTTCTTGAATAGGCATCTGTGACTAAACTCAAATACGTATTACCTGACACTGTTGGTAAGTAAGTAATGTCTGCGACCCATAACTGCTCAGGGCTTTGAGGAACAAACCCCGCTTTAAGTAAGTTAGGGTGACAATGAAATCTATGGTGGCTATTGGTTGTTTTATGGTAGGCACGCTGACGTGATATCAGCATACGACATGATGCAAGTAATTCAAATAATCTATCTCTACCAATAAATAATGGTTGTAATGACAGTAAATATTTGAGTTTACGCGTCCCAATTCTCGGCTGATACATTCGCTCATTAACGATAAATTCAAGTATACGCTGTTCGTGCTTTTGACGGTGAGCCTGCGTAACGCATTGTTTATAATAAGCTTGACGTGTGATACCAATAAAAGCGCAAGCCTTGGTAACCGTTAAGGTCTTTATCGCTTTTTGCTTGATAACTTCTCTTTGTGCTTTTTTGTTAGGCGTACCCCGTAGTCCGTTTCAAGGACATTAACGACAGCCTCAAAAAATTGTGCTTTGAGTTGACTGTCTGCTAGCTGTTGCTCTAGTGCTTTAATACGTTGCTCGGGCGTTTGGGGGAGTTTTGATTTGGACATAGCAAAACCTTGGGTTAAAAAAATTGGTGTGCCTGTAGACCAATCTAGTCGACCATGCTTACGAAGCCAAATTAAAACAGTAGAACAACCTTGAATTCCATATTTATCTTGAGCTTGTTTATAGGTTAATTCCCCGCTTTCGACCTGGTCTACAACACCTAATTTAAAGGCGAGGGAATAATCTTTTTGAGTACGTTTAGTGGTTGATTTCATAGCACTCTCCAATGCATTGCTGGAAAAGTGTCAACCTTATTTAGGACGGGTCAGTATTAAAAACTAAAAGGAATGCTAAGGCATTCCTTTTTTTTATCATTAAACGTTACTTGCACCGAGATTAATTTTGCCAAGAGGTATTTAGCACGAACAGTAAAAATATTTCGATCCTTGCTAAATCTAGCTTCGGTTGATTAAGACGATTCAGAAGCGTCTTTTTGAATATAAAAATAATAGATCAACAAACTGTATTAACAACAAAATAGCCATTTAGCGGATTTTTATGCTCTTGAGCTTGCAAAACCACCGGCATAAGACTTTCACCGTTCGCTAAAGTCAAATCTAGACCTAGTCTTATCAACCTAGCAATGTTACCAGCAGGGTTAAATGTGGCAAACTTGATTGTATTTGAGGCTGTTATTTTAGCTTGATATAATTTTGTGGCCCATTTAACCATGAGCCATTGCTCATTCGATAATGAGTTCGATAGCGAGTTTAACCGTGAGTTGAATTGAATTATTAATAGGATGGATGAACCCGTCAAGCTTATTAAATGTGGTAATCTTTTACCAAGGTAATAATCACAATAATATTAGGTCGTCGTTATGTTTATACATTTTAGTAAAATGAAGAGTATTGCGCTAACTCCATCGTTTAATGCTTTTTCTCGAAAGACTTTTGGGGCGTTATGTGCATTTGCCACCGCTATACCTGTTTACGCTACTACAGTGGTGCCACCGAATGAGCAGTTGGTATTGCGTGAGATACAGCAAGAAGTAAGTGCAGAGAGACTGAAAAAAGATGTCACTACACTAGTTGGCTTTGGTACTAGGCATACCTTGTCAGAGACAAAGTCAGATAGCCAAGGCATTGGCGCGGCACGTCGTTGGATTAAGTCTGAATTTGATAAAATTTCAGCACAATGTGGAGGCTGTTTAGAAGTTGTTTATCAAAAACAGACCTTTTCAGGAGAAAAACGAATTCCTGAACCGACTGAAGTGATCAATGTTATCGCTATTCAGCGCGGCCAACTCGATCCTAATCGCTATATCGTGATGTCTGGTGATATAGACTCTCGAGTGTCAGACCCGCTTGATTACACCAGTGCCTCACCAGGAGCAAATGATAATGCTTCAGGTGTTGCCGGAGTTATCGAAGCCGCTAGAGTGCTGTCCCAACATAAATTTGCCGGTACCCTTGTTTATGCCGCCTTATCAGGAGAAGAACAGGGATTGTTTGGTGGAAAAATAATGGCGGGTATTGCTAAGAAAGAAGCTTGGCGTGTGGAAGCGGTTATTAATAACGATATGATTGGTAATATTTCAGGTATCAATGGCATTATCAACAATACAACAGCAAGGGTTTTTTCCGAAGGCGTTCGCTATGTTGAAACACCAGCAGAAGCTAAAAAACGCAGATTTACCGGTGGTGAAGTAGACTCACCTTCACGAAATGTAGCTCGCTATATTGATCAAATTGCCGACCAATACATACCTAACTTAGACGTTATGATGATATATAGATTGGACAGATTTGGTCGAGGCGGACATCATAGACCCTTTAATGCAGTTGGTTATCCTGCCGTACGTATTATGGAAACTAATGAGCACTACGATCGTCAGCATCAAGACCTTAGAAGCGAAAATGGTCGAGCGTTCGGTGATGTTATTTCGGGTGTAGATTTTGATTTTACTGCGAAATTAACCTCGTTAAACGCCGTTACTATGGCCGCTATGGCATGGGCACCCCCACCGCCAGCCAATACTGAAATTTCAGGGGCAGTTAAAGCATCAACAAGGTTAAAGTGGCAGCGTCCAGCAGGGACTATGGCAAATAACTTAGCGGGTTACCGTGTTCATTGGCGATTGACCACAGAGCCAACATGGACAAATAGTCAATATGTCGGTGATGTCACTGAGTTTGAGTTAAAAAATATTGTAATCGATAACTATTTTTTCGGTGTTAGCAGTGTTGCAAAAGATGGTTTTGAAAGCCCAGTGGTCTTTCCGGGTCCTGCGGGTTCTTTCGGGGGTTATCAATAACCATTTAAAAACTCTGATATCAAGTTGATTTTATGGCTGAGCAACCCAGCGCTATAATTATCTGATTAAAAATAGCTCAAAAAAATTATTTGGCTTCAACTATTACCCACTAATAAGTAATAATTGAAGCCAAAGTTATATTGTTTGTCATAAGGTTTATAACAAGTTTGCACACACGGATACGGATCTTCCCCCGCTTTAACATTATCATCCATATTAATAAGTAATCCTCACTCGCTAACTTTTTTTGGCCGTAATTAGCATTGACAATATAAGCTTAAATTTCCCTCTTACATTTATAGTTCATTATCGATTACAGCAATGATCTCAGTTATTTATTAGTTATGGTGAGAGTAAATATACATGGATCATTGAGCTTGTTTTTGTGGTGAAAAATTATTGCGCTGGCTAGAAAACAGTGAAGCTTAGTCATACGCTATATAATGGAAAGCAAAGGTAAAAATTTATGTACTCAATATTAGATATACTTAATGAATTAAGTTGTCGCTTAAGGGCTCCTTTTAGTATAAATTAAGTTGATAATAAAAGTTAATTTCACCCATAAGTCATTGATAATTTGTTACTTAAATTTTACTCTGGTAAATGATGGACTAGAAAATGAAAGCTTATATAAAATGAAGATAGATACCACTAAGACTAGCGCTGACCTGAAAAAATCATCGTATATTAAGGTCAACAAAATTGGTAATTACGCCAGTTTGTTGGCATTTCCAACTTTAGTGTTCATTATTGTCATAAATTTATGGTTGAGTAATAAATCAGAAGCAGCCAGAAAATGGGTAGATAACAGCGAACAAGTTAAAGTATCGCTTTATCAAGTGCTATTGGAGATAAAGTCTGCAGAGACAGGGCAACGTGGCTATCTTCTGACCGAAGACAAAAGTTATCTTGCACCTTATACCCAGTCCATTGTTCGATTAGACAAGGTATTAACATCGCTTCAGGTGCTAATCTTAGACAATTTCAAGCAACAAAAGAGCTTAAAAAAAATCAAGCCTCTGATAAATGAAAAGTTAAGTGAATTAGAAAAAACAATTTTTTTAATCACAACGCAAGATAGAGAAGCCGCAATTCGAATCGTTATGAGTGGCAAAGGCCAAAAGCTTATGGAACAGCTTAATCAGATTATTAAGGAAATGTTAAATGAAGAATCCGCGCTGCTTATTGACCGGTATCAGGCTTTAGACACGAACAAAAAATTTGTCATATGGACTCAGTTGATTGGATCTATTGTTATTATTTTAATTTGGGTAATAACTTTTTTTCACATTAGAAAATTACTTTTTCAGCAGGCTAAGGCTGATGAAGCACTCGTTCTTGCTAACGAAGAGCTGGCTTTTCAAAACCAAGAAAAAGATAAACGCACAGCTCAACTAACCCTTGCTGCCAGTGTATTCAGCCATGCCCTAGAAGGTATTGTTATTATCGATGCGGCAAATAGGGTTATTGATGTTAATAGCACATTTGTTGACATTAGTGGTTATTCCTTCCAAGAAACTATTGGCCAACCCCCAGATTTCTTTCAAACAGATCGTCATCCACCTGAGTTTTATAGCGCGATGTGGCAAGTCATTAAATCTTCTGGCCAGTGGGCTGGTGAAATATTGAGTCGTCGCAAAAATGGCGAAAAATATGTTGCTAGCATCACCATCAGTGCTGTAAAAAATGCCCTTGGTAAAGTCAGCCATTATGTTGCACTGTTTAGTGATATTACGCTGCAAAGAGAACATCAATATCAATTAGAGCAGATAGCTCATTACGATGTTTTAACTAAGCTAGCTAACCGTGCATTACTTGCCGACCGACTAAATAACACTATGTTGCAATGCCAGCGTCATGATAATTCACTCGCAGTTATCTTTATGGATTTAGATTGTTTTAAAGAAGTTAATGATAGCTATGGTCATGCGGTCGGTGATGAACTACTTATTATCGTCTCTGGGCGTATGAGTGATGCCTTACGTGAAGTCGATACACTCGCTCGTTTTGGTGGTGATGAATTTGTTGCCGTATTAAGTGATTTAGTTAACGCGGAAGATTACACCATGGCATTAGAGCGTTTATTAAGTGCAGTGTCAGAGCCTATCATTATTGGTGATCTGGTGTTGAAGGTGTCGGTTAGTATAGGTGTTACGCTCTATCCTCAAGATGATGCCGATGCCGATATACTTATCCGTCATGCCGACCAAGCCATGTGTATAGCGAAAAAAGCAGGTAAGAATTGTTATCACTTGTTTGATAGCGCCCTCGATGACGCCGTTAACCTTAAACTAGAAAACATCAGTCATATCAGGGCAGCACTGAATAAACATGAGTTCGTTTTGTACTATCAACCGAAAGTGAATATGTCTACAGGTGAAGTCGTGGGCGTAGAAGCATTGATCCGATGGCAACACCCTGTCCGTGGTTTAGTGCCACCATTAGATTTTTTACCGTTAATAGAAAATCACGCCATTAGCCTAGAGATAGGTGAATGGGTCATCGATACCGCGCTGAGCCAAATCAGCCAATGGCAAAGTATCGGCATCAGGTTACCGATTAGCGTCAACATCAGCGCTTATCAACTCCAGCAAACTGATTTTGTTGAGCGCTTGGCGACATTACTAGGTGCACACTCTGATGTGTCGCCTCATTTGTTAGAATTAGAAGTATTAGAAACCAGTGCCTTTAGTGACATCAACTACATTATAGCGACCATGAAATCTTGTATTAGCCTTGGTGTGCAGTTTGCGTTAGATGATTTTGGTACCGGATATTCCTCCCTAACGTACCTCAAACGGCTACCCGCTAGCCTGATTAAAATAGACCAGACTTTTATACGCGACATGCTCACTGACCCAGATGACTTAGCGATTGTTATGGGCGTTGTTAGTTTGGCGAAAGCCTTCCAGCTTGAGGTGATCGCTGAAGGGGTCGAAACTGTTGAGCATGGCACTGAATTATTACAACTGGGTTGTAAATTAGCGCAAGGTTACGGCATTTCAAGGCCTATGCCTTCGAGTGATATTCCAGTCTGGCTGGTCACTTGGCAGCCTGATAGCGCTTGGCTGGCCTAATAATATAAAGTAACTATATCTGACAGTTTACCGCTAGTCGTTGGCTAGTGAGCTAAAAGCGAACCTTCTAGAGCCTTATTAAAATACAGCATTGAACTTGTTGGCAGTTAAAATATTCAAGTGTTCTGTTCTAGCATCTAAATAAAAGCTTATAAGCTATTGGAAAATTAGATTGTCGATCATTGTCAGTCTTATATTTATCGATTTTTTTGGATGAAAAGTAGTTCACTTAATTAATTAAATGGCTATAAATTAATTATAAAGTGAGGTGGTAACGACAGACCTTAGTTACACACCTTAACTAGCCCCTAACTACCATTTTAGTATCATAACCCTTTCTTAATAACGTATTGAAAAGGTATTTTTTTGATTTGCTGACTCATAAGTTGATGCTCCATAAATCGACAAAAGCTTGGGATATCTCTTGCAGTTGACGGGTCATCAGCGCTCACAAGCAGGGTTTCACCAACGGCCATTTTTCGTATTTTTAGCCGAAGCATCATTACCGGCTCAGGGCAGCGAAGCCCAATGGCATCTAATTGGTGGTCTGGAGCTGAAAAAGGGCAATCGGTCATGCTTTACCTTGCTAGGGAATAGGGTTTGGCGCTAATTTTAAAGCCTATTTGCCATGACGCAACAATAAACTTACCTTGATTTTTTTTGTTCAATGGATTTTTAAGCACTAAAACTGATTTCAAGAGCAAATATTGATAATTAAGCTAATAATTGTCTGTAATAGGCTTGCTTTGTCACGTTAGAGGTGAATAATTGATCTATGCTTATTTATCCAAGGTCTTCTAATGCTGCTAGCTAGTTTCCGATTTTTTAAAACCGTCATCTTAAGTGCGCTATTAGCGAGTGCAGCAACTTTCGCTAATGATGAAAGCCAGCAGCGAAAAAATTTCTTGCAAGCTGAAAAGCAAATTTGGAATCACAACTCTGCTAGTTATCAAAACTTATATAACCAACTACATTATTATCCGCTACAACCTTATTTGGATCAGAAGCGCTTAATGACCAAAATGAAGTTGTCATCAGCGCCAGAGATAAGGGAATTTTTAGCAAAGTATAAAGGCACGCCATTGGATTGGCCTTTAAGAAATAAATGGTTAACTTATTTAGCCAAACGTAAGCAGCCAGTACTTTTTCAAAACTTTTTCGAAGCCACTAGTGATGTTGAACTCACCTGTCAGCATTATCGCTTTCAGCTGCAATCTGGTATGTCGCCAACGAAAATATTGCCAAAAGTAAGCTCGCTTTGGATAGTCGGTAAGTCGCAACCTAAAGTTTGTGACCCTTTGTTTAAGCAGTGGCAGCAAGCAGGGTATCGAACAAATGAGGTGATATGGCAACGTATCGCATTATCAGCGGATGGCGGTAAACATACCTTAATACCGTATTTAACCCGGTTATTACCAGAGAATGAGCAATATTTAGCTGAGCTTTGGCATCAAGTACGTCGCAACCCGTCATATATTAAACACTTATCAAAATTTAAAAATAAAACCCAGCGAGAGGCGGAAATAGTCACTTATGGTTTAAAGCGCCTGATATGGCGTGATCCAACACAAGCACTTGAGACCTATAAATTAGCCCAGTCGTTGTTACCTTTTTCTGTGCAGCAACAGCAACAAATTACGTTAAAATTTGCCCTAGCGTTAGCCAGTAAAAATCATCTGGATGCGGCCACATGGTTAGTGAAAGTCAATGAGAACTTATTTACCAGTAACTTAACCCAGTGGTATATAACCGACGCGCTGCGCGATCAAAATTGGCAAAATATCAAAACTAAGCTGTTAAAGTTACCTGAAATAGCGCAAAGCAGCCTGCAGTGGCAGTACTGGTATGGTAGAAGTTTGTTGGCCACTGATGAATTAGTGGCAGGAAATTTACGCTTAAATAAGCTGGCATTAAGCCGACATTATTATGGCTTTTTAGCCGCGAGTTATTTAAATAAACCGGCTAATTTTCAGAATATACCGCTCGTTGTTAGTGCAGATGAAAGAGCTTTAGTGACTCAAAGCCCTGAAGCAAAAAGAGCCATTGAACTGTTTGCTATTGGTCGTTTTTATCACGCCCGTAAGGAATGGAATTATTGGTTGTCAAAACTCAGTAATCGCGACAAATTAGTTGCCTCTAAAGTTGCTAATGAAATGCAATGGTATGACAGGGCGATATTTACCTTAGCTAAAGTGGGTTATCTTAACGATGTAGGTTTGCGTTTTCCACTGGGCTTTGAAAGTGAAATTAAACACTATGCGGGCCAGCAAAACATTAATCCAGCTTGGGCGTTTGCTATAACGCGCCGTGAAAGCTCATTTATGTCTGATGCTAATTCTCCAGCAGGCGCTAAAGGTTTAATGCAAATTATGCCGGGTACAGCAAAACAGCTAGCGCGCAAAAAAGTCTCTAACCGATATTTATTTAAAGCTAAAAATAATATTAAATTAGGCACAAAATATTTACGTGATTTACTCGACCGTCATGATGGTAATCAGGTACTGGCTACCGCGGCTTATAATGCCGGCCCTTATCGCGTAAAAAGTTGGTTAAAAAACGCTGAGTCATTACCTGCCGATGTTTGGATTGAAACCATTCCGTTCAAAGAAACCCGAGAATATGTTAAAAGCGTTTTAGCTTATCAGCAAATATATCAACAAAAAGTAGGGCAAGCGGCCTCTTTGTTTGACCAGATCATTGCAATGAATATAAACGAATAGCCTCACACTTGCATTATAATATCGGGCTAAACAAGGTATAATTAACACCAAAGAAATTTAGAGAGTTACCAGATGAATACACTAGCTAGCCAATACCCAGCTCATGTAGCTGAGTTACAAAAACGAACTAAAGCCGTATTAGCAAGAGAAAGTCTTGAAGGTTTAGTCATTCACTCTGGTCAAGAAATTAAAGCCTTCTTAGACGATAACAGCTATCCATTTCGCGTTAACCCACACTTTAAAGCCTGGTTACCTTTAGTTGATGTTGCTAACTGTTGGTTATTGGTTAACGGTACAGATAAACCCACACTGATTTATTATCAACCAGTTGATTTTTGGCATAAAGTTATCGGTTTAGCGGATGATTATTGGCATGAATTCTTTGATATAAAAATTTTAGCTAAAGCCAGTGATGTCGATAAGTTACTGCCTTATGATAAAAAAGCCTTTGCCTATATTGGTGCTCATATCGAAGTGGCGAAAGCGTTAGGCTTTGATCATATCAATCCCGAGCCATTGATTAATTATTTTCATTTTCACCGTGCTTATAAAACCTCTTACGAACAAACGTGTTTGCGTCGTTCAAATGAGATTGCGGTTAAGGGCCATAAAGCAGCCAAAGCCGCTTTTTTCGATGGTGCCTCAGAGTATGATATTCAACATGCTTTTCTTAAAGCAACACAACATGTTGAAAGTGAAACACCTTATGGCAATATTGTCGCGTTAAATGAAAATACCTCTATTTTGCATTACACCGCTTTAGATCGCGGTGTACCACAAGCCCATCGTTCTTTCTTACTGGATGCCGGCGCTAATTTTAATGGTTATGCCGCTGATATTACTCGCACCTATTCTTTTAAGCGTGATCGCTTTGCTGAGCTAATTGCGCGCATGGATATTTTAATGTTGAATGCGGTTGACGCTTTAAAGCCAGGGCTGAGTTATGTTGATCTACATATTGCCACTTATCGCGAAATAGGTAAGGTATTACGAGAGTTTAACTTTATTAATGTTGATGTCGATACGGCGGTTGAAAGTGGTATTATTTCTACCTTTTTCCCACATGGCTTAGGTCATCACTTAGGTTTACAAGTGCACGATGTTGGCAGTTTTATGGCAGACGAACGTGGTACTCACGTTAATACCCCAGAGCAACATGCTTTTTTACGGACGTCGCGCGTGATAGAAAGCAATCAAGTTTTTACTATTGAACCTGGCTTATATTTTATCAATTCTTTGCTCGCTGACTTAAAAAAATCTGCCCATGGTAAAATGGTTAATTGGTCAGAGGTGGATGCGATGCGGCCATTTGGTGGTATCAGAATAGAAGATAACGTTATTGTTCACCAGTCGCATAATGAAAATATGACACGAGATGCTGACTTAAATTAAGCGAAACTATTTGTGTCTACACCATACGAAATAGCGGCCCAAGCGATTATTGATGAAACCATAGTCACGCGCAGCCGCTTTATTTGTTACCTTAAACCTTGCACCAGTGCTGCTGATGCCAAAGCGTTTATTAAAAGCTTACAAGTATTACATCCACACGCTAGTCATCACTGTTATGCCTTTATTGCTGGTCGGCCTGAAAATAGCCAATTATATGGCTTTTCTGACGACGGGGAGCCGTCAGGCACTGCCGGTAAACCTATGCTCAATATGTTAATGGGCAGTAATCTTGGTGAGCTTTGTGCTGTTGTTGTACGATATTTTGGTGGTACTAAGCTTGGACCTGGTGGCTTACAACGCGCTTATGGCGGCAGCGTTAAGCAGGCACTGGCGAATTTACCGACAAAATTGAAAATTCCTATGGTACGCAAAACACTAGCGTGTCAATATGCACAAGTAAATGATGTTTTGCATTTTGTTGATCAAATGGGTGGCGAAATTATCCAGCAAGACTACCATGAAAATGTTGTTCTGATACTCGCATTACCTGATGAAAAACTTGAACTTTTCCAACAGCAATTGCGAACCATGTCTGCGGGACAGTTAACACTTCAACCTATAACTAAAAAGCAATAATAAACTAACGTGCAATTTAAAAATATCATCCGAATATTAGGGTTATTAGTCGCCTTACTGAGCGTAACTATGCTGCCGCCTGCTTTTATTTCTCTGGTTTATCGAGATGGCGGTGGTGTTTCTTTCTTAATGTCATTTATTTTTTGTTTAATCGCTGGGCTTTTATCTTGGTATCCTTATCGAGACGAAAAAAGCGATTTAAGGGCACGGGAAGGCTTTTTAATTGTGGTGTTGTTTTGGACCGTTTTGGCGAGTTTCTCAGCGGTGCCTTTATTATTATTAGATCAACCTAACCTTAGCGTTGCCGATGCATTTTTTGAGTCTTTTTCTGGTCTTACTACTACAGGCGCAACCATATTAACGCAGATTGACGGACTACCACACGCGGTACTTTGGTATCGACAACAACTACAGTGGTTGGGTGGCATGGGGATCATTGTGTTAGCCGTGGCTATTTTACCTATGCTAGGCATAGGTGGTATGCAATTATATCGCGCTGAAACTCCAGGACCGGTGAAAGATTCAAAAATGACCCCACGTATTGCCGATACGGCTAAGCATTTGTGGTTAATTTATGTCACCTTAACCCTTGCTTGTGCCATGAGTTATTGGGCGGCGGGGATGAACTTATTTGACGCTATTTGCCACTCTTTTTCTACTATTGCGATTGGTGGCTTCTCGACTCACGACTTAAGCATGGGCTATTTTGATAGTCCGTTAATCAATTTTATCTGTGTATTTTTCTTACTGGTTGCCGGTGTGAACTTTGCTTTGCATTTTGCGGTAGTGAATAGCCGATCATTACGTAGCTATTTTTATGATTCAGAATTTAAAGTATTTTTGGGTATTCAAGCCGTTTTGATCTTAGTGTGTTTTATTGTGCTATTGAGTTTTAATGTTTACCAGTCAGGTTTCGACAACTTTGAACAAGCGATGTTTCATGCCGTTTCAATTAGTACCACTGCCGGCTTTTCAACAACATCTTCGGGCGAAGTCGCCTTTTCTAATTGGCCAACGCTGCTGCCCATTTTATTAATATTTGCCAGTTTTATTGGTGGTTGCGCTGGCAGCACAGGTGGTGGCATGAAAGTCATTCGGGTATTACTGCTTTATTTACAAGGCGTGCGAGAATTAAATAGATTAGTACATCCTAAAGCCGTTTTTACTATTAAGTTAGGTAAAAAAGCGCTACCCAATCGTGTGGTGGAAGCCATATGGGGTTTTTTCTCGGCTTATGCGGCTGTGTTTGTTGTTTGTATGTTGTTGTTATTAGCGGGCGGAATGGATGATATTTCAGCCTTTACTGCCGTTGCTGCTTGTTTAAATAATTTGGGCCCAGGTTTGGGGCAGGTTGCGTCAAATTATGCAGAAATAAATGATTTTAGTAAATGGGTTTTGGTTGTTGCCATGCTGTTTGGCCGTTTAGAGATATTTACCTTGCTGGTATTGCTGACACCAGCATTTTGGCGAACCTAATATATTTTTATAATAGTACTTAAAACAATTATCGATTAGAAAAAATCGCTTAGAAAAACGCTATTGCATCCAGTTGGAATAAAGCTTCGACGTCACTGATATAGCGTTTGTTAACTAAAAATAACACCACATGGTCTTCTGCTTGAATTCGGGTATCTGAATGAGCAATTAAGACTTCTTCGCCACGCACGATTGCACCAATAGTTGTGCCAGGTGGTAACCTGATCTGTTGGATAGTTTTACCCACCACTTTAGATGATTTTTCATCACCTTTAGCGACAATTTCTATTGCTTCTGCTGCGCCACCACGCAAGCTATAAACATTATTAATATTACCACGTCGCACGTGGGTTAATAAGGCGGAAATAGTGGCGTGTTGCGGTGAAACGGCAATATCTATATCACTACCATGGACTAAATCAATGTAAGCACTGCGCTGGATTAATACCATAGCTTTGCGTACCCCTAAGCGTTTTGCTAATAACGATGACATAATGTTGGCTTCGTCATCGTTGGTGACGGCAATAAAAACGTCAAACTGATCAATGTGTTCTTCTAATAGCAACTCTTGATCAGAAGAATCACCAGTAAACACTAAGGTGTCGCTTAGCTCAGAGGCTAAATAGGCTGCCCGTTTAGACGAATGCTCGATTAACTTTACTTGGTGGTTTTTCTCTAACAAGCGCGCCAAACCTGAGCCGATATTACCACCACCGGCGATCATAATTTTTTTATAAGGCGCTTCTAACTTTTGCAGTTCGTTCATTACCGCGCGAATATGAATTGAGGCAGCAATAAAGAATACTTCGTCATCGGCTTCAATAACGGTAGTGCCCAGAGGTCGAATAGGTTTACCATTACGATAAATAGCCGCAACCCGGGTATCAATATTCGGAATATGTTCGCGCAAAGTAGATAGGGCATGACCCACCAATAACCCCCCGTAATAAGCTTTAACGGCAACTAAACTGACCTTACCTTCAGCAAATTCTAATACTTGTAGTGCACCCGGGTAATCAATAAGTCGGGCAATGTCTCGGGTCACCAGTTGCTCTGGTGCAATAATATGATCTACCGGAATATTTTTGTTTTGAAAAAGTTCTTTTTGATATTTCAAAATTTGACTGGAGCGAATTCGGGCAATTTTATTGGCGGTATTAAATAGCGAATAACAAATTTGGCAAGCAATCATGTTGGTAGCATCGTCGTTGGTTACTGCAACAACGAGTTCAGCATCTTCTGCGCCAGCTTGTTTTAGTACATCAGGGTGAGAACCGTGACCAACAACAACGCGTAAGTCCATTTTGTCTTGTAATTCACGCAAGGTTTCACTGTTAGTGTCTATTAGCGTAATTTCGTTTTTTTCGCCAACAAGGTTTTCTGCTAATGTTCCACCAACTTGCCCAGCACCAATAATTATAATTTTCATTTAAGATTGCTTTTATTGTTGTTTTTACTGTGATTTTTTAATGAGTTTGGCGTAGTAAAAACCGTCCATCGAATTGTCGTTAGACAGTATCTGCCAACCAATATCATGTGCATTATTGGTTATCGCGATATGTTCCACATCTGAATTTTCAGCAACAAAACGTTGAACTTGCTGACTATTTTCTTCTGGTAATACACTGCATGTTGCATACAGCAAAGTACCACCGGGTTTTAATAAAGACCATACATTTTTTAATATATCTTGTTGTAAATCAGTTAATACCGCAATGTCCTGGCTTTTACGTAACCATTTAATATCAGGGTGTCTGCGTATGACACCGGTACCAGAACAGGGAGCGTCAAGTAAAATGCGGTCAAAGAGTACGCCATTCCACCACTTTTCTGGTGTGGCGGCATCAGCGGTAATCACCTTTGCTTTTAGGTTCAGGCGTTGTAGGTTTTCATGTACTCTCAGCAAGCGCGACTCTTCAATATCAATGGCGGTCAGCGCTTTTATTTTCGGACTATATTCAAGTATATGACAGGTTTTTCCACCTGGCGCGGCACAACAATCAAGTACATTGTCATCTGGCTGGCAATCAAGTAAAAGTGCAGCTTGTTGTGCGGCGCCATCTTGAATTGATACCCAACCTAGCTGAAATCCAGGCAACTTATTGACATCGATGGCGTCAGTTAAGCGTATCGCAGATGACCTTTCATCGACATAGGCATAATCAATGTTTTCAGCCACTAATAAAGCCAGATATTCATCGATACTGTGGTGTAGGACATTAACTCGCAACCACATCGGCGGTCTTTGCATATTCGCTTTGAGAATATCTTGCCAACTATCAGGGTAACCACTTTGTAGTTTTTTAATAAACCAAGATGGATGGTTAAAGGCGATCGCTTCCGGTAGCTTGCTGGGTTCAGCGGCTAGGCTTTTATCTGCTAATTGTGTTTGCTGGCGTTGGAAATTTCTTAATACGCCATTAATTACCCCTTTTAAATGGTCGCATTTTAAGGGTTTACAGGCGGAAACGGTTTCATTAAATGCGGCGTGATCTGGTATGCGGGTATACTTTATTTGATAAATCCCAACCAGTAATAAAAAGTGACCAACGCGTTGTTTGCCGCTAAAGGGTTTTTTAATGAAGTCACGAACATCATGTTCAAGCTCAGGTAAATGTCTTAATACGCCATAGCAAAGCTCTTGTAATAGCCCTTTATCTTTAATATCTATTTTTGCGATTTGTTGTGGTAGTTCGTCTGACAAACTACGGCCTTTATCAACAACGGCAAAGGTACAACGAGCAGCCAGTGCTCTAAGATTAGCGGCCATAATTAAGTTAACTCTTGTTGAGGCTGTACTAGCCTATTGATTGATTGGCCTTGGGTAAACCAATCTGCTTTGCCATTGAGTATGTCAGCAACGGCTAAGGCTTTTTTGCCTGGCAGTTGTAATATCTCAAGTCGTAAAGCATTGGCTGTTGTGGCGACCACAATACCTTGTTTATCGCAGCTTATAATAGTGCCAGGCAGGTGCTGATGCTCAAGTTCAATAACGCTAGCTTGCCAAACCCGAATACGGTGTTGTTGACTATTGTCATTAAAGGTAAATTGCGCCACTGGCCATGGAATGTAGGCTCTGATTTTCCGATCAAGTATGCTTGCGGGTTGTTGCCAGTCTAACTCAGCATCTGCTTTATCAAGTTTGGCCGCATGAGTTGCTTGTAGATTATTTTGTGCTTGACGTTGATATTTGCCTAAAGTCATCAAGGCTAAGGTGTCTAATAATGCTTTTGGACCTAGTTCAGCTAACTTGTCGTATAAACTTGCGCTAGTGTCTTTTAGGGTAATGTCACAAGTTGCGGTTAATATCATATCACCGGTATCTAGGCCTTTATCCATTTGCATTATGGTAACGCCAGTTTGTGAGTCACCCGCTTCTAAAGCACGTTGAATCGGTGCAGCACCACGCCATTTAGGCAAAATAGAACCATGAACATTAATACAGCCTAATCTGGGTGTCTGTAAAATTACTGTCGGCAATAATAAACCATAAGCAACCACTACCATGACATCTGCTTGGTAATTTGCCAGTGTTAACTGTGTTTGTTCAGCTTTAAAATTCACCGGCTGCTGAACTGGAATGTCGTGCGCTAGGGCTAATAGTTTAGTTGCACAAGCAGTGAGCTTTTTACCGCGGCCAGCCGGTTTATCGGGCGGGCAATAAACCGCAACAATGTTATGCTCTGAGTGAATTAGCGCCGCTAAATGTTGCGCAGCAAAGTCAGGGGTACCAGCAAAAATGATATTTAATGGTGTAGTTACGGCGTTGGACAAAGGAGTTTCCAAAATACAATTGATACCGATTGAAATAAATAATCGCTCATTTACTTAATTTAATGGGTATGAGTTTTAAAAGAGCTATGGCACTTAAGCGTTGGCATTATCCAAACGCGCTTCTTTCTCTAATTTCTTTTTGAATCGCTGGCGCTTAAGTGGTGACAAATAGTCAACAAATAAGATGCCATTAAGATGATCCAGTTCATGCTGAATACAAATAGCTAATAGCTCTTCACCGTCTAAAGTAAAGGCTTTGCCATTTTCATCAAGAGCAGTAACTGTGACATCAATACTACGGTCAACTTTGGCATAACAGCCGGGTACCGATAAACAACCCTCTTCATTAATAATGGTGTCATCACTTTTGCGGGTGATTTCAGGATTTATTAATACGTAAGGGTGTTCTTTATTTTCTGAAACATCAATAACGACAATTCGTTGGTGAATATCAACTTGAGTTGCCGCCAAACCAACACCATTTTCATCATACATGGTTTCAAACATGTTACTGATAATATTACGAATTTCATCGTTAACATCAGTTACAGGTTGCGCTTTTGTTCTTAATCTCTCATCAGGAAATCGTAATACAGGTAAAATAGCCATAATTTATCAAAAGAGTTCGCGAAATGTCGCATTGAGTGTTATGTTTCAATTTTAGCCATTAATGATAGTTAATCATAGGGGTTTAGGATAAAACCTCTAATAATAGGGAAATTAACATGCTAATAAGAGTTTTATCCTTACTATTTTGCATTGCTCTGTCAGTATCCTTAATGGCCAATGAGTTAGCATTAAAGCCAGATGCTCCACAATCTTATATCGTTAAGAAAGGCGATACCTTGTGGGATATATCAGGTGTATTTCTCAATCAACCTTGGTTGTGGCCTAAGTTATGGCGTCTTAATCCTGATATTAATAACCCACATTTAATTTACCCCGGCGATGAGTTGCGGCTAGTATTTGATGCCCAAGGCCAACCCATGCTGGTTAAAGGCAAGCCTGAACTTAAATGGTCACCTAAAGTACGTAAACAATTAAAAGACCAAAACCCCGTTAGTACATTACCTTTGCATGTTATTGCGCCCTATATTCGCTATGATACTGTGAAAAGCTTAGCTGAGTTAGCCAGTTTACCTCATATTATTGGCAGTGAGGAAGGCTATAAATCAAGTGTTGATGGCTTTAAAGTTTATATTAATAGCGATCTCATTGTTGGTCAAAGTTACGGTATTTACCATAAAGCAGATGCCATCGTTGATCCCGAAACACAGCAAAATTTAGGTTATAATATTCGACTTATTGGTACCGGCAAGGCACTACAAAGTGGCAATATGAGTAAGCAGCAGCCAAGCACTATTTTTGTTGAGGGAGCAAAACGCGAAATTCGTTCTGGTGCTTATATTATGCCAGTCAATGTTGAGCAAGATTACCCCGCTATTTTTACCATGCGAGCAGGTGCTAAAAGCACTGAGGGTTTAATTATTAGCTCGGTGACTAAGCTAGGTGAATTTGCTAAATTTGACGTGATAATGATTAATAAAGGCAATAACCAAGCCGTACAAGCTGGCGATGTGTTAACGGTTAGCCGAAAAAGCCCTGGCGTTATTGAAACAGACCATGGACCGCAATACAGTAAAGAAACTTCTCATTGGAACAAAATAGCCAATAACAGCTATTCAGATTACGATATGCCAACCGAAGTAATCGGTAAAGTGATGGTATTTAAAGTTTATGACAAGGTCAGTATGGCGTTGATTATTAATGCTGAAAAGCCATTACGAGTGCTTGATGGAGTTACTGCACCCTAGCCCTAAAGTTGGGCCACTTTTAAGGAGAAACAAGTGGCAAATATCAGCAACACACTAACGTTGGAGCTAACTCTAACGCATTATTGGCTAGCCGTGAAAGCTATTCCACGGTTAGCGAGTCATAAAAAAATCGCCCTAGTCGAAAAATTTGGTTTAACAGCTTTATTCGCGGCGACTACTGATTTAACCTTGTCAGGCCTCAGCAATCCACAGCGTGCTGCAATAACTTCTCCTGCCTGGGATTTGTTGACAAAAATAATCTCTGATTCAAGCCACTGTCACAGTCAAATTATTGCCTTTGATGATCCCCTATACCCACCATTATTAAAAGAAATTTATGATCCACCGCTAGTACTTTTTGTTCGAGGTAATACGGATTTATTGTTATTACCTAAAATTGCCATTGTGGGTAGCCGCAATGCCAGTATATCAGGTAGAGAGATTGCTCATAATTTGGCGGGTCAGTTAACAAGTCAATTCGTTGTTACTAGTGGTTTAGCATTAGGTATTGACGCGCAAGCGCATTTAGGTGCCTTACATCAGCAGGGTTATACTATTGCGGTGGTAGCAACAGGACTAGATATAACCTATCCCGCTCGACATAAAAAATTACAAAAAGATATTATTGAAAACAAGGGTTTAATCATTAGCGAGTTTGCCCCAGGTATCGCACCTAAAGCGGGACATTTTCCAAAGCGAAATCGTTTAATAAGCGGTTTAAGTTTGGGGGTTTTGGTCGTTGAAGCGTCTTTAAAAAGTGGTTCGTTGATCACGGCGCGTTGTGCCTTAGAACAAGGCCGAGAAGTGTTTGCTATACCTAGCTCTATTTATAATGTGCAGGCGAAAGGTTGTCATTGGTTAATTACACAAGGCGCTAAGCTTGTCGAAGATACCAGCGACATAATGGACGAGTTTGAAGAGTTCGTTACAGATAATTTAAACTTAAGTAGAAACAAAGGGAAAGATAATTTAGCAGAAAAAAGTAAAAAACAGCACTTGTGTAACGATCCAATGTTAGCTAGTGTGGGTTATGAAATTACGCCCGTAGATTTAGTCGTTTCGCGCAGTAAACTACCGATAGACGTAGTGTTAACTCGATTAACCGTGCTTGAACTTAGAGGCCTGGTGTCTGCTGTGCCAGGGGGTTACCTTAAATTGAATAGGGGCTAGTGATGTTTGATATCTTAATGTACCTTTTTGAAAACTATATTCATAGTGAAGCCGAAGTCATGGTCGACCATGAGCTACTTACTGATGAATTAACGCGTGCTGGTTTTCACCAAGATGAAATTTATAAAGCGCTTGCTTGGCTGGAAAAACTTACCGCCTTACAAGACACGGAGGCTTATCCTCATTTAACACGAGTAGGTAACCAATCTATTCGAGTTTATACGGCACAAGAGAGCCAAATTCTTGATGTAGAATGTCGCGGTTTTCTGATGTTTTTAGAGCAGGTTAATTTATTAGACTTTACTACCCGGGAAATGGTTATTGACCGTGTTATGGAACTAGACACTAAATTTTTCTCTATTGATGATTTAAAGTGGGTTGTGTTGATGGTGTTGTTTAATGTGCCAGGTAAAGAAAGTGCCTACTCTCAAATGGAAGACCTGATTTTTGATGAGCAAGAAGGCCCGTTGCATTAGCTTTGTTTCTAAGACAAAAAGTGCACGAAAAATAGCCTACATTAATAGGGTGAAAATATGCCATAATATGCCCCTAATATTTTAGGTGCATTACTATGTCAAACTCCGAAAAACCCCTGTTTTCACGTCATGAACATGCCTTAGAAAAAACCGCTGAAATTTGTCCTGACTGTGCTTCTCAGCTCACCATTAAGCACAGTAAGTCAGGCTCATTTTTTGCTTGCGTTACCTATCCTAACTGCCAATACACTCGAGCTGTTGTCGAACATGAGCGCGTTGATGATAAAATACTGGTTGGCAGTGAATGTCCTGAATGTAATCACGAATTGGCGGTCAAACAAGGTCGCTATGGTATGTTTATTGGCTGTACAAACTACCCTGACTGTTCTTACATTGTGGCGCAAGATCACAATGAACTTGAGCAAAAAAATGTCAGTTGTCCACAGTGTAAAAAGGGCCAACTACAATCAAAAATCAGCCGTTTTGGTAAAACATTTTATTCCTGTGATCACTATCCAAAATGTAAGTTTGTTGTGAATTATGAGCCAGTTGTTGGCGAATGTGAAAAATGTGGCTTTGCTTTATTACTAAAACGACAGATGGCAGCAGGTGAAAAGTTACAATGCGCGTCTAAACCCTGCAGTCACTTTCAGCCGCACTAATTTTCTTATCAATCGAGATATACATTGAGGTAGGAATTGAGGCATAAAAAAGCCAGTGACTTATCCGTAAGGCATCACTGGCTCTGTAATCGCTAACTTATTGTTAGCTCAGTTGTTTTTTGTAACTGGCGACATAAGGCTTAAGTTCATCAAATGCTGCTTCTGGTAGCATGTCAGCTAATAAGATTAATCGCTCTGCTAATTGTTTTTCATCATTGCCTGAGACATTAATATGACCCATTTTACGGCCTGGGCGCTTGCTTTTTCCATACCAATGTAAAGTGGTACTTGCCACACTCAAGATTTCATTGGGTACTTCATCTTCACCCAATATATTAATCATGGCTGATGGACGAATTAACTCAGTACTGCCAAGCGGTAAATCACATACCGCACGTAAATGGTTTTCAAATTGACAAGTATCTGCACCTTGTTGGGTCCAATGACCTGAGTTGTGTACGCGAGGAGCAATTTCATTTACCAACAATTGCTCGCCAATTTGGAAAAATTCAATGGCTAATATACCAATGTAATTTAACTCTTTTGCTATGCTATCAAACACCTGTTTTGCTTGTGCTTGTAGCGCTTCATCTATTTGGATGGCAATTGACACACTCAGCACGCCGTTGGTGTGATGGTTTTGAGTTAAAGGGTAAACTAGGGTATTACCTTGACTGTCACGCGCGCCAACTAATGAGACTTCGCGATCAAAAGGCACCATTTGTTCGGCCACTACCGCATGTTGAAGGCCTTGTACGCCACCATCGAAAAAAGCTTTAATATCAAGCCAAATGTCTTCCGCTTGTGCTTTATTTTTTAATCGCCATTGACCTTTACCATCATAACCTGCCAAAGCGCTTTTTAAAATCAACGGCATAGACAGGTTATTTAAAGCTTGGTCAAAGTCTGCTTTGGTCGCAATAATTTGGTGTTGGGCATTGGCCACACCGCACTTTATGAGTAGATCTTTTTCTAATCTTCTATCGCCGCCCACTTTAATGGCTTGGCTGCTCGGGCGTAGTTTTCCAGACGCTTGGCAAAGTGCAAGAGTTTGGTGATCAATATGCTCAAACTCAGCAGTGATAAAATCAGCGAACTCAATGCCTTGCTTTAATCCACCAAAAACAATGTCAGTTGAAAGCGGATCAACGACAGTGTCTGAGCCAACATCAAAAGCTCGTATATTGATATTTAAAGGTTTAACCGCCAAGGCCATCATACGAGCCAGTTGGCCAGCACCTAATACTAAAACATTCATTTAGCTAGCCTATTCTGCAGGGTTTGGGTTATCAAGAATTGTTTGTGTTTGCTCTGCTCTAAATTGCTCAACAGCCGCTTGTACTGCTGGGTCAGAAAGACCAATAATTTGAGCGGCTAATAAGCCAGCATTGGCCGCACCTGCCGTGCCAATGGCTAATGTACCAACAGCAATGCCTTTTGGCATTTGTACAATAGAGAGTAATGAGTCTTGGCCATTTAAGGCCTTTGATTGCACGGGCACACCCAAAACCGGTAAGCTTGTATAAGCAGCGGTCATACCAGGTAAATGCGCTGCGCCACCAGCGCCACCAATGATAACTTGAATACCACGATCTTTAGCGCCTTGTGCATACTCAGCAAGTAAATGAGGTGTTCTATGTGCAGAAACAACTTTTGTTTCATAAGGTACATTAAATAGGTCTAACATTTCAGCAGCGTGCTGCATGGTTGGCCAATCTGACTTTGACCCCATGATAATCCCAACTTTCATACGCGTAGTGCCTTTTGATAATGTGATTTGAAACCTAACATTGTGCCTAAGGCGCTAATGTTAGGTGAAATTTAATGCATATTATAACGTGTTTGAAAATATTCTGAAATGACAATTCTTTTATAGCATTTATAATTTTCTTTGATGTAGATCGGGTATAGACCAAAGGATAATTTTATAATTTAATTATTGGCGTATGATTATTTTTAAATTGTAAAGCCGAACATGATATAAAATCACCGCGTAATACTAATTTAAAGAATAAATAAGTTTACTTATCATTAAGTTAATTAGTATTAAGAGTCGCTTCGGTAAAATAAATGAGGAAAGGAATGAGTAACATTTATAGCCAAAGTTTAGACAAGGTTGCTGCTAACAGTCAGCCACTAACACCAATAAACTTTTTAAATCGTAGCGCTGATGTCTATCCAGACAAAACTGCCATTATCCATGGTAAGCAAAAATTTACCTATCAAGAATATCGTAAAAATGTCCGTCGACTCGCCTCAAGCCTCATTAAAAATGGGGTGAATCCAGGGCAAACTGTCAGTATTATGGCAGCTAATATTCCGGCATTTTTGGATGCCCATTATGGTGTGCCACTAACAGGTGCTGTGCTTAACGCTATTAATATTCGCCTCGATGCGGAAAATATCGCTTTTATTCTTGATCACGCCGAATGTGATGTACTGTTTACGGATACCGCATTTTCAAGTGTGATTAAACAAGCATTAGCACTGTCAAAGCGTCAACCTTTAGTGATTGATATTGACGATCCAGAAGGTCCAGGGGGTGAGCGCCTTGGTACAATTGAGTATCAAGAGTTACTTGCTCAAGGGGATGAAAATTTTACTGGCTCATTTATTCATGATGAATGGCAAGCTTTGGCGCTCAATTATACCTCAGGCACTACAGGTAATCCTAAAGGTGTAGTTTACTCACATCGTGGTGCTTACTTGAATTCTCTTGGCCATAGCTTTGTTTGGCCGATAGACAGCAAGACCAATTATCTGTGGACTTTGCCGATGTTCCATTGCAATGGTTGGTGTTTTCCTTGGACTATAGTGGCTGTTGGCGGTACGCAAATTTGTTTGAGGCAAGTTGAAGTAGGCGCTATCGTTAATGCGATGATTGAGCATAAGGTCAGTCATTTTTGTGGCGCGCCAATTGTGCTCAATATGATTTTAAATGCTGACGAAAGCTTGCTGGCGCAATTACCTAAAAATATTAAAGTGATGACCGCTGGTGCTCCGCCACCTGCGGCGGTTATTAAGGGCATTGAAAACTTAGGTATTGAAATCACCCAAAGTTATGGCTTAACTGAAGTTTATGGGCCTTGTGTCGTTAGTGAGTGGAAAGATGAATGGAATGAACGCAGCGATGATGAACGGGCGGCATTAAAAGCGCGCCAAGGTGTGCGTTATATCACGCAAGAAGAAGTTGATGTGCTAAATCCGGATACTATGGAGCCTGTTCGCCCAGATGGAATCACTATGGGTGAAATAATGTTCAGGGGTAATAGCACGATGAAAGGCTACTTGAAAAATGAAAAAGCCACAGAAGAGGCTTTTGCAAATGGTTGGTTTCATTCAGGAGACTTAGCGGTTAAACATCCAGATGGTTATATTGAAATTCGTGATCGTTCGAAAGATATTATAATTTCGGGGGGTGAAAATATTTCATCAGTCGAAGTAGAAGGGGTGTTATATACCCATCCAGCCATTTTAGAAGCGGCCGTAGTGGCTAAAAAAGATGAAAAGTGGGGTGAAACTCCCTGTGCATTTATAGCAGTGAAACGCGGGCATACGCTGACAGAACAAGAGGTAATTCAATATTGCCGTGAACATATGGCAGGCTTTAAAGTCCCTAAAACCATTGTTTTTAGCGAGTTGCCTAAAACCTCAACCGGTAAAGTACAGAAGTTTGTGCTCAGGCAGAAAATTAAAGAGCTGTTTGAAGCTTAATTTATTATTAGCGTTGAACGGGGGGTTAATCCAAACGGTAAGAGTTTACAGACTCTTACCGTTTTTTTTTACTAGCCATGTTGTTTGTCAGTAAAAAACGTATAATCATCATTAAATTAATTTTACTAAGCGCCATCATAAAACGCCATGACGACAGCATTAGAAACATTTCAACAGGGTGGTATTTTAGCTTACCCAACCGAGGCCGTATTTGGTTTAGGTTGTGATCCTGATAACGATGGGGCAATTGAAAAATTGCTGTTGATCAAGTCACGTTCAGTAGATAAAGGCTTAATACTGCTTGCGGGTGATTATAGACAACTTTTACCTTATATAGATGAGTGTAAAATACCTCAAGACAAACGCCTGGCGATATTATCTCGCTGGCCCAACGGTATTACGCAATTAGTGGCTAAAAATGCTAACACTTCTAGGTTGTTGACGGGGCGCTTTGACACTATTGCGGTGCGTGTTACTAGCCAGCCAGACGTTGTGGCACTATGTCTCGCCACTAATAAGCCGATTGTTTCTACGAGCGCGAACTTAAGTGGTAAACCTCCGGCCAAAACATGGCAAGGAATTCCCAATGATCTCGCTAATAAAATTGATTTTATTATTAAAGGAAAAACTCTAGGCTTTGATCAGCCTTCTACTATTATTGATGCATTATCTGGAGATGTTATTCGCTCATGAGCACTATAAATATTAATGTTGTTGTTGAATTTTTAAAATCGTTGCAAGACCAAATTTGTTCCGCGTTAGAGGCTGCCGACGGTAGTGGTAAATTTATTGAAGATAATTGGCAGCGTGCTGAAGGCGGTGGTGGCAGAACCCGAGTACTCACAAATGGTAGCGTTATTGAGCAAGGTGGGGTCAATTTTTCAGTGGTTTCTGGTGATAAGTTACCACCATCTGCAACAGCACATCGTCCAGAATTGGCTGGCCGTAAATGGCAAGCTTGTGGTGTATCATTAGTTATTCATCCTAAAAATCCTTTTATTCCGACATCTCATGCCAATGTCCGATTTTTTATTGCTGAAAAAGAAGGTGAAGCACCTGTGTGGTGGTTTGGTGGTGGTATTGACCTCACGCCTTTTTACCCGTTCAAAGAAGATGTTGTGCATTGGCATCAAACGGCAAAAGATATTTGTCAGCCTTTTGGTGACGATGTTTATCCAAAATATAAAAAGTGGTGTGACGAATACTTCCATTTAAAACACCGCAATGAAACTCGTGGCGTTGGCGGCTTATTTTTTGATGATTTGAATAAATGGGAATTCGATAAGTGCTTTGATTATATGAAAGCAGTTGGAAAAGGCTTTCTTGATGCTTACATACCTTTAATAGAAAAGCGTAAAGCAACGCCCTTTGATGATAATCATCGTCAATTTCAACTTTATCGTCGTGGCCGCTACGTTGAATTTAATTTAGTTTTTGATCGCGGCACCTTATTTGGTTTGCAATCAGGTGGCAGAACAGAATCCATTTTAATGTCAATGCCGCCACTGGCACGTTGGGAATATAATTTTCAGCCGGAAGCTGGCAGCCCAGAAGCAGCACTACAAGACTATTTAGTACCGCAAGATTGGTTATAACCTAGCATTACCGCTTGTTGTTTATTAACCTAGCAATCCACATCAACAGAAAAGGTCGCTGTAGGTGTGGTTGCTAGGTTAAGTTACCCAAATTAAATTTTTTAATTTCAAGACCATTAAAGCTTATTTTTTTAGGGTTTATGATAAAGCTTGAGCTAGATCAAACTGTCGAAAACCAGGCGCGCGTAAAATTACCTTAGTGAACAAATTTAATATTTTTTCTATTTATAAAAGGTAACGCTCTAATGAAAACCTCAGTAATTAATGGACTCATCCTCTCCGCTCTTACATTATCTCCCCTTGCACTTGCTAACCAAGCTGGCGACTTTGTCGTTCGTGGTGGCGCCACTATGGTTGATCCTGCCAGTAATAAAGCTAACGTGTTCCTCGATGGCGCTGATTCAGGTTTAGATGTATCAGCGGATGGTGATACTCAGCTTGGTGTTAATTTTGTTTATTTTTATGATAAAAACTGGGCTATTGAACTCTTAGCCTCAACCCCGTTTTCTCATGACATAAAACTGCATGCCGATGGCGCAACCACAACGCTTGGTAAAATATCTCATTTACCACCGACATTAAGTGCACTGTATTACTTTGATACTCACTCAGCGTTTAAGCCCTATGTGGGTGCGGGTATCAACTATACAATTTTCTTTGATGAGAAGTTTTCTTCAACTTATAAAGAGGCCGGTTTTAGTGATTTAGACTTAGACGGGTCTTTCGGACTTTCTGTTCAACTTGGTGCTGATTACCAACTTGACAAAAGGTGGTCATTAAATGCTTCCGCTCGTTATATTGATATTAATACGGATACCAGTTTTAAAGTAGGTGGGAGTGTTAATGGCAGTGCTGAAGTTGAAATAGACCCTATGGTTTATTCACTAATGTTAGCTTATAAATTTTAAAGATACTTTAACCATATTCAGCACGGGCCAAAGTGATGAAAAAAGCAGTTACCCAGTGACTGCTTTTTTGTTTTCATTGTTTAACAACTAGGGTAGTCTACCGCTAAACATTTAAGCTAGTAATCTTATGGATCAGTATCGCGTATTTGGTAATCCTATCGCTCAATCAAAATCTCCCTTTATTCACCAACAGTTTGCGCTACAGTCAAAGCAAATAATGAACTACCAAAGTGAGTGGGTTGCATTAGATCAATTCGACAATGCCGTAAAAGAATTAATGGCTAACAATGGCAAAGGCGCCAATGTCACCGCACCATTTAAAGAACAAGCATTTGCCCTGTGTCATGAGTTGAGTGGAAGAGCCAAGTTAGCTGGCGCAGTGAACACCTTAATTTTTTCTAATGGAATTATTTATGGTGATACTACAGATGGTGTCGGCTTAGTTAGTGACTTACTCAGGCATCAAGTGCAACTGCGAGATAGTAAGGTGTTATTACTCGGTGCTGGCGGAGCCGCAAAGGGCGTTGTGCAATCAATATTAGAGCAGTCTCCTCAATCATTAACTATTGCCAATAGAACATTAAGTAAAGCACAGGCCATTACTAGCCAGTATCCTAATGAGGCTATTGATGCTGTTACTTTCGCAGAGACCAATAACTTAGCATTTGATATCATCATCAATGCCACATCAGCAGGTCTATCCGGTGATAGCTTACCGATATCAGATCACACAATTAAAAGTTCAACAGTTTGTTATGACATGGTCTATGGCAAAGAGCCAACCGCATTTTTAAAACAAGCAAAACAGCTAGGTGTTGAACATATTATTGATGGCTTAGGCATGTTAGTGGGGCAGGCTGCGGCAAGCTTTCATTTGTGGAGAGCCGTTAGCCCAGCAGTAGAGCCTGTACTTGTCTCCTTAAGAGCTCAGTTAAAGTAATGAAAGTGAAGCGAGCATAAGATGAACCAAGCAATTTTATTTAATGATGATCTACATTTTGATCAGCAGCATGATGCTTGGTCTTTTACCGGACAAGTTTCAGGACAGCGTATAAGGTTATATTTTCATTCTATGCAGCTAAAGAAATTAACCGAAATTGATAATGGCACTAAATTTGATTTAGAAGAAGTAACAGAAAGCTGGCTCGAGGAAAACGAGCCAGAAGGTAATGAAATACATATAGAGTTGGAGTAACCTCAAAGGTTAATGGCTATCAGCTAAGTACTCAGCTTTTAATTCAACATAGTTTATCGCCGACTGCTTGAGAAAATCAGCTTCACTCTGCTTTAACTCTCTCGCTTGTTTAACTGGGTTACCAACATATAAGTAGCCGCTTTTAAGCGTTTTGTTTGGCGGCACTAAACTACCCGCACCGATAAATACATCATCCTCAACAATAACACCATCCATAATAATAGCGCCCATACCAACCAGTATTCGGTTACCCAAAGCACATCCGTGCAACATACACTTATGACCTACGGTAACATCGTCACCAATAACTAATGGGTTACCACTGGGATTCTCGGTACTTTTTCGTGTGACATGTAAAACCGTACCGTCTTGTATATTTGTGCGAGCGCCAATGGTAATTTTGTTCACATCACCTCTAGCGGCAACTAAAGGCCAAACACTAGTATCATCACCTAAGGTAATGTCACCAACAAGTACGGCAGTTTCATCAACATAAACTGCATTACCTAATATAGGAGTAATGCCATGATAGCTTCGAAAATTATTTTTCTGCATAAATAAGATATTTTTAGATGACTGATATAGCTATCTTAGCAAAAAAAGCCATTAAACAGCATTTTTCAATGAACTGAGTCATTACCTGTACTTATCGGTTAAGACAAAGTTACCACCAAGGCACAATATAACTGGGTGATTTTTCAGCGTATCGAGCATTAAAAGCCCAACCATAGCAAGGGCTGTACAAATAAAAAGCAAACAAACCTTTATTTGTAATTTAATGGCAATTAAGTGTTGACGTGAAGCCAGAAATCTCTAGAATGCGCTCCAGTTCCAAGGGGTAACCCCAAAGAGCTGTTTTAATAGGTTATCTTATGCAGTTAGAGCTGATTTGATTAACTTAACGTAATAAAACGAGTTGTTTGAAAGTTAAAAAAACT
>NZ_JACGVA010000074.1:0-33857 GCF_014076985.1 Colwellia sp. MB3u-8
ATTTTAATTCAATCTGTTATAATGTCTCATGCATTTAGAACGTAATTTAACACCAATAAACTAGCTGCATAAGAAACGCGAATTTGTTTATTTTTAGCTCTAAAATCAATAGATAATACTGATTTAGAAAGCCTGAGAGAAAGTAAACCAAAATAAATAAATTACACCGCTCGATTTAGACCACCTTAACTTTATTTTTGCGATAGCTCCATAGATATATTGTGCTAATGTCAGCTATATCTGGAGATAGTGAGCATAATGTTGATGAGTTTATAATCAAAAATCTTGACTGCCTTGTGGCATAAGTGAATGTTCAGATACGAGTCGCCACTGGCAGCAATGAGCTTGCAGGAGACACTGACCTCACTTCTAAATATTGTACTTTTATCGACTGGCAACAAAGCCACCATAACCGCAGTCACGAAGTTGCTTTGGAATTACTTCAAAGTGCGCATTACAGACGTTAGAGGTTGCTTTACTTACGGCAGCGCCTAGATAAATCGGTCGCTAACCTCAGTGATCACCTTATGACTTCTGCTCGCTAAATATAGTCGTAAGGTAGCTTCCCTCTGAGATTATTTCGTGTTGGTGGCCCAAAAGAGCAATAACTACCAGAAGACTTCTAGAGAGTTCTGATATTACTTGATTTAAGATTCTGTTTGTTTAAGGAAATAGTGGGGATATATAAATAACTAATGCATGTCAATTAAATCAAGGTTTGATTACTTTTTACTGAATTATTTGTTTGAGTTTTTAACTTGGCAGATTCAACATTGAATCTACCTGTTTTTTACTTACTTGATTTTAATACCTTATAAATTTAATCTTTTAATACAGATATAAAGGTCTTATCTTCAAATAAATTTTTAATTAATTTTTGTACTAAATTAACATAACTCGCTTGGGCATTTGGTATAGCTATTGCGCCCATAAATGAAGATTCAAAAGTATGATTGGTTGATATGATTTTATCAAATATTACTTTATTATCTCGAGTGACAACAAACTTGGCCGATGCTTCTCCAACTCCTTCTGAAAAGCTAGATATATTAATACCATTCGTCAGCATCTCCCCAGTAAGGACTGTAGAAGAAACAGCAGACAATAACTTTGCTAATTTCAATTCATATTCTAAAGCTTTTTGAAGGTATGAACCATAAGATTTATTGACAGGTGAATACATACTAGAACCACGCAAAGATATACTATCTAGCTGTTTTGTTGATGTAATCTTGCCAACTTTAACTTGCTTAACTTTAGCCCCTTTTATTATTTGTACATTTTCTATAGATGCTTCATAAGGCGGAGCTTGCATGGAACAAGCTGTAATTAACAAACTCAAAGCAACTGTCGATATTTTTATTATTTTAATCATTATTTATATAATCCATTAATTTATTAAAGATTCTTGTTCAATATCTTTAGCTAACTGAAGAAAAACCTTTTCTACAGCTCTTCTTGCAGATAAGGAGAAATCCGTTTTGAATTCATCATATTCAGCTTCTCCTGTTTTTTTAATTTTATTTTCCCAAACTATATCTCCACTAGAATTAAGTACTTTCACAGTTAAGTCGATAACAAACTTTGTCGGTGGCCAAGTAAATAGACTACTAGAACTTGATTGAGTAATTATTTTGGGAATGAATATTAGTTTTATTTCATTTTCTTTAATGAATGAATTGTCATCTAAATTTTTCACCAAATAGACATCTTTAAATTTATTTGATAAAACAGTAAATAAAATAGATTCTATATCCTTATATGGGCTGTAACTAACATCATCTCCACCGCCTCCATCTGTTGTTACAATTTTTTTTCGGTCTTCATCTGAAATATGATAACCAACTACAGCGTTAATTATTTTCTCTGAACTAACAAAGGAATCAGTGTTAGGGTTGAGTTGTATTTGATGTGCGCACCCAGAAAGTAAGGCTAGAGTCACGATAATGGCGAATAACTTAAACATATTCATTTTTATTCCTTTAACTTATTCTTATTTAATAAACAAAGAGTAAACATTGGAGCACTCCCCCAATATTTACTCTTATATAAAGTTACTAAAACCTAAAGGCCAAAACCGAAGCACTCGATACGGCTGACATATCAGCACCATCATCAGCTAAATCCTCATAATCTCCTGTTGAGGGTATTCCCATAGACAAATCTAACAATATGGCTTCCCAATTATAACCAAAACCTCCACGTAATTAGACTGTAAGCGTATAGGTAACGGCACCTATACGCTTACTATAAATGCGATAAGGAGCCATTTCAAAGCCACTTTAAGAACGACCCTTAGCAAAAAACTAAAAATCAAAGTTATAATCAGGTCCACAAATATGAAACTAAAGCTGGCATTGAATTTCGATGTTACTCAATCGCAATTAGCGAGAACCACTTATCCTTTTTATACTTCCATGTCTAACAAATTATGTCATGGGATATTAAGTTAGAGTTGATGCTATTTAGATTATAGTTATCCTATAGCAAACTAATAACTATAATTTAACCCATTCAGATATGGGCGGTCCGGCAGATTGTGGCCCGTGGAGAATTGGACGTCTAGTCCACCCTCCAGCATTCGACTCATCACACTCAATCCACATGGCCCTAGCTGGGCCAATGCCAGCGAGAGTAGACAATACAACAGAGGCTTCTGAAACTTGTTCCAGACTGACTTTGCGGCACGGACTCCAGTCATCTGATTTTCGGAATAGTCTTACAACTTTACCTACTATGTAACCTTTAGGTGTTTTATTCAGCTCAACTTCAACTAGATCACCTGATGTACTCCAAGTGGCATCCAAATCGCCCTTGAGCTTCCCTTGCAGTTCAACGGGCACATGAGCAACATAGTGACCGTGATGAGCACATATAGAAACACCACTATTCCAGCCATAACAATAGGTAAATATTGTTATTTCACTACCATCAACGATGTCATTGTCAGTATATCCAGCTGAAATTAATTTATCCCTCCAACCCAATAACAAACCCTTATTGGATAGGCTTTCATCACGAGTTGTAATCATAACGACCTCAGCAAGAATTCGTGTTCCGTTGACAAATTCAGGAGATGCCGACTGAGTTTCCCATCCACTTTGTGAAGCGCACCCAGCAGTAATAAGTAGCAACAGAAAATAACTGGCCCGACAGTAAATATGTACTTTTTTCATACTTATCCTTGTTATTTTTTTGAAGTTTATATTGACTAAGGACCCCATTCTTACTGAAAGCTAACAATGTCTACATTGGCAGAATTGCCGTCCTTTCTGTAAGAAATGTTTGCAGTGACAGATCCAATATCAATAAGTAGATCTAATATATAGACAAATAAATTAACAAATGCAAAATGTCGCTTATTTGGATGAGATGAATATAAGCCCTTACTCAAAAAACTTGGAGAATTTGTAATCTGCGGGGCAGAGCCGCTGATTTTGCAACAGGTATAAAAAGGCGTAACTGACGTGAGCAAAGACTATAAAATGACTGTGGCTCAGCAAAGATATTCTGTAACTTCACCCACTGTAATTAATTGACTGTCTGCAATACGAAATTATCTGATAATTAAATTTACACACGCAATGGCCGCAATTCGCTTACCGCATAAAGTCAACGGCAAGAATGAGCTTGCAGGAGACGCTGATTTCATTTCTTAACCAGTGCCCTATCGACTGGCAATAAAGCCACCATTGCGGTCGTTCATCATCAAATTATTAATGCTAACTTTGTGCGCTTAGTTGACGTTAGCTATAAGTCGCTCTTAAGGTCAGCTGTTAGCTAAAAAGCTGACATTTTCAGTTGTGATGCAAAGGTTAACTTCTACAAAACAGTCTTACTTTTCCTCTTAGTTATGCTAAATCAACTTATGTGTATTTAATTATTACTTCATTTGTTGTTCCCATGTATCACTTCATGTAAATTGTTAATGTTTTTTACAATTTTAAATAGGTTTTTTATGTGGGGTCAATGGGTTGGATACATCGGTGATTTAGGTTTTGTTACGTTAAACATCGATAAAGATAAAAACTTAGTGGGTCGCTTGCTGGTGTCAAATACTAAAGATGCTCAATTGTCTTTTTATGCTAATGCAAAACTGATCCTAAATGAAACACAAAACGCTCCTTTAAGTTCATTAGAAAACTCTTTTAAACTAATTATTGATAATGTCCAAATATATAACTCCAATATTGAAAGAAATAAAGAGGATGATTTTGAATTTTGTAAAACTGAATATGAATTAAATAAAGAAGCGGCAAAATTAATTGCAAAATTAGGAGGACCATTCGTTTTAGAGGGAATGATTTCACTTAGGGGGGCATTAGTTGTTTTAAGTAAAAATTCAGAGGCATTCGATAAAGAGTGTCACCTAGGTAAGCTTGAAAATACAAGTGAAAACGAAATTGAAGCAACTAAAACAATGTCTTGGAGTGATTTTAAAGCTTGGGCTTTAGATGAGAAATATGAAAACGACGGTCTGATTTTTCGTGGTCAAGAAAGTTCGTTATATAAGCTAGAAACAACTTTTCACAGGGCAGGTAGAAGAGATCTACTTAGGTTTGGTGTGGAAGAAGTTCCATTATTGAATCGAAATTTATCTTCTGAATTGGATAGGCATTTTAATTTAAATTTAGACTACAGTGAATTGTTGTACATTGCACAACATCATGGCTTCCCAACCCCCTTATTAGACTGGACGAACTCACCTTTTGTTGCAGCTTATTTTGCATTCCATAAAATACCAAAGTCTACTGATAAAGGAAGAGTACGGATTTACATTTTTGATAAACTAAAGTGGGGGAACCAGTACGGCAATGGATTTCATACCATTGATGAACCAGGCCCGTGTTTCGCACCTTTTGAGGTAAATTCAATTAATAATTCAAGAGCACTTCCTCAACAATCACTGGTCACATTTTCAAATATTTCGAACATAGAAAGTTATATAAGGTATAGAGAAGCTGAGGATAAAATAAATTATTTAACAACTGTTGATATAAATATCGAGGATAGAAATAAAGTAATGAAAGACTTAGAGATTATGGGTATCACTGCTGCCACCCTTTTTCCTGGGTTAGATGGTGTTTGTCAAGCTTTGAAAGAGCGGCTATTTAGTTAAGACTGGTGTGCTTGAGAGTTGCCCTAACTAATCTCTTTAATGGGCGCAGATAAATCATTACAACTAATTAGTCAAACGTCTGCTTTCGTATTCTTAGTGAACATAAAATAGGGTGATTTTAATCGATTATTTAGGTCAGCAAAGTGGCATAACTGAATGATCAGATACGAGTCGCCACTGGCAGCAATGAGCTTGAAGCTGCCGTTAGCCATAACGACCTGCTAATCTCGGGAGTGTGCACAAAGCTGTCTCTATTTTCTAGCCGCTTGTGAATTTTTTTAAAATCACTCAGAAATTTTCACACAAAACATACGATTAATTTTACTAACCTAGCTACAACCCTAAAACGATTTAACTAAACTCCTCTCTTTATTTGAAGTTATACACATAAGCTCAAGCATAAGGCACTTGGTTTTTTTGGCTTTAACCTAATGAATGAAAGGGATTAAATTAAACGGATAATTGAAATGACTAGTTTTAAGTCACTATTTTTAAATCAATCGCGTTTACATTACTATGATGTAAATCACTAATGATTTAAAATAAGACATCTTTAATAAAGGGAATAGTAATGCGACGCTGTTCTCTAATTGACGCCTGATCAAGCTGTTCTAATGCGGCAATTAAGCTGGTCATATCGCGGGATAAACGATTAATTAAAAATCTCGCCACGTCATCATTCATCGTTAAACCCCGTTGTTGTGCACGGTATTGCAAAGCAAATGACTTCTCTTTATCTGATAAGGGTTTTAATTGTTCCGTTAAGCCCCAGCTTAGCCGAGACACCAAATCAGGCAAACTAATATTTAACTGTGCAGCGCTTTGATCACCGGTAATAATCAGGCATTTGTTTTGCTCAACCATACGGTTATATAAATCAAACACGCCTTGTTGCCAGATATTATTACCCGCGATCAATTGAATATCGTCTAGACAGACTAGATCAATGTTTTCTAAACCGTCAAGTACATCAACCGAAAGTTGAGTAAGCTCAGAAAACGACAAACACAACGAGGTTATGCCTAACGTGTCAGCATAGGCACAGCTGGCGTGTAACAAGTGACTTTTACCAACATCAGTTAAACCAAACAAAAATAAACTGTGTACTTGTTTGTTTTCATCACCTGTATGATCGAGAAAGTGCGTTAATTGCTGCACAACCATTTGGTTGCTCTCACTTTTAAAGCTCGCGAAAGTTTCATCGTCAGGTAATTGCACCGACAGAGTGAGTTGCGAAACTTTCTTCACTTTTTACCCCAATAAAATACCGGCACTTGCTCTATGCCCTCAGGCGCAGCGAGGGGGTCGACATAACGATTGAGCTGTTCACTCAATTTTAATGAAGCAAGCAAAGCTTGATGTGAGCCAATTAACGACAATTTAAAGCGCCGATTAGTACCTTTCGCATTAACCAATTGTACTGATTGCACAGCAGACAATTCTGCAAGAAAATCTGACACCGCAATCAAGTCTACTAATGAGGCGATATTGGCAACATCTATCTCAAACTCGTTACTGTGAGTTGTTGATAAGGCATATTGCTGATAAATAATATCGGTAATATCAGACAAAGCAGCGGTTAATAACTCATCAACGTTATTACCTAAGTATTGTTCGCTAAACATTTGTACGTGCTCATTTTGCGCGTCGGTCATTAAACTCCAGTCTACGGCTAAACTATTAGCTTGGCACTGAGGACAATCTAAAAGATCATCTTGGGCGGCAACTAAGCTTGAGTTTGAGACTCTAATCACCACCACAGCTTCTGCCATATAACGCGCAGAAGCTTGTGCTACTGGTTTTGAAAAACGCCCCCAGACATCAGTTAATGTCAAAGCATTAAGGTCAGTTAAGTCCATTATTGGCATGACTAATGGTAAACCACGCAACTGGGAAAAATCATCAATAACGCGGGGTAACAACGAATTCGATGTAGCAGAAATTATCTTGCGTTTAAAGCCATCTTCCTCAACCAACCAGACCATCACTTGTGGTCTTAATTGTCCCCAAATCGGCAAGTCGCTGGCTTTAAACAATTGATTGATCTTGGCTTCGTTAAAGGAAACATTGAGCAATACTTTATTATTAGCGCGAATATATTGATATTGCGTAACATACATGCTGTAGTTATTTATTGCCTGGCTAATAAGTGGATGATCGATGTCATTACCGCCGACCTTGACTAAAATTGCCCGCAAGGCATTTTTAAGTGCTTGATTACGATCGCCATTAGATTGTGACGCTACAGCCACTTTTGCGCTGTACAAGTTTTCGACCTCGATAGCGCTAATTTTAAGCGGTAATACAAGGCATAAGAATATCAGATAATTTCTGAACATATTTAGCATTAACATGTGTTTCATAATGAAGATCTTATCATAATGTTGCTGATTTTTATCACTTATAAAAAATAAATTATTTTAAAGATTTTCAGCACGTCTTTGCGCTGATAGAATGTGCGCCTTTATCATACAAGCAAACTAACAACATAATTGAGGTTTCCCCGTGAGCGAAGAAAAACAGTCTTTAAATTATAAAGATGCTGGCGTTGATATAGATGCAGGTAATGCCCTAGTTGAAAATATTAAAGGTGCCGTAAAACGCACTACTCGTCCAGAAGTTATGGGGGGGCTAGGTGGTTTTGGCTCTGTCTGTCAACTTCCTACTGGCTATAAAGAGCCCGTACTTGTTGCCGGAACGGATGGCGTTGGTACAAAATTGCGTTTAGCAATAGATTTAAAAAAACATGACACAGTCGGTATCGACTTAGTGGCTATGTGTGTAAACGATTTAATCGTGCAAGGTGCTGAGCCACTATTCTTCCTTGACTATTACGCTACAGCAAAACTTGATGTTGACGTTGCTTCAGCCGTTGTTGAAGGTATTGCAGAAGGTTGTGTACAAGCGGGTTGTGCATTAGTCGGTGGTGAAACCGCTGAAATGCCAGGCATGTACCACAAAGGCGACTACGATATCGCTGGTTTTTGTGTTGGTGTTGCTGAAAAATCACGTTTAATTGATGGCACTAAAGTAGCCGCAGGTGATCAACTTGTTGCGCTTGGCTCTTCTGGTGCTCACTCAAATGGTTTCTCTTTGGTACGTAAAGTATTAGAAGTAAATAACACCAACACCGATGACTTACTTGATGGAAAACCATTAGCTGAGCATCTTTTAGCGCCAACAAAAATTTATGTTAAATCAGTTTTAGAACTGCTTAAGCATGTTGATGTACATGCCTTGTCACATATTACTGGTGGCGGATTTTGGGAAAACATTCCTCGTGTTTTACCAGAGAGCGCTCAAGCCATTGTAGACGGCAATAGCTGGCAATGGCCGGCCATCTTTAATTGGTTGCAAGAAAATGGCAATATCAGTGAACATGAAATGTATCGCACATTTAACTGCGGCGTTGGTATGATCATCGTAGTACCTGATGAGCAATTAGCACAAAGCATCGACATTCTTAACGCACAAGGTGAAAACGCTTGGCATATTGGTGAAATTGCGGATCTGCAAGCAGGCCAAGAACAAGTTATTATCAACAAAGGTTAATCATTGATGCGAAGCCGAATTGTAGTACTTATTTCCGGCGGCGGCACAAACTTACAAGCGATTATTGATGCCTGTAAGCAAGACAACTATGGTGGCGAAATCGTCGCTGTAGTGTCTAACAAAGCTGGCGCCTATGGTTTAACGCGAGCACAAGATGCTAACATAGCAACCTCTGTGCTTTCACACAAAGACTTTGATAGCCGAGAAAGTTACGATAGTGCCTTAGTCGGCGAAATTAACAATTATCAACCTGATTTGATTGTGCTAGCCGGTTTTATGCGTATTTTAACCGCTAAATTTGTGCAAAAATTTCAAGGTCGCCTGATCAATATCCACCCTTCTCTATTACCTAAGTATCAAGGTTTACATACCCATCAACGCGCCATTGACGCCGGTGATGTTGAACACGGTGTGAGTGTACATTTTGTTACTGAAGAACTTGATGGTGGGCCGGTAATTTTACAAGCAAAAGTCCCTGTTTTTCCAGAAGACAACGCCGATGAACTTGCTCAGCGTGTACATCAACAAGAACATCGTATTTATCCTATGGTGGTTAATTGGTGTTGTACTCAACGCGTAACTATGGCAGCAGAACAGGCATTATTTGATGGTGTAATCTTACCTATTTCGGGGTATGCTAGCGAAGAATAGTATTTAATTTAGAGAGTTTACCATGTTGAAATCATTACCTTATATTCCTTTACTTTTGTCTAGTCTTACCTTTAACGTTATGGCAGCAGACAAAGAAAATAGTGTAGTGATCCCTGCATTTAATGCTCAATATACTATTTTGCGAAGCAACAAAGCTGTTGGTGAAGCTACACGTAAGTTAAGCTATTTAAATAATGGCTTAGCGAAATACAGTTATCAGACAGAAATTGAATGGTTGATTTTCTCAGATAGCCGTGCAGAAAGCTCTATTGTTCAGCTTGAAGGCTATAAAGTAACGCCAAAAAGTTATGAATACAAACGTGAAGGCACTGGCTCTGACAAATATTATAAATGGCGTTATGACATAGCAAATAATAGTGCTATTGATGAGAAAAAACAGCAAACAAAAAACATAGACTTCCCTGACAACATTCAAGACTCGCTCAGTTACCATCTGCAGCTTCGTCTCAATATGATCACTAATCCCAAACAGGAGCATTTTGTTTACCCTGTGATTAGAACATCAGGTTCAATCAAAAATTACGTTTATCAATACGACGGTGAAGAAGAGCTAATGTTACCTTATGGCTTGATAAAAACCATTAGACTTAAACGTGAAGTTGTTGAGAAAAAGCGTATCACCTACGCTTGGTTTGCACCCGAGTTAGATTACCTGTTAGTCAAACTTTATCAAATTAAAGCTGATGTTGAGCAATTTGAAGTACAATTAAAGTCAGTGAACAACAGCGATGCAGCGACCGCTTCAAGTAAATAATTCAACCTCAATAAACTTTTAATAACTTTTCAATCAGTTATCCTAAAGTGATTAAGTAAAAAGTGACTCAGTTAACAGTCACTTTGCTTAATCACTTTTAAACTTTCATTAGTCTGGCTTACTTTCAAAAATCAGCTGGCCTTTACAAAATAATAAACCTTCGCCTACTTGCATTTTTTGCCATGTTTCATCGTCAGTTAATGGTTGAGTCGCGATAAGAGTAACAATATCATTTTCGGTGGTTTCTTGATCAAAATTCACCACCATTTCTGCATCAATCAAACTCGCTTTACCAAACGGCGCACGTCGAGTTAGCCAATGTAAATTATTGGTACAATACACCAATAAAAAATCACCATCGGTTAACAATAAATTGAATACTCCTAACTCATTGATTTTCTTACATAGCCCAATAATATAATGAAATAATACTTCAGCATTAGGCTGATCACCGTCAAACTCTTGTAACAGTTGATCTAATATCCAACAAAAAGCCTGCTCGCTATCAGTTTCTCCAATAGGTAAATGATACTTTGTCGCTAACCTAGATTTAAAATCAGCTAATTGACCATTGTGCGCGTAAGTCCAATTTTTACCCCACATAGGGCGAACAAATGGGTGGGTATTAACCAAAGATACATTACCAGAGTTTGCCTGTCGTATATGACAGATCACTGTTTCACTTTTGATCGGGTAATCAGTCACCAACTGAGCAATAGGTGAATGTGCACTCGGTAGCGGATCTTTAAAGCTGCGACAACCCTTGCCTTCATAAAAAGTAATACCCCAGCCATCTTTATGTGGGCCAGTATTACCGCCGCGCTGCATTAAACCACTAAAACTAAAACAAATATCCGTAGGTACATTGGCACTCATGGCCATTAATTCACACATAAAATAAAACCAATAAAAACAAAAATTGATGAAACTAACACCAGAAAAGTACCCTGCTAACCGTTGAGGTATCAGTAAGAAAAATAAAAATAATCTATTATCTAAACTCAAATTAATTGAGCTTACTTGACCATTTTACTTTGTTATAGTCAGTAAGTAATACCATTTTAATTCGTTACAGCAAATAATCCTAGTAAAGGGCGTGAGTAACGATAAATAATTTGAAATTATCTAGCAGACGAATTAAGCTTAAACTATTACGCTGGTCTGACCTTAAGCTCTGGTCTGACTATAAACTTTGGTCTGACTTTACCAACGTTGGCCAAAATATCAACATTAAGGAAAATATGTGGACTACTTAACTTGGATACTCATTGCTGTAGCATTATGCGGGTTTATGGCTTATTCACGCGCCTCACTCTCAACATTTACCATAGCATTTACCTTATTGATGATCGTAGGAACTTTTTTCCACGTGATCGCTTTCTTCGGTTGGCTAATTTTTGTCATTATCGCCCTGCCATTAAATATTGCTGATGTGCGAAAACAGTATATTTCGAGTCCTTTACTGGCTATTTTTCGCGGCATTATGCCCGAAATGTCAAAAACTGAGCAAGAAGCTATTGACGCCGGTACTACCTGGTTTGAAGCGGAACTATTTCGCGGCACACCCGACTGGAAAAAGCTTCATAACTACCCTAAACCAAGATTAAGCGCAGAAGAACAAGCGTTTTTAGATGGTCCAGTAGAAGAAGTTTGTCGTATGACTGATGATTGGCAAACAACCCATGAGCTGGCCGATTTAACCCCCGAAGTATGGCAATACCTTAAAGATAATAAATTTTTCGCGATGATCATTAAAAAGCAATACGGTGGTCTAGAATTTTGCGCCTATGCTCAATCTTGTGTCTTACAAAAGCTTACCAGTGTCAGTACCGTTTTATCATCTACCGTTGGCGTACCTAATTCACTTGGTCCGGGTGAATTATTACAACATTATGGCACCCAAGAGCAACAAGATTATTATTTACCGCGACTAGTTAAAGGCGATGAAATTCCTTGTTTTGCCTTAACGAGCCCAGAAGCCGGTTCTGATGCGGGTGCGATTCCTGATTTCGGCATTGTTTGTCGTGGTGAGTTCGAGGGTGAAAAAGTGCTTGGCATGCGTTTAACATGGGATAAGCGTTACATCACCCTAGCACCTATTGCAACGGTATTAGGTTTAGCATTTAAATTACAAGACCCTGACCACCTGTTAGGTGAAGAAGAAGACTTAGGCATTACCTGTGCACTAATACCAACAGATATCGAAGGTGTTATTACCGGTCGTCGTCATTTTCCACTCAACGTGCCGTTTCAAAATGGTCCAACCCAAGGCAATGACGTTTTTGTGCCATTAAGTTTCATCATTGGTGGTCCTGAAATGGCAGGACAAGGCTGGCGTATGCTGGTTGAATGTTTATCTGTGGGCCGCGCCATTACCTTGCCTTCAAATAGTACCGGCGGTATCAAGTCGCTAGCATTAGCAACGGGCGCTTACAGTCGTATTCGTCGCCAATTTAAAATAGCTATCGGTAAAATGGAAGGTGTCGAAGAACCCTTAGCACGTATAGGGGGTAATGCCTACTTAATGGATGCAGTCACGACTATGTCGACAGGCGCCATTGATATGGGCGAAAAGCCCAGTGTGGTGTCGGCGATTGTTAAATATCACCTGACCGAAAAAATGCGCACCTGTGTCGCTGATGCTATGGATATTCATGGTGGCAAGGGTATTTGTATGGGCCCTAGTAATTATCTTGCCCGTGCCTACCAAGGGGCCCCTGTTGCTATTACTGTTGAGGGTGCAAATATACTAACTCGCAGTATGATTATTTATGGTCAAGGTGCTATTCGCTGCCATCCTTATGTGTTGGCTGAATTATCGGCGGCAAATAATGAAGATAACACACAAGCACTGAATGATTTTGATCATGCCTTATTTGGTCATATTGGCTTTGCGATTAGTAATATTTGCCGCAGTGTTTGGTTTTCCTTTACCGGCAGTTATGCCCTTAGCGCACCTTTTCACGATGAAACTAGACGTTATTACCAACTAATGACCCGTTTTAGCTCAAACTTAGCCATGCTATCTGACATTGCTATGTTAACGCTAGGCGGAGATTTAAAACGTAAAGAGCGTATTTCAGCACGACTGGGGGATATTTTAAGCTATTTATATTTAGCGTCTGCCACCCTTAAACGTTACAACGATGAAGGTCGCCAAAGCGCTGACTTACCCTTAGTACAATGGGCCTTAGAAGACAGTCTGTACAATATTCAACAAGCGATTGACGCACTCATTAATAACTTCCCAAATCGGATAGTGGCGAAAGTATTGCGACTGATCATTTTACCGCTCGGCTGTTGGTTGAAAAAACCGTCAGATATAACCGATCATAAAGTGGCGGCCTTGCTACAGTACCCTAATGAAACGCGTACACGCTTAGGAAAAGGTCAATACCTTACGCGTGAACCCGGCAATATTTTAGGGCAATTAGAACAAACGCTTGAAGATATTATTGCTTGTGAACCTATTTTTGAGAAAATTTGTCGTGAACTTGGTCAGCGCCTGCCATTTTATCAACTTGATCTTGTTGCTGCAAAAGGCTTGGCGGCAAATATTATCACTGAAAAAGAAGCCGCATTACTCACCGCGACAGAAATTGCGCGTAAAGCGACCATTGATGTCGATGACTTTGACTCTGATGACTTAAAAGCGGGTTAGCTTTTAAGTAAAAATCATGGTGATAAAGCCCCTTACTGCCAATACCATTAAGGGGCTTTTTTTTGATCAACAATTGATTAGGTTAATTTCAGCCTACATCCGTGTTAAATTGCGATTTCAACCAATAGTGACAAGAGAAATATTGGCCATTATTATTGCCATAAAGCTCGAATAACAATAGCATTAACGCTTTGTACTGTTTGAAAAAATCAGTTAATACCAATTTCATTAATTAGGTGGTCTACTTTATACGCAGAAAAAATGGCCAAATATAAGGCATTTATTTTAATAACTAGTTGTTCTAATTATTAAATAAATAACGCAGTAGTGGGTTATTTTAACCCGTAAAAATGATCAGATAATTAGTGAAATTGGTATAACTTAACTGATGAAGTTGAAACGCTAAATAGTGAAGCTTGTCTGAATTAACTACGTAAAAAACATCAACACATTAAGTGCCAGTATGGTGTGCCAGAAATTTTTTGCGACTATTTATACTAGCCTCCTGCCGATGATTTAATCTAGTATTGATAATCTAGTATGGGTAATATTAGCCATTGAAAATAGCCATACTGGCACAAGCCTTTATTAACAGTTGTCCCTTGAGCTTGTGCCATAAACTGACTTTTAATATTAAATTTTAACCCTGACACAGCAATATAAATTTTGCATTTAGCATTCGATAATTAAACAAAGTATAAAAGGTTAACAAAATGAAATATGTTCGATTAGGCAGTAGCTCATTAGAGGTGTCACCTATTTGTTTAGGCAGTATGACCTGGGGATTACAAAATAATCAAAGCGATGCTAATGCCCAACTCGATTATGCTCAATCACAAGGTATCAACTTTGTTGATACGGCTGAAATGTACGCCGTACCACCTAGTGCAGAAACTTATGGCAAAACTGAAGAAATAATTGGCCATTGGCTGGGTGCTAATCCATCACGTCGCAAAAACATTGTTTTAGCATCAAAAATTGCCGGTCCCGGATTCTCCTACATTCGTGATGGCAGTAATATATCAGGTGCCAGTGTTATTGCTGCCGTTGAAAGCTCATTAAAACGCTTACAAACCGATTATATCGATCTTTACCAGTTACACTGGCCTAACCGTCAGTCTCCACACTTTGGTCGGCACTGGCCAAATGACATTAACTATCCACAGGTTAATGTTGAACAACAAAATGAAGAAATGTTAGACATATTACAAGGCTTAGATAGTTGCGTTAAAGCGGGTAAAATTCGTTATTGCGGACTATCAGATGATACACCTTGGGGCATTAACCAGTACTTACGTTTAAGTGCTGAGCATAACTTGCCGCGTATGGTATCAATACAAAATGAATTTAGTTTGTTACATACAAAAGATTGGCCGTATTTAATTGAAAATTGTCTCCATGAAGATATCGCCTATTTACCTTGGTCGCCACTGGCAACAGGGTTACTGACCGGTAAATACCTCAATGGTCAACGCCCAGCAGGTAGTCGCTTTACCTTTATGCAACGCAATGGTCTTTTTAGAGATACAGCAAATACGGCAGCCGCGGTGCAGGCCTACGTCGACATTGCCAAAAAACATCATATTTCGCCAGCCCATTTGGCTTTAGCTTGGTGTAAGCAAGTACATGGGGTAACTTCAACCATTATTGGCGCAACCAATATGCAACAATTGACAGAAAACATTGAGGCTTTTAAGCAACCACTAACCACTGATGTGCTTGAAGATATTAAGCAGGTATTACAACGGTTTCCATCACCGTTTTAGCCAAACATATATTTAGCTATGCCTGACTTTAGCATTGTTAAAGCCAGGCATAGTAAAGAAGAATAAGTTTTAGCTGCTGGGTTAATTTTCGCAGCAGCTTTGTGTGTTTTTCAATCACGGACTTTAGCTATACCAAATAGAAAAAACCATACAAACCTCTAAAGTGCCTAGGCAGATACACTACAAAATAAAAGATTTACAACAAAACTGACCTTTGCTGACAGAATCAAAAAAGGCCATATTCCTCATGAAATATGGCCTTTTTATTTTATTATCTAGGTTAAATTTCACATAAAAACCTAGACAAAAATTTCAGCAAAAATATAACTAAAACTCATTGCTTATAAGAAAGATAATAACTCTTCATCTAACTGCATTAAGGTTTTAGGATCAGCCATCATAGTTACCGCTAATGACTTAGTACGTGGTAATAAGCGTTCAAAGTAAAATTCAGCAGTTTTAATTTTTGCACGATAAAAATCTCTGTTTTCAACATCAGTCGCTAATTTTTCATACGCAGCTTGCGCCATTTGAGCCCAAAAATAAGCCATAACGATGTAACCTGAGTACATTAAAAAGTCTACTGAAGCAGAACCAATAACATCACGATCTTTTTTAGCTTTAAGGCCTAAGCGAATAGTATATTGTTGCCATTTCGCTACCGATGTACTTAACGGCCAGATAAACTTGTTCATTTGACGTTTATGTGGATTGCTCGATATCATGCTGTGATCTTTACAGAAGGTCAGTATTTCTTTAGCAAAGGCATTTAACGATTTTCCACGTGTCATCAGTACTTTACGGCCTAATAAATCTAGCGCTTGAATACCAGTTGTGCCTTCATAAAGTGTTGCAATACGTGTGTCACGCACAATTTGTTCCATGCCCCATTCTTTAATGAAACCATGACCACCAAAGATTTGCAGACCATGATTGGCACTTTCTGAACCTAATTCAGTTAAAAAAGCTTTTAAAATGGGTGTGATAAAACCTAAACGATTATCGGCTTTTTTACGATCTTCTTCAGTTTTAGCATTATCTATATCATCAACAATTTTTGCGGTGTAATAAATCATCGCACGGCCGCCTTCACTAATCGCTTTTTGGGTCATTAGCATTTTGCGTACGTCAGGATGACAAATAATAGGATCAGCGACTTTATCAGCATGTTTTGTACCGGTTAATGAACGCATAGACAAACGCTCTTTCGCGTAAATCAATGAGTTCTGGTAAGCCAATTCAGCGGCACAAACACCTTGTAATGCCGTACCAACACGTGCGGTATTCATAAAGGTGAACATACATTCTAAGCCTTTATTTTCAGGGCCAATTAACACCCCTTTGGCATTATCAAAATTAAGTACTGCTGTTGATGAGCCTTTAATACCCATTTTATGTTCTATAGAGCCACAAGAAACATGATTGAACTCACCAATAACGCCTTGTTCATCCGTTTGCATTTTAGGCACAATAAAGAGTGAAATACCCTTAGTACCTGCAGGCGCACCCGGTACTCTTGCTAATACAATATGAATAATATTATCGGTTAAGTCATGTTCACCGGCTGAGATAAAAATCTTAGTGCCGGTAAGCTTATAGGTACCATCACCATTTGGCTCAGCTTTGGTTTTAACTTGGCCTAAATCTGTACCACATTGCGGTTCAGTTAAACACATAGTGCCGGTCCACGACCCTTCAATAAGCCGTGATAGGTATAATGCTTTTTGCTCATCAGTACCATGAGTATCAATAGTATTCATCGCACCATGACTCAAGCCCGGATACATGGCCCAAGACCAGTTAGCTGTGCCCATCAATTCAGACATTACCATGCCTAATGATGAAGGTAAGCCCTGGCCACCGTGCTCAACAGCATGTGACAAACTAGGCCAACCACCTTCAACAAATTTCTGGTAAGCTTCTTTAAAACCTTTAGGCGTTGTTACAACACCATTATCAAAGGTACAACCTTCTTCATCACCGCTTTGGTTAATAGGTAGCAGTTCATTTTCACTAAATTTTGCACACTCTTCTAAGATAGCATCGACCAAATCAGGCGTTGCTTCTTCAAATTCAGGATACTTTTTGTAATGATCATAATACTTAAATACATCTTCAAACAAAAATTTGATGTCTGCTATCGGTGCTTTATAACTTAGCATGCTTAACTCCTAACACTTTTAATAATAATTTTTTGCATTACTGCACAAGTGATATCGAGTATACACAGATCCGACCACTGGTCATACCACTATTTTGTCTTTTACTAGGATAAACAGCATAATTACAACATAAAACATTTAAAACATATAGTTATAGATAAAAATCACATTGTGCAACATATGGTTTGATACAATAAATAAGTAATAATTAAAGTTATAGTGAGTAAAAAGTATATTGCGAACAAAAAATCAAATGAATTTTCTAATCTTCAATAAGCCAATCAAGGTAACATTGCATAAACAGTTGCCAAAATTGCTGACCACCCGAAATTTCAATCAATTGTTGCTGTAACCGCTGCAATATGGCTTCATCAACAACACTACTGGGGTCTGGAAAAAATTGTGCTTGGGTTTGTTGACCATGATCAAACAGCAACTGCATACAAGCGATATAACTCACTAAACTCGTTGCTACTAACTCTACTTCCCAACCTGCTTCAGCTAAAAATCCAGTATAAACGGGTAATTCGGCTTGATTGGTGTCAACAAAATACGGATCACCTAATTCGGTATCTCGGGCAAAAACCTGCCATGAGGTTTGCCAACAGCCTTTTTTTTCGCCGGATAAGTCATCACTGGTTGCCGCTTGACCTAATTCACTCATGCCAAAGCCAAGCTGTGCCTCATTTAATTCGTTTTGACTTGCTACCTGCTTGAAGCCTTGTGGGCCAAAAAAAACTTCTTGGTTAGCTGAGGTATTTAAAATACTTATCAGTTTTTTATCTGTCATATTTACCTAATACATTTATAAAATTTTGAGAACGTGAAAAATCATACCAATTTCATTAATTAGCTGGTCTACTTTATACGCAGTAAAAATGATCAGATAATTAATGAGATTGGTATTATACGCTACTCAAAGCAAGCGTATGTCAAATTAATTAATCCTTAAGACATTAACACCAAAGGTCTATTGCTCAAATATTGTAATTAACGCCGTTTGCCCTATATCTATTGGTTTTAGCACTGCTGTTGACAATAAGTCATATAATCTAGATACGACTAACCGTAAGCCTCAACACAATTGAATCAGTAAAAAAGTTTCAAGCGATAAGCTTAACTGAAGAGTAGAACTTATGCCGCTAACTTGACGGACTAAAGCTAAACTTACAAGCTAGAGGGGGGGAACTGCACCGGTATAATGAAAGGTATAATAACAAGCATGGTAACTTTTATTACCAGAGATTTTTATGGTGTTAAATTAATAAGATGTGAATTAATAAGAAATATTGTACGCCATCCCCTTACATTTTGTATAAATATGGCAGCTAGCCATATTGCTATTGACTAAGCACGAATCAAACACTAAAGCATTACCACCCAACTTTTGAGTTTTAATCTCTAACGATGAAATTAATGTATTTTGGTCAAGCTTGTGATCCCTAAAGTCTAGTTGGCAATAGTCTGACTCAACGTAGCCGACCTGCGCTGCGCCTAATTTCCATACTTCATTGTAGGTATATCTTTTAACCGCATTATTACGCATATGATTTTCTATTTGATTGACGAGGTAAGTATCAACATTAGAATTTAGTCGCACTGAAGAGCAACCCGCAATCGCTAAAACAGTAATAATAAAAGTCAGTTTCATGTTATTTCCCTGTTTCATGTCATTTCCCTATTAAACTTAATAACCTTATTAATGGCGCTATTAATAACTAAAATTGATGACCTAATTGATAAAAAAGTCCTAAATGCCATCAAAATAAAAGCGACAGAAACACAATATAACGTGCGTTGAACTTACCCGTTAAAGAGCTAAAAAGTTAACTGGCCGTTATTAGTAGTCTGCTCTGAAATTTTGACATTATATGGTAGTTTTAAGATTTTTATTGACAACTATGTCGTTTTTTAGCGTTAAAACAATTAAGTACACTAAGTTCAGAGGCGGAGTAATACACAAGGCTACACCTATTAATGTCGCTATCTTAGGGTTCGACGTTTTACGTTTACCTAAGTAATAACTTAAAGCACCTACGATAAACATTGAGTAAAATATTAATTCACCCACAAATGTTATATTGATATTCAAGACAATTATCCTTTTACTAAGGCCTATTCAAGAGGCTTTATAACTGAGTAAAGCCTAGATAAGTAAAAATAACTCACAGCATATTGTCAAAGTAGACCATAGTTTTAACTCATTCGCTTTAAAAATGTAAGTCTGAGCTTATTATAAAAGCACAATAATTTAAAACATTAGCTAAAGTGTAGGTACAACAAATAGATAAGGTGCTAGTTTTAAAGCCTTTTACAGTAATATATTAAAGTAAGAAAGCTGACTTTGTATTTTCATAAGCTAGCGATAAAGCTAAATTACTTGTTGATTTTTAGTTTTATCACAGCATTTGTTAAGCAACATTCAGACTTTTGAAGGCCATCATATGTTAAAAACGCGCAGCAAAAATACAACTATGCCCTCTTTCAAGGGCAAGTAAGCTTTGTTTATGCCTTTTCTAACGCTTGACTAACATCAGCAATAATATCGTCGATGTGCTCAATACCAACAGAAATTCGGATCAAATCAGCACTAACACCCGCTGAGGCTAATTCTTGTTCATTCAACTGTCTGTGCGTAGTTGACGCTGGATGACAGGCCAATGATTTTGCATCACCAATATTGACCAGCCGTAAAATCATTTCAAGTGCGTCAATAAAACGTGCACAGGCTTCAATGCCCCCTTCAACCCCAAAACTCAAAATACCTGAGGCTTTACCATTAGTAATTTTTTTACAGCTATTAAAGTAAGGACTATCAGGCAATGCCGCATAGTTGACCCATTTAACTTTTTTATGTTGTTGCAGGTAGGTGGCAAGTTTTTCCGCATTTTCGCAATGACGGTCCATACGCAAACCAAGAGTTTCAAGCCCTTGTAAAATTTGAAAAGCATTCATTGGTGATAACGCCGCGCCAGTATTTCTTAACGGCACTACGCGACAACGGCCAATATAAGCAGCAGCACCCATAGCTTCAGTGTAAACAACGTTATGATACGAAGGATCAGGTTCATTCATGACCGGGAAACGCGCTTTGTTTGCCACCCAATCAAATTTTCCTGAATCTACAATCACACCACCAATCGAAGTACCATGACCGGCAATATATTTAGTCAGCGAATGTACAACAATATCAGCACCTAACTCAAAAGGTCGGCATAAATAGGGCGTAGCAACTGTGTTATCAACAATCAATGGCACACCATGTTTGTGTGCTATTTCTGCCAAACGAGTAATATCAACTATATTGCCTGCCGGATTACCAATAGATTCGCAAAATACTGCTTTAGTTTTTTCGTCGATAGCTTTGTCAAAGGCTGCAAAATCGTCATGTGAAATCATCCTAGCCTCAACACCTTGTCTGGGCAACGAATGAGCAAAAAAGTTGTACGTACCGCCATACAACTCACTTGTACTAACGATATTATCGCCCACTTCACAAAGGCATTGAACCGCGTAAGTAATAGCCGCCATGCCAGAAGCAACACATAAAGCGCCAATGCCTCCTTCCATTGCAGCAATACGTTTTTCCAACACATCTGTGGTTGGATTCATAATGCGGGTATAAATATTGCCAGGCACTTTTAAGTCAAATAAATCGGCCCCATGCTGCGTATTATCAAAAGTATAAGAAGTTGTTTGGTAAATAGGCACGGCGGCAGACTTGGTTGTTGCTTCTGATTTATAGCCTTCATGTAAGGCAATAGATTCTAGTTTCATGCTAATTCTTTCCTCTGAAATAATATTTTATGCTAATTAAATTAACGACTTGGTATGGCCTGAATCAAGTTGGACAATAACTATTTAACAGTATATTTATATTGATTACCTTAAATAATTTAAAGTAATCCTTACTGTATAGCTACAAAATAAGTTAACAATATTGTAATTTTTTTATCTTATGAAGTTATCTACTGACGCAGACTAGCAGGAGTACACACAGTAAAGTTTCTTATGACTGTGTGTACTTAAAAGCAGTAAAGCTATAGGCCAGTTATAAATGCTATTATCTAGCGCTAATACTCAGAATTAACCGGCTGTAATAATGAAAAGTAATTCGTTAGAACTGGTGCTTACTTTTCATTTTGAATTTTTGATTTTTGATTTTTTAATAGCAACAACAAGTTGTTCTTGGTTCAAATTCACTTATCTAATTAAAGCTAAAATCTCTTTAAACTCATCAGCACGACAATCTTTAACAAGTTCATATAAGCACATTTCTAAGCCTGAAATAGCTATACCTCGATTATCAAGTTTATTTATTGCTAAGTGTTTATTGGCTAGTGTACGTGAAGCCACACAATCACTAACGAGTTGCACCTTGTAGCCCAACTGTTGTAAGTGTAGCGCTGTTTGATAAACACAAATATGGGCTTCAATACCACAAACAAGCCAGTTATCAATATTAGCGGCTTTAACTTGCTCGATAAACAAAGGCGTTTCACAGGCATCAAAAGTAAACTTAAGCGTTGGCGTTTGCTCGGCTAATAAAGCGCTAAGTTCAGCAACTGTAGCACCAAGTTTTGCCGGATTTTGTTCAAGCCAAATAATGGGTAAACCAAGTGCCTGTGCACCTTTAATCAGCTTGCCACAATTAGCAACTAGCTCCTCACTATCATAAACCATGCGGGCAAGTTTACCCTGAACATCAATAACAATAAGTCCTGTACTCTCTTTTTTTAACATACAACTCCACCTTAAACTGAAACCTTATCGCACTAAGAATTTGAAACCAATAAAATGATTCACAATCATTAAGTATAATACTCATGTTAGTAATATCGAATTAAAAGCAACATTTTTCAAGATAAAATAGGTGTAGAATTAACCGCTAACCCATTCATAAAATTATAAATAACAGCATTTAAAAGTAACAAAAGGAGCCTGAAAATCCACCTTTTTAGATAAAATATCCAACGCAAGGCCTTATTAAGATTAATGCTATTGTTTTCAGCTCACTGGAGGAATAAGGAAGAAAGGCCAAAAGCGATGTTTTGTCCTTTTAAAAAAGTATCTTTGGCGTGAAAGGTTAACTGTTCTGATATTAATAAATACTACAGCTTCTCATTTCTTTCATCTATACATTCATCTGAGCCCATCTCAAATTCACGACAAACCCATGGTCTGTTTTCATAGATTGAACACATTAATGTATCTCGATTAAGGGCTGAACATTTACCATCATCTAAGCGCCGCATTGATTCATGCCCATACGCATCAACATATATATGGTGATGTGGCACACCAGTATCTGAAATAATTCTAACTTCTAAACTACAACAACATGCCTGACAGTTTGAACATAAGATTTCAGACACCGGCAAATTCTTTACTTTAATATTCATAAACAACAATAATAAGCTCAACAGCCCACAGGATACGCTATAGTGATAGGGTTCTCGAGCTAATAATACCAAGGCTCAAATAATAGCTAATAAAATAGTTCGTTAAAATGTCGTGTTGAGTGAGAACAGCCCATTATATTTTTATGTTTGAGTGGTTAAGCTACTTTAAAATACACAATACTCACTACTAAAACCAGTACAACATACGCCAAAAATTGCATACCGGCTTGTCGGTGTTTACTGGCTAATTTATCTACTGCTCTATTGAAAACCTCTCGTGATAGCGATGAAGCACTAGGGGAGATAAATACAAAAATTATTCAACGTGTTGGCAACCTTTACTTCAAAGCTCATCGCTATTGCGCCTATTGAATTTATTCATAAGTGAAATGATTTTTATTAAAAGCAGGTCTGTAATTATATCTACATAACTATTTATTCATTCACCACATCGATGCGAGATTTTTATGAAAAAAATATTAGGATTAGTTTTATCAATTTCGGTGCTTTTTTATGCATCATTAGCCAACGCAGATAAAGCAATTTTAGCAGGTGGTTGTTTCTGGTGTATGGAATCAGATTTTGAAAAATTACCTGGCGTTACAGATGTTGTCTCAGGCTTTACTGGCGGTAAGATAAAAAATCCAACTTATCAAGGTGATCATCGAGGCCATTATGAAGCAGTAGAAATAACCTACGATCCAGAAAAAGTGAGCTACCAAGATATATTAGATCACTATTGGGTAAATATTGACCCTTTTGATGCAAGAGGTCAATTTTGTGATAAAGGGCCAAGCTACCTAAGTGCCATTTTTGTTGCTAACAAGCAAGAAAGAACATTAGCTGAACAATCAAAAAAAGCAGTAATAGCAGAGTTTCCTAATCAAACCGTTGTTACACCTATATTAACCGCTAGTACTTTTTATCCTATTAAAGGTAATGAAAGCTACCATCAAGATTTTTATAAAAATAGCCCAATACGATATAACGCTTATCGTTGGCGCTGTGGTCGAGATCAACGTTTAAAAGAGATTTGGGGTGATAGAGCGACTCATGGTTAATAAATATGATCTTGCTGAACATACTAGCAAAAGTATGACTTACAGCACGGCGAAGGCTTAGCCTCAACAGACATGACTAATATTTACGAGTTAATATTAGTCAATTTTTCAATTGCCTTATCCTTGAGCTTAGTGAATGTTTTCCAATCTGATTCTTTCATAGTCACTTCCTATTTCCCAGTCACCCTGAATGCACAATACCTTACTAAACAACCATAAAATAGTTGGCTAAAATGTTGAATGAAATAAAAACAGCCAAGTGTTTATTATTTTCTTAACTTAAATATACTCTGTTTAATGTTGGCATTTGCCTATTGCCTCACTAAGGAGTTAAAAATTTTTTGCTAATATGTTGAAGTACGAAAACCACAAACTGTTATTTGTCCTTCTTGAGTAGTTTGTATGGCAAACACTTGGGTCACCAAATACGTTAAAGGTTCTGAACTGAAATGAGTAAATTTAAAAAACCGATCGCCATTTAATTGCTAACCATGAATTTAAGCTGTTGAATCGATATAAAAAAATTCCTGTAAAAAAGGGTCTTGGTCTTAGCGTCACTCTCAGTTATATTATGGTTACATTTACGATCATTTAATGACTTTTTATGAATATTCGCTCTAAACTAACGTTGAGCTTTGCCGCTACGGTTATTTTACCTATTATTGCTATTGCTATTGTCAGTATATCAATGACGATCTCTAAGTCTTCAACCAGCTTTGTGGAGCGCACTCAAGATGAGTTAAGACAAGTAGACAACGGCTTTCAACTCTTCTTTCAACAAATCAAAGCTAACGTAATATTTTTAGCTCAAAATAAGTTGACAGCCCAACTTCCTGATAATACTCATACTTATATTGACTCTGATCATATGATGGAGCCAAAAAATGATTCTGTCGAAGAATTAAATTTATATAAGCTGTATGAAGAGTTTGGTTCATCACACCCTGATTTACTTTACGTATACACAGGCACCAAAGAAGGTGGCTTTGTTCAATATCCATTAGAAGTGCTTGGAGGTTATGATCCAAGACAACGCCCTTGGTATAAACAGGCACTAGCCTCTCCCAACGCTCCAATTATTACTGAAGCCTATCAAGATGTCATAGGAAAACCTGTAGTAACTTCTGCGTTAGTGGTCAAAAATAAGCAAGGCGACATCATAGGCGTACAAGGTCTAGATGTTACCCTTTCAACATTAACGGATATATTGAGTAATACAAAACTAGGTGAAAGCGGCTACCTCATTCTTATTGATGAGTCAGGAACCGTACTAGCTGATGCCAAAACACCAGAGAATAATTTCAAAAATATTAAAGATCTTTCATCATCATTATTTTCCATATTACAAAAAAGTCCAAATCAAGATCATTTTTCTACAGAGCATTTAGGTGAAGATGTTGATGTTGCCAGTTATTATTCAAAAGAATTAAAGTGGCGTTTTGTTGGCGTCATCCATAGCGATGAAATTTTAGCGCCTGCATATAATATGAGTCAGACAATTACCCTGATTGCCTTTATCATGGTGACATTATTTATTGCCATAGGATTTTGGTTAGCCAATCGTATTGTTCAACCCATTAACCGTGTGGCTGAAGGGTTGCGTGATATTGCACAAGGTGATGGAAACTTAACTAAGCGACTAGAAATTATTGGTCAAGATGAAGTCAGTGAATTGGCTCAATGGTTTAATCAATTCTTAGACTCGATTCATCAGCTTGTTGTGGATATTAAAACCTGTGCATCAACATTAAATGTGGCAGCTAATGAATCGGGTATGCAAATCGCTGATGTAAAAGCAGTCAGCCATAAACAAGAACAATCAATAGATAATGTCAATAACCTTATCGCAACAATGACAGATATCGCACATCAAACATCAAACGACTGCCAAGAAAGTTCAACGACTATTATGAAAACTGAAGAGTACTCAAAGAAGGGAATTTCGTTAATTTCTGTCACGGTAAGTGAAGTGAGTTCGTTAAATAAATCGTTAAGTGAATCATCTCAATCGATGAAGTCACTTGAACTGGAAAGTGAGAATATTACTAAAATATTAGATGTTATCAGAAGCATTGCTGAACAAACTAATCTGTTAGCACTTAATGCGGCCATTGAAGCGGCGAGAGCTGGTGAGCAAGGGCGAGGTTTTGCTGTGGTCGCAGATGAAGTGAGAACATTAGCGCAACGCTCGCGAGGCGCTACCGAAGAAATTGATGCTGTATTGATGAACTTGCTGGATAAAACACGTGTTGTTTCTCAACAAATGGGCGTGAATGTCGAACAATCGAAACAGACTATCGATAAAATTGAACAAGCGAATCAATCTTTTAACGAAATCAGTTCTTTGGTTGGACAAATGAAGGAAAATATTTCACGTATTACTCAAGCCGCAGATCAACAGTGCAATTCATCGGACTTGATCAATGACGATATTAGTGGCATTAATCAATCGGCAAAAGGTATTGTTAATACTGCTGATACATTGGCCGATGGATCGAATGACTTACTTGTTTTATCCAAAGATTTAACAAATTTAGTCGGTCGCTTTAAAGTCAATAATTAACACCTAGTATTAAATAACGAACCCGTATATTTTAACTATTTATACGACCCTGTAATAGATTTTGTTACAGGGTATAGCCAACTAAAAGCTGAATCTTGTTTAAAGCTATTTTTACGTATGTGATAAAAGCTTTACAAGCAACACTTCTAGAGTCATTTAAATTAGAGTGTTCTTTTCCATTTTTAGCTGCAACTTCTAATTTATTAATAACAGTATCAATATGTTGAGAGTATTTTTGTTCTCTTAATTTACAGCTAAATAGCATCGATAGTATAAATAATGTTAATACAATTTTGATTTTCATATTCACCAAAACCATTTAAAAAAAACGCCGCAATAAGAGGCTAAAAATTGTTGATTAAAATCCTTTTAAGTACCCAGACACTTTGAAAAACTAACGCTTACATTAGTGGAAAAATTATAGTTGGCTAAAATGTTGAACAAAGTGAAAACAGCCAACTGTATTTTTCCGTTTGATCTTCTTGTTATACCAATTTCATTAATTAGGTGGTCTACTTTAGACGCAGGAAAAATGGCCAAAATAGGCATTTATTTTAATAACTAGTGATTCTAATTATTAAATAAATAACGCAGTAGTGGGTAATTTTAACCAGTAAAAATGATCAGATAATGAGTGAGATTGGTATTAGTAGTTTTGAGACGTACGTAAGTCTTCCATTACGACTAGAAGTAGTGTGGCAATAGGTCCAAGTAATAACGATATAAGGAACCAATTTAACCCTTTACGACCTTTTCCTTGAGCTAAGCCAGCGTTTATTAATGCCAAAGTTCCCCAGCCAACGAAATACGAACCCGAGCTTGAAATAGTTTCCATAATTTGAGATATCCTTAATGACTACTAACACCTCGTTAAGAGGCAATAAAGTAGTTGGCTAAAATTAGCGACGATGGAGCAAAAGCCAACTGTTTTTTGTCCTTGTTTAATTTGCTGTTAACTGTTGATTTCACCAATACTATCAAGGTAATAAAATAAATTATAAGCAATAGCCATATAACAATTTCTATCATATGTAATCGCTGATGTGAAATCATTAAACACAAACCATGAAAGCGTCCCTGATGGCTCAAGCTATTGTAATTTATAGTATTTTTATTTATCTATGTGAACTAAACCACCAAAGAAAATAATATCAAATATATCGTGATAGCTAGTAACTTTATTCCCTTCCAGTTGCACAAGTGATTTACATTTTAGACAAGCCTGTAACTTTTTAGTGCCTCATGTATTTCAATTTTATGTTTGGAATATTTGTGGTCAAATTAATTCGAAAAGATCTTCATAGCCTTAATTGAAAGACCATCACGATCTTGAATTAATAGTCTCAAGTTTAGACAAAATGACTCAAGATCTTCTTCTCTTAAATCTTAGTGCATAATAAAGCTAGTCGTACTAATCCTTCATTTTCTTTTTTACCTTCTTGATTTATCCAATGCCAAAATGGACTTTCTTCAATTTTCTTACTCTTTTGGATAAACAATTGAGCATTTTCTATAGTCATATACGGGACTAAACCAACGCCCTATTAAGAGTCTTTTAATTGTTGACTAAAATGTGACGCGGAACCTAGCAAACTGTTAAAACTCTTGCTTGAAGGGCTTATGTTTTTCTTTAAACCAAAACTCAACTTCATCTGTTTCTATATCAAACTTTGCTGAGTGCTCTACATTCGCGGGTACATGATACCAGTCTCCTTTTGCAACCTTAGTAAGTTCACCATTCATTGTAAGTAACAATTCACCTCTTGTTATAACTCCATGATTATCTGTATCGTGAGTATGAGAGGGTATTGAAGTTCCAGCAGGATAAGATGCAAATAATACATCACTATCTTTGGCTTCAAGTTTATAAGCATCAAATCGACCATCATAAAGTGGAAGTCTTTTTATTCTCTCTGGATATTTACCTGACATGACTATTACTCCTTGAAACATACCAACGAGCTTGTAGAATAACTCGTTTATTATAAATTCCCCCTAAAAATAGGGGTACTAAATGCATTACCTATATCGAGTAAATCGTCTACAGCGCGATACAGGAACACAAAAGTTTAGTGATTTTGGCTGAATTAGTTATTCTACAGCCTCAACGCCCGATTAAGGGGCAAATAATTGTTAGTTAACATAAGCGACGCAGGAGCAAAAACCAACTGTTATTTGTCCTGCTTGAGTGGCTGATGAGTACATGGAAAAAAGGGATACATCATGTATTTATTATTTTAGGTCTAAGTAAGAAGCCAATAATACTACCAAAGAGATTCTTGTACATTGCTTCTATCTCTTCTTTATTGATACTGCCGCCAAAGATAAGCATCTCAAGTTTTTCTCCTGGTTCTTTCACAAAATAACCTGATGAACTGAATCCGTTTTTTTCATAAAAAGCTTTACGCTTGATCCTTTGTTCGAAGTTTTTTTCTTGCTTATCAAGTTTTTCAATGTTCAGTACAATTCTTTTTCCGGAGTGCATAACTTTCATTGAATCCATTACTTTACCGCCATATCCACCTGAGCGAAAAGATTCCGATATAGCTAAAAAGTGTACCAATACAATGTCTTTAAACTCAGTGGTATAAATGAGACCTATCCAAGTATCATCTGCATAAAGAACGTTAAAGCCTACCTTACCTTTTCTCAGTTTAAATTTGAGGATCCACGTGGGAATACGATGAGCGGTGGTAAACGCTTTCTTATACAGATCGATAACCTTCGAGTAGTTATCGTCATTTTGGTTTAGTGGTCGAAGATTAATGCTCAAATGTAGTACTCATAGACCTCAGTAAGAGGCTAATTTTTTTGCAAATAAAGCGAGGTACGAGCAACAGCAAACTGTTTTTAGTCCTGCTTTATTGACTTGTTATATGTTGCTTAATGAAAAACACTGAAATGACCAAAAACATTAAAGTTTGTTGTGTGGAATGAGTAGAATTAAAAACTTATCGCCACTTTACTGCTAACCGTGAATTTGAGCCGTTTATACAAAAACTGATTAAGCGAAAACAGAAGCAGAATTTATAAAACCTAGAGGGAGTTGAGAGATGTGCACTAAATCCATTTAGGCGAAAACTGTATAACCAAAAATACAAAATATTCTATGCCGCTAAATCTACCACAAAAACGAATAGAAAAAAGCACAAACCTAAAAGTTAACTACCTAAATCACAAAAACATTAACTAGAGCAAGTGGTGAGATATAACGTCAAGTTCACTGGCAGAATAGAGCGCCGTGGAATTACTGTCTGGTGTAGCGCTCTGTTATGTGTTGCAGTCGCATTTTATCATCGACTAATAGCTTTGAGTGCTCCAAGTAAATATTTTGGATTGTGTGCCGAATCGTACATTGGATGTACCTTCTTACCCGTATCAAATAAACCATAAACTGCCATTTGAGCTGTCCGAACAGAATATTCCACCGTAAATACACAATCTTTTGGTGCTTCAGCAAACTGACCTAAAAAGGCAAAATTCGTTGCGTCTTGGGGAATAACATTGGGTCTATCACCCATTTCTCTCGGCATAAAAAGACTATCAATAAACGGCATAGCAACAGGGATACAGTTAACCTGCCCGGCTTCTGTAATCGGTTTCATTATATCTTGAATTTTCAAATGATAGTAAAGCTCTTCTAGCATTTCAGCACCGGTACACTCTGCCATTGTTTTGTCAATGTAATTCCCTTTTCTATCAGGATAGAGTCCATAGCCCCAAAAAATCTTAACGTCATCAGGCTGGTTTGGGAAGTGAGGTTGTCGTGCTATTACAAATGACATCAGCCAGTTGGAGTCAGTCAAAGTAACCAGTCCGCCTGTCCCATTTACATTGCCCGAGAAGTTCTCCATATAATCGAGAAATGTGCTGTCTTTCATTGTTGCCGTAAATGAGTACCACTTTTGCAAATCAATATTGTCACAGAATGGATTCGGATTGCCGAAAGCCTTATCTTTTTTTGCTATGTTTTTCCAAAGCTTCCAAGAGCCGGATTCTTCTAGGCCTTTCAATTTTGCAGGAGTATCCCAAGTTCCATTATCCGTGCTTTCTGTTATAGATCCATTGGTGATAAACACAAAATCATTTTTGCCAAGCACTATTTCAGTTTTGTCTTTAAGGTGGAGCACTGTAGCACTCTTTTTGTCAGCGGATAGATTAAAATCAATATCAACAACTTCTTTGCCCATTTCAAATTTTACGCCCTTTTTTTCAAGGTATTTTTTCATAGGCCTTACTACAGAGTCGTATTGATTATATTTGGTACGCATTACACCGCCCAATCTAGGCAAACCATCAATAAGATGGATAAACCTTTTCATATATCTTCTCATTTCAGCAAGACTACTCCATTTTTGAAATGCAAACATGGATGTCCATATATACCAAAAAGTTGTGTCAAAAAAAGCTTGATCAAACCAATCTTCTATTCGTTGATTACCGAGTGAACTCTCTGAAACATAGGTTAATTTAAGAAAGTCTGTTTTTTGTTTAAACGATAAACCATAAGAAGAGACATCCAATTTTTTTCCGTCTTTCAACAAACGGGCCTGTCCATTTGAAACAAAGCGTTCATTAAAATCATAAGATTCATCTCTTACCGAAACATTTGGATCTTCCAGTGAAGGAATGTGAGAAAGCAGCTCCCAATAACATTCGAAGTGCATTTCGTGCATTCTTCCACCACGTACAACAAATCCATTATCTTTATCGCCAGCACCGTCTGTGGCTCCACCAGGAATTGAATCTTTTTCTAAAATGTAAATATTCTCACCAGGAACACCAGCATCTTTTTCTAAATAAACAGCACTTGCAAGTCCGGCAATTCCGCTACCAATAATGTACACTTTTGAATCTTTCAGGGTTTTGTTTCTTTCTGTTTTCATAAGATTATCCTTAAATTATTTCTACTTGTAAGTTTACACCTAACGCCTAGTATCATCAGCAGGCGCGCACTTTTTGCGTCGCTTGGCTGACCTTGTTAGGCATTTTTACACTTTATTTATTAGTACTACGACTCCGTTAACCTGCCACTGGACACACGAAAGAACTCACATACCATGGCGTATTTTGGTTAGAGACACTGACACTAAAAATCGTCTTTATGTCATTGCTGCCGAGTACCCTTTCTGCCAGATTTTTAAGCGCGTTTGCTACGTCGCTTTCGGCCTTATTATTATTCCGGCGAATACCATATCCGCTGATTTGATAACCCGCTTTGGCGTTGATTGATTCGGGCAATTCTCTGATCCGGATACGCCCTTTCGAACCTTCAGCCAACAGTTGCTCTCCTATTAGATTTGCCTGTTTCATCGCAGCAATACCAGACTCCGTGCACCAAAAAATATCGAAATCCCAATCATTCCACTGAAAAGACGGCTTAATTGTTTTGTCAGGGCCAGGTGTCACAACAGAATTGGTTTCCAAAGTGGTTTCGTATTTAAACTTCTCCTCAGCCTGTAAAATTTCACCAATATTTTTCTTAACCTCCGGTGCCCCGCCCTGCTTCAGCACATTCAACAACGAGGACCTTAAAGGCTCGTCCACCATGACCACCACAAAGGCCTGGGCGGCCTCCTGCTTTTTGGCATTTTGTTCTTCTAATGATTGGGTAACAATCTCGTAGATTTTAAGGTTAAAATCCTGATTACTTTCGCGCTCATCACGTTCCTCCTTATTCAAGGTCACCTGCGCGTTGATTGCACTCAACTCCGCCTGAATCTTCTGGTCTCTTTCATTGACACTGTAGTTTAGCCAGGCCACCATGGATGCGGTTAACACCGAAATAAGTGGGATGCCCACCTTGCTAATAAAATCTCCGATTTTCATTTTGACTCCTGTTCTTTTTAGTGAGATGTCCACTTTCATGGTCAGATCTAATGCCTAACTAATGATATGGACTTCCCCCCACTAATCGGCATCTATGTGCCATATTGAGAGGTGTTAAAAAACATTCAATAAAGGAGAGTCCATATGTTCTTAATTAAAGTCGTTGGCATCGATTTAGCCAAGTTAATTTTTAGTATTCATGGCACTGAGGAACATGAGAAGTGAAAATATCGTAAAAAAAAACATAAAAACAATCGGTTAGCCGAGATAGATAAATTACCACCCTGTATTATTGGCAAGAAAGCCTGCTCGGGTGCACATTACTGGGTAAGAGAATTTACCAAGCTCGGTCTTGATGTCCGTATCATAGATAGCCTCAACATTTGTTATTCCCTATCGAAAAATCAGAAGAATGACGCTGACGCCATCTGTGAGGCTTATTGTCAGCATTTGGCATCATCATGACCAAAGATAGTTACCCTATACAAAAGGCCATTGGTAGTATTTTAGAGGATGGTGAAAATAATTTACTCTTCCTTGCGTGTGAATTACTCAATGATTTATGGCAAAGCATTAAAATTTTAAACAAAGAAACACTCAAATACGACAGAAAGCTCTATGCCTTAGCTAATCAAATGAAAGATCCTAAACGTATGATGAACATTGCTGATATTGGTGAAATCCCGCAACAGCGATGGTGGCAAGCGTTAATGATGCTAAGCACTTTGACACCAGTCGCTCATTTGTAGCATGGATAGGTTTAGTACCAAGGCAATACACTAAAGGTGGCGTTGTTCGGTTAGCTCGCATTAGCAAACGAGGCGAAAAGTATATTCGTACCTCACTCATTCATGGCACACGAGGCGTTATTGCTGACTGTAAATAAACTGACTGTACCCGTATCTGGGTAAAATATCTTGTTAAACGACAAGGATTTAAACGAGAAACAGTAGCACTGGACGCGAAAAATTCCCGCTTAATTTGGGCACTGTTGCACTCAGAAAAAGCATATCAGGTTGATTATGTAAAATAACATTTTATGAAATAAAAAGGTTAACTCCACCGAGTCTATGCATTAGTAATTGACGATAACACGGTCAGACCGAGAGTAAGAAAGCCTGTTTAATCGGGAGACCATAAAAGGTGGTCTAACGAATGATACCAATTTCATTAATTAGGTGGTCTACTTTATACGCAGGAAAAATGGCCAAATATAAGGCATTTATTTTAATAACTAGTTGTTCTAATTATTAAATAAATAACGCAGTAGTGGGTTATTTTAACCAGTAAAAATGATCAGATAATTAGTGAGATTG
>NZ_JACGVA010000075.1:0-3457 GCF_014076985.1 Colwellia sp. MB3u-8
GACAAACACGGTGTCGCGCTGTTGTTTGTAAATTATAAATACCAAGCTGTTATTAATAGGAATATCGCCTATTAATGATGGTGATTACGGGTCCTCCTCGGAAACGTAATCAACCCGGTAGTTTATTCACTTTTAGTTTATCTATTAGTAATGAATTACCACTCTTATTCAAGACACACTTTGTGTGCGTGAAAATGTCAGACTTTACAATTGCGTCGGATTAGTCTCTGATGCGTACTAATGAGTCGAAAGACTACTTGGGGTTGTATGGTTAAGTGACTAAGCGTATGTGGTGGATGCCTTGGCAGTTAGAGGCGATGAAGGACGTGTTAATCTGCGAAAAGCTTTGGTGAGGTGATAAAAACCGTTATAGCCAAAGATATCCGAATGGGGAAACCCACCCAACGTAAGTTGGGTATCAACAAGTGAATACATAGCTTGTTGAGGCGAACCGGGAGAACTGAAACATCTAAGTACCCCGAGGAAAAGAAATCAACCGAGATTTCCTTAGTAGCGGCGAGCGAACGGGAATTAGCCCTTAAGTGGTTTGTAAGTTAGTGGAATCTACTGGAAAGTAGAGCGATACAGGGTGATAGCCCCGTACACGAAAATAAACTTATCATGAAATCGAGTAGGTCGGCACACGTGAAACGTTGACTGAACATGGGGGGACCATCCTCCAAGGCTAAATACTCCTAACTGACCGATAGTGAACCAGTACCGTGAGGGAAAGGCGAAAAGAACCCCTGTGAGGGGAGTGAAATAGAACCTGAAACCGCATACGTACAAGCAGTGAGAGCTAGATTTAGTCTAGTGATTGCGTACCTTTTGTATAATGGGTCAGCGACTTATATTCTGTAGCAAGGTTAACCGAATAGGGGAGCCGTAGCGAAAGCGAGTGTTAACTGCGCGTTTAGTTGCAGGGTATAGACCCGAAACCCGGCGATCTACCCATGGGCAGGTTGAAGGTTGAGTAACATCAACTGGAGGACCGAACACACGTATGTTGAAAAATGCGGTGATGACTTGTGGGTCGGAGTGAAAGGCTAATCAAGCCGGGAGATAGCTGGTTCTCCCCGAAATCTATTTAGGTAGAGCCTCGCACGAACACCATTGGGGGTAGAGCACTGTTAAGGCTAGGGGGTCATCCCGACTTACCAACCCTTTGCAAACTCCGAATACCAATGAGTGATATGCGGGAGACACACTACGGGTGCTAACGTCCGTTGTGAAGAGGGAAACAACCCAGACCGCCAGCTAAGGTCCCAAAGTACTAGTTAAGTGGGAAACGATGTGGAAAGGCATAGACAGCTAGGAGGTTGGCTTAGAAGCAGCCATCCTTTAAAGAAAGCGTAATAGCTCACTAGTCGAGTCGGTCTGCGCGGAAGATGTAACGGGGCTAAACTAGTCACCGAAGCTGCGGATTTGAACTTAGGTTCAAGTGGTAGGGGAGCGTTCTGTAAGCCGTTGAAGGTGTGTTGTAAAGCATGCTGGAGGTATCAGAAGTGCGAATGCTGACATGAGTAACGATAAGGGGAGTGAAAAACTCCCCCGCCGAAAGACCAAGGTTTCCTGTCCCATGTTAATCAGGGCAGGGTAAGTCGGCCCCTAAGGCGAGGCGGAAACGCGTAGTCGATGGGAAACAGATTAATATTTCTGTACTTCTATATATTGCGAAGGAGGGACGGAGTAGGCTAGGTGAGCACGGCGTTGGTAGTCCGTGTGAAAGTATGTAGGCGGTTATCTTAGGTAAATCCGGGATTTCATTTAAACGCTGAGATACGAGACGAGACTCTACGGAGTTGAAGTCATTGATGCCATGCTTCCAGGAAAAGCTTCTAAGCTTCAGATATATAGGAACCGTACCCCAAACCGACACAGGTGGTTAGGTAGAGAATACTAAGGCGCTTGAGAGAACTCGGGTGAAGGAACTAGGCAAAATAGTACCGTAACTTCGGGAGAAGGTACGCTCTCTAATGTGAATGACTTGCTCAGTAAGCATCGGAGAGTCGAAGTAACCAGGTGGCTGGAACTGTTTATTAAAAACACAGCACTGTGCAAAATCGAAAGATGACGTATACGGTGTGACGCCTGCCCGGTGCCGGAAGGTTAATTGATTGGGTTATCTTCGGAGAAGCTCATGATCGAAGCCCCGGTAAACGGCGGCCGTAACTATAACGGTCCTAAGGTAGCGAAATTCCTTGTCGGGTAAGTTCCGACCTGCACGAATGGCGTAATCATGGCCACACTGTCTCCACCCGAGACTCAGTGAAATTGAAATTGCGGTTAAGATGCCGTATACCCGCGGCTAGACGGAAAGACCCCGTGAACCTTTACTATAGCTTGACAGTGAACATTGCTCCTACATGTGTAGGATAGGTGGGAGACTATGAAACCATGTCGCTAGATGTGGTGGAGTCTACCTTGAAATACCACCCTTGTATGCGTGATGTTCTAACCTAGGGCCCTTATCGGGCTTGGGGACACTGTCTGGTGGGTAGTTTGACTGGGGCGGTCTCCTCCTAAAGAGTAACGGAGGAGCACGAAGGTTGGCTAAGTACGGTCGGACATCGTACGGTTAGTGCAATGGCATAAGCCAGCTTAACTGCGAGACAGACACGTCGAGCAGGTACGAAAGTAGGTCATAGTGATCCGGTGGTTCTGTATGGAAGGGCCATCGCTCAACGGATAAAAGGTACTCCGGGGATAACAGGCTGATACCGCCCAAGAGTTCATATCGACGGCGGTGTTTGGCACCTCGATGTCGGCTCATCACATCCTGGGGCTGAAGTCGGTCCCAAGGGTATGGCTGTTCGCCATTTAAAGTGGTACGCGAGCTGGGTTTAGAACGTCGTGAGACAGTTCGGTCCCTATCTGCCGTGGGCGTTTGAGAATTGAAGAGGGCTGCTCCTAGTACGAGAGGACCGGAGTGGACGAACCGCTGGTGTTCGGGTTGTTATGCCAATAGCATTGCCCGGTAGCTACGTTCGGAACTGATAACCGCTGAAAGCATCTAAGCGGGAAGCAGGCTTTGAGATGAGTTCTCACTGGAGCTTTAAGCTCCCTAAAGGGTCGTTGGAGACTACAACGTTGATAGGTTGGGTGTGTAAGGACTGCGAGGTCTTGAGCTAACCAATACTAATTACCCGTGAGGCTTAACCATACAACACCCAAGTAGTTTTGTGACTATTGAGTGTGTATGTAGTTTGACATAAGTGTAGGAATACACATCACGCATGACAATTGTGTGAATAAGAGACTAAACAACGTATTTATAAAAAGTAGAGTAGTGATACTTTACTGAACAGCTTTTTAGATTGTACCCTTTTTGTCTAGCGACAATAGCGACATGGCCCCACCTGATCCCATTCCGAACTCAGAAGTGAAACGTGTTAGCGCCGATGGTAGTGTGGGAGTTCCCATGTGAGAGTAGGACATTGCTAGGCTTCTATTTAGA
>NZ_JACGVA010000076.1:0-259 GCF_014076985.1 Colwellia sp. MB3u-8
TAAAACAGCATGAAGTTTAAACGCTAATGAATATTGGTTGTAATGTCGCTTTCTTGTATGTCCCATGGTTAACCTCTTTGGTAACAATTAAATAAATAACTGTCCACCAAAGTGGTACAAGATCACAGCGAAACTAGCCAACTGTTATTTGTCCCGCTTGAACAGCTTGTTATATTTTAAAATTTATAACCGATATCGAATGTTAAAGCTATCCCGCTCTCGCGTTCTTTAACCTCTCCACCACCAAAAAATATTCTGT
>NZ_JACGVA010000077.1:0-263 GCF_014076985.1 Colwellia sp. MB3u-8
AATGATACTTATTTTTGTGTGACATCATATTAAGCTGTTTTTTTGTTATCCGAGGATAACTATGTAAAATCAACGTTAATGTGAGTGTCCACACAAATTGCATGATAACTAATTGTTAAAGAAAGTTAGTTTCTTCAAAGAAGATAACTAACCGATACAGAATCTCATTCGCTCTATACCGTAAAGTAATTCGTTGCTGCAGGCCTTGCCTGAAGCGAGGTGCGTATCTTACGCACCTGAGTTTTAATGTCAACGTTTTATTT